>JABXJS010000074.1 GCA_013538855.1 Herpetosiphonaceae bacterium
CGCCGGGCCCCCGCGCGCCCAGCGCCCGCTGCCGCCGAAACCGTCGTGCTCACGCCAGCGCCCGAGCCGCCGCAGCCCGCTGTGACGCAGGACGACGGCTTTGAGCCGATCTTTGTCGCCCTGACCAACTCGATGCTCTCGACCGAGGCCGGCGGCGCGGCAACAACCACGATCTCGATTCAGAATCGCTCCAACATTGTGGACCGCATCAAGCTGGAGATCAGCGGCGTGCCCAATCAGTGGGCGGTGCTGACGCCCGACGCGCTGTCGCTGCTGCCCAACGCCCGCTCCGAGGCCCAGCTGATCCTCAGCCCGCCGCGCTCGTCGCAGAGCAGCGCCGGCCCCAACCGCTTTCGCATCCTCGCCCGCTCCGAGAAGCGCCCCGATCAGCCGTCGCTGCTGTCCGGCGTGCTCGATATTCGGCCCTTCACTGAGTTTCGCCTGAACATGTTCCCGCTCGATCGCACTGTGCGCCGTCAGGGCCGCTTTACGCTGGAGATCGTCAACCGCTCCAACCAGGCCCAGACCTTCGAGCTAAGCGCCCGCGACAACGAGGAGCTGGTGCGCTTCACCTTCGTGCCCGGCATTGTGACGGTTGCGCCCGGCGCGACGCAGGTGGTGCGGCTGACGGCGCGGCTCGAAAAGCGCCGCTGGGCCGGCCAGTCGCAGATGTACCCGTTCACCGTCAACGTCATGCCCGAGCAAAACGAGGAGCTGGCCCAGCAGCTTCAGGCGCGCATCTCCGACCGCCCGCTCATCCCTGGCTGGATGGTGCAGGTGCTGGTGCCGCTGTTCGCCATCGTGGTGGCTGTGGCGCTGATCACCAGCCGCCAGCAGATCGGCACCTTTGTGCGCAATCTGTTCTCCGGCAAGCTCAGCTTCTCGTCCAGCTCGTCGACTGCTGTGACGCCGACCGTTGATCCGGCTGCTGCTGGTGTTGCTGTGCCTACGGTTGTCACCGCTGCCACAAGCGGCGGCGGCGCGACCACGCCAGCCACCGGCACGGTGAGCCTGATCGGCGAAAATCGCTGGACGCTGGCCGACAGCCCGGTCTTCATCGACGCCACCTATGTTGTCTCGCCGGATGCGACGCTGGCGATTGAGTCCGGCGTCGAGGTGCGCTTCAGCCCTGGCGCAAGCCTCCAGGTGCTCGGCGCGCTGGAGGTGGCGGGCGTCGATGGCGCGCCGGTGCGCTTCATGGGCACCAGCAGCGCCGCCTGGGGCGAGCTAGACATCATCCGCGGCGGCCAGGCCAGCATCGACCATCTGCTCATCGAGGGCGCAGGCTCCGAGACGCGCGCCATTCTGGTGCAGAGCGGCACGCTGGCCATGCGCAACTCCAGCATCACCGCCAGCAAGGGCGGCATCCTGATCTACAACGGCGCGGTCACGCTCTCCAACCTGACGATGCAGCGCAACACGCTCGGCAGTACGCCGGCTATCGGCGTCGAGCTGCTGCGCGGCAACAGCTTCAGCCTCGACACCGCCACAATCAGCGCCAACCAGATGGCCGCGACCGCCGCGACCATCCACGTGCTCGTGCAGCAGATCGAGACCCAGGTCACGATCAAAAACACGCTGATCGTGCAGCCCGACCAGCTCGGCCTCGTGCTCCAGGCCGTCGAGACCTTCCAGGCCAGCGTCACCTGCAACACCATCCAGACCAAGCAGGCCGCGCTCGCCGCGCAGCTCAACGGCCTCGCGCCGCAGCTCGACATCGCCAACAACAGCCTCGGCCAGGTCGGCGGCAACGGCGCGCTGTCCGACACGGCGCTCACGCTCGACGACAACTACTGGGGCGACGCCGGCGGCCCGTCCGGCAGCGCCCTCTCCGGCGCTGGCAGCCGCCTCCTCGGCTCCGCCCAGACCACCAGCTGGCTGCGCTCGCCGCCACCCTGCGCCCCGACGCAGTAGCAGGGCTGAAAATGCGGCGGGCGCTGCTGACCTATACGGCCTCTGTGTCGGCTTGGGCGTCGGCGGGGGTGTAGCGGTTGTCGCCGGGCTGGCTGCGCTTGCGCTTCCAGGCGTCGATGGCGTCCTGGCGGGTTTTGCCGTGGTTCTGCGCATCGCTGAAGAAGTCGCGGATGAACTGATTGTACTCAAACTGCGGGGCGATGCGCGTCTGGTGGTCCGGCTGGCGCTTCTGGGCCTGCTCGGCGTGCCAGGCGTCGACGGCGTCCTGATAGGTTTTGCCCACGTTCTCGGCGAAGAAGCGCTGCAGCGCGGTGGAGAAGTGAAATTTCGGCCCGATCACCGACTTGAAGAAGGCGCGGTGGCGCTGCGTGCACACAAAGCCCGCATGGATCACCGTCTCAAGCGTCAGCGTCTCTGGCGCAGCCTCGGCGCGCGCTGCGCGTGTGCGCTTGGCTGGGGCCGTCTCGATCTGCCCGCTCGTCAGAAACAGTTCGATCCGGCGGGCGAGGTCCAGCTTGCCGCCGCTGGCGCTGATCCCGTGCTGGCGGCAGAAGTCGGCCAGCTCTTGCTTGAGCCAGTAGAACTGGCGAAAATCTTCGACGCGTGTGTCTGCTGTCAGCGCTGGTCGTACACTTGGCTTTTGCTCGGCCATACGTGTTGTCTCCTCACAAGGTTAAGCTGCTATAAGTTCGCCTTACAGCAGGAAATCCGCCGTAAGCTGCTCCTCCGGCGGCTGGTGCTCATGCGGTACATAGAGCGCGATTGGAAAAGGCAGCTGCTTAAGATACCGACACATCAACGGCCCCACAGCGCTCCACGCCAGCTGTCCAAGCCCGCAGCCAAGCGCTGGCAGCGCCAGCGACTCGATGCCCGCTTCCTCGGCGTGGTCAACCAGCCACTGCAAGCCCGCCGCGATGCCGGCCAGATCGGACGTCTGCCGCCAGTGACTTTTGATGGGAAACAGCAGCAGCCACGGCGCGCTGTCCGCCGCCTGTCGATAGATGCGCGGCACGCCGATGCGCAGCGCGCCCTGCTGGCACCACTCGCGGTACACCGGGTACAGCGCAGGGAAGCGCTGGCGAGCCTGCAACGCCTGGCCCTTGCCCATCACGCCGACGGTGTTGACCGCCACGGTCAGGGTCTGTGCGCTGGACTGGAAGAGATCGCCGCTGGCGAGTATGAGCTGTGCTGTCAGCGCGCTGATTGTTACAGCCATAGTGTTCCCCGTTCTAGCATGGCGGAAAGCTTGGCCGGCCGCTGTCCAGCATCCAGCATGAGGCCGCCAGCACAAACACTGCCGACAGCATTACGATGGAGTGGCTGATCTGATGCAGGCGCAGCAGATGCGGCTGCTTGCTGCGGTGGTAGCGCAGCAGTGTTGTCCACGCCAGCCCCACGTCAAGCAGCAGCAGGAGATACAGCGCCACGATAATGAGTGCGCCCATCTGCAGGCATCCCTGTGCCAGCGCACTGATCACTGCATCAAGGAAGATCCAGCCAACAACGCCAATTTGTAGACACTAGAGCACAGAGACGGCCGCAAATTCTAGCAGGTAGTAGCGCGTAGGCTGCCAGTGCGCGCTGCTGTCAAAGGCTACGGCCAGCGGCTCTGGGTGTTCTTCATCGTGCACCATTCTTTCCTGTGTTCGCTGCTGTCAAAGGCTATGCCCAGCGGCTCTGCGTGTTCTTCATCCGCATCCATTTTCCAAGTGCGGCTGTGCGGTGCGTAGCGTGCTGCTGTCATGTGCTCCTCTCTGTCGCTCCGCGCAGCTGGGGCAACGGGCTATGGATGCTGACTGGGAGCTAGGCCAATCAATCGGCAGTTGTTTTAGGCGAAAGCCAGCGCCGCAGATGCTCGCTGCGGCGGCTTGATCGAGTCGGCGCTGGTGCTGCCGCGCTCGTTCGCCGGTGTGGCTCCGAGGCTGCGGGTGCTGAATGTCTTTACACCTGGCGGCACACCGTCGCCGCTGCCCCGCCGCTCCATGGTGCGCCTAGGCTGCACCACGACTCACGCTGCTGCACTTCTAGCCCGCTGCTCTGTCCATCGCACGGGGTACCCCTTGGGTGACGGTGGGCTGCGCCAGCCAGGCGACGGGTGAATCAGCGGGCGGGACGCTGCTGGAGCAGGTGCGCTCCGCTGCGGCCTGCGTGCAACCACGGTGCTGAGCATCAACAATTTTAGCCCGCTGCTTTGTGCATCGCACCGGGTACCCCTTGGGTGACGGTGGGCTGCGCCAGCCAGGCGACGGGTGAATCAGCGGGCGGGACGCTGCTGGAGCAGGCGCGCTCCGCTGCGGCCTGCTCCAGC
>JABXJS010000075.1 GCA_013538855.1 Herpetosiphonaceae bacterium
ATGCCGTAACGGCCATCTACGGCATGGTTCGGGCTATCCCGCTCGCACCGTACCGACCCTACACGCCACCCGAGCCAATCCTGTGATCTACTGATATTGAGGACAACCCCGATAACCAGCGCCTCGTGCGCCGGGTGCTCAGCCGCAGCTATACGCTCGACATCGCCGACGACGGCGCGGTGGGGCTTGAGCTGGCCCAGGCACACCCGCCCGATCTCATCCTGATGGATATTAATCTGCCGGGCCTCAACGGCTACGAGCTAGCCACGAAGTTCAAGGCCCTGCCCAACCTCAGCAGCGTGCCGATCATCGCGATCACCGCCAACACGATGATCGGCGACCGCGAGCGCGCCCTCGCCGCTGGCTGCGATGGCTATATCTCGAAGCCGATCGATCCACGCGCGCTGCCACAGCAGGTGGCCGAGTACCTTGGCGGTAGCCGCGAACGCCTGCCCGCCGCCGAAGCGCCAACCTATATGCGCGAGTATAGCCAGCAGCTGGTCACACGCCTAGAGGAGCATATCCGCGAGCTTGAGGCCGCCAACGAGCGCCTGCTGCTGCTCGATAAGGCCAAAAACGACTTCCTAGCCACGATCTCGCACGAGCTGCGCTCACCGCTGACTGTCATCCATGGCTATATCGACTTGCTCAATATGCAGGCGCTCGGCCCGCTCACCGAGCAGCAGCGCGACGCGACACAGCTCATCCAGCGCAATAGCAGCCGCCTGATGCGCCATATCAATGACCTGATCTTTTTGCAGCAGGTGCGCTCCACCGAGCTAGAGCGCGAGACCGTAGATATCTACGCCTTGGTCACACGCACCTGCAACGATATCAGCCGCCAGATCAGCGAGCGCCAGCAGACGCTCACCTGCACCTTTAACACGGACAGCGGCCCACTGCATATCGACCTCGATGAGATGAGCGTGGAAAATGCGCTGCGCCACATGCTGGATAACGCGAGCCAGTACACACCAAGCGGTGGCACCATCACCATCAGCATCACCCCCACACCCGATGACATTGTGATCGGCATTCAAGATACCGGCATCGGCATCGCCGCCGAGGATCAGCAGCGCATCTTCGAGCCATTCGTGCGCCTCGACGATACGCTCGCCGGCGTCGGCGGCGCTGGGCTGGGCTTGGTGATCGCCAACCATGTTGCGCTGGCCCACGGCGGCGCGATCACCCTTGAGAGCGCCCCTGGCCAGGGCAGCACCTTTGCCCTGCACATCCCACGCCGCTAGCGCATACAACAGCGCCGCGACAGCCTAGCAAGACTGTCGCGGCGCTGTCGGCATTAATCAACGATGGCTAGTAGCGCGGTAGATACGCGCGTGCCGGGCGCACAGCTCCGTAGAAGAGGCCAACCACCAGGCCAAATACAAGATGCTGAACAATAAACGATGGCGTGAAATCACGTGCCGAGATGCTAATCCCTGAGGTGATCAGCCCACTCACACCCCAGATCACCAGACCGTAGATAAAGCCATACGCGAGCGGAAAGGCCATCATGGTTGATGGGAGATTAAACACCCCGCGGTAAAGCACCACGAATAGCACCCCCAGCAGCGCCGAGAGGCCAAAGTGCACCAGCGTGCCAACAATGATTGCCGAGAGCTGCAATGTGTCAGCGCTCGCCATCAGCGCAGGACTGAAGACACCTGCGATCTCCTCTAGCGGTCGCCAGACGTTGAGGCCGTAGGCCGCAGCAGTGATCATCGCCACCAGCCCCATCGCGAGGCCACCAATGATGCCCGCCAGCGCACCGAGCACAATGTCACGGAGTGAAAAGCGCACGGCGCGTTCTTCCGGTACGAGTGTCGTCTGCATATGAGCTTCCTTTCCTTGGGGGTGGGCAACGTGCCTGTGTCGTTCCATTGTACGCGCTCTAGGCCCGCTTAAAATATGAACATTGATGAACATTATGTTGAGTTTATACGTAGCCAAACTCCTAAACGAGAATGGTACAATTGGCACAACGCTTGATTTAGCAACAGGAGCAACCGTGACAACGCCATCGTTTGATCCACCAGCATTAAACGCGCTTAGCCCACTTGATGGCCGCTACCGGGCCGAGGTGGAGCCGCTCGCAGCTCACTTTAGCGAAGCAGCGCTGTGGCGCTACCGGGTGCGAGTTGAGGTTGAGTATCTGCTGTTCCTTAGTCGCTCGCCACGCATCACCTTTGTTGCGCCCCTCGATGGGCAGCAGTCTGGTGCGCTGCGCAATCTCTACCGTCAGTTCAGCATGAACGATGCCGCCGCGATCTACCAGTGGGATCGCAAGGTGAACCATGATGTGAAAGCCGTGGAGTACTGGCTCCGCGAGCGCTTGAGCGGCATGGGCCTCAGCGACTACCAGGAGGCCATCCACTGGGCGCTCACATCAGAGGATGTCAACAACCTCAGCTATGCGCTGATGGTGCAGGAGGCCCGTGATCTCGTGCTGCTGCCAGCACTCGGCGAGGTGCTGAGCCTGCTGCGCGATCTACAGCTCGATCTCGCCGACGCCCCGCTGCTGGCGCGCACCCACGGTCAGCCCGCCACACCGACCACGATGGGCAAGGAGATCGCGGTCTTCGCCGCCCGCCTCAACCGCGCCCTCGGCCAGCTCACCACCACCAGCCTTACCGGCAAGCTCAACGGCGCGACTGGCACCTTCGCCGCCCACCAGGTCGCCGCACCGGATGTAGACTGGATCCGCTTCAGCAGCGCGTTCGTCAAATTCCTGGGCCTGGAGCCAACGCTGCTGACCACGCAGATCGAGCCACACGACAGCCTAGCCGAGCTAGGCGATGCGCTGCGCCGCACCAACACCATCTTGGTTGATCTGGCCCAGGACATCTGGCGCTACATCAGCGACGGGCTGTTTGGGCAATCCAGCGTGGCCGGCGAGGTCGGCTCGTCAACCATGCCGCACAAGGTCAACCCGATCGACTTTGAAAACGCCGAGGGCAACCTGCTGCTGGCCAACGCATTGCTAGAGTTCTTCGGGCGCAAGCTGCCGATCTCGCGGCTGCAGCGCGATCTCTCCGATAGCACCGTGCTGCGCAACCTCGGCGTCGCCTTCGGCCACAGCCTCTTTGGCTACCGGCGGCTGCTGCGCGGGCTACGCAAGCTGGCCTTCAATGCCGAGCAGGCCCGCAGCGAGCTAATCGCCCATCCGGAGGTGCTCACCGAGGCCATTCAGACGATCCTGCGCCGTGAGCACTTCCCAGAGCCATACGAGGCCATGAAACAGCTCGCCCGTGGCAAACAGATCACGCTTGCTGATCTGCATGCCTTTATCAATCAGCTCGATGTGCGTCCAGAGGTGCGCGACGAGCTGCTGGCCCTGCGCCCAGAGACCTACTACGGCCTGGCACCAGAGCTGGCGCGGCGGCGCGACTAGCAGAAGGAGCATCATGCGTATTCTTGGAATTGATCCCGGTACAGCGATCATGGGCTGGGGCATTATCGATGCCGACGGCTCTGATCTTCAGCTTGTGGCTTACGGCGCGCTCACAACGCCAGCAAAAACAGCGCTACCCCAGCGTCTAGAGATGCTGTACAATGCACTGGCACATGTGGTGGCAGAGCACAAGCCAACCACTGCGGCCGTCGAAGAGCTCTTTTTCTCAAAGAATGTCACAACGGCGCTTGCCGTCGGCCACGCCCGCGGGATCGCGCTGCTAGTGCTCGCGCAGGCGGGGCTGTCCATCGCCGAATACAAGCCCATGGCGGTCAAGCAGGCCGTCGTTGGCTATGGCCGCGCGGACAAGCAGCAGATGCAGCATCTTGTCCAAATGACGCTGGGGCTTGATGCGATCCCCCAGCCTGATGACGCCGCCGATGCCCTAGCCGTGGCAATGTGCCACGCCTACACCGCACCGCTACAATCACGGATCGAGGAACAGTACTGATGGCACGCCGGACCAAAAGGGACAATTTCCAGATCGACCTTGATGAAATCGCGCCGAATACGTTTATCGTGCACAACGCCCGTATGCACCCGTATCTCAAAGGCGAAGGTGTGCGGGTTGGGCACACCTTCGAGCTGCTCACCGAGCGCCGCGCTGGCCTGATCGCCCGCTTGCAGAGCCGCGGCTTCAATGTGCGCACGTTCGCCAGCCGAGTCAAGCGCTTGCCGCGCCTGCCGCAGCCGATCGAGTATGGCCCGCAGCTCCAGCGCGAGATCAGCCCGAAGGAGCAGTGGAGCGTGTTCAGCGAGCATGATCTGCGCTGGCATACGCTCAAGCCCACGCAGGTCAATGGCAAGCCACACGTTGATCTGCGCGTTGGCCAGGTGGTCCGACGGCGGCGCTCACGGGCCGGCGGCGATTTCTTTCAGATCACGCTCTCCGCAGAGCATACGCCCAATCTGCTGGCGCTCAGCGCCGACGAGGCGATCCTGCACGGCTATGCCCAGGCCACGGCAAGCAGCGATATCGAGGTTGAAACCGCCGAGCATGCCGAGGGCTACGAGCTGATCATCGACTATGTGCTGCCGCAGGCGTACCTCGATCTCTTTCAACGCCTCGGCAGCAAAACAACCCGTGGCGTGCTGATACCCAATCAAGGCTGGGGCTTTGCCCTGCTCGCCCTGCATCGCCTCAACCTGCGCCCAGAGCACGGCGATGCCAGCATCAGCGACCCCGATGTCGATCCCACCTTTCACGCCGATACCTACGACGACGATGACGATGATGATGACGAGTAAACACACAGCAACAGCACCATTGGTCCATTTGAAATCATGCCTCAAGGAGGAGCAATGTCTATAACGGTTCCAGATCGAAGCGCAATTGCGGTTGAGGACACCTGGGATGCAGCGAGCGTTTTCGCGAGCGATGCAGAGTGGGAGTCCGCCATCGGCGCGCTCCGCCAGCACATCGAGAAGCTGCAGCAGTTTCAAGGCCACCTCAGCGAAGGCCCCGACACCCTGCTGAAAGCCCTGCACACCATTGATGACATCACCATGCTGATCGGCAAGATCTACGTCTACGCCAGCATGTTCTACGAGGTTGACAGCACGAATCAGGCGGCTGCGGCCAAAATTGATCGGGCCAAGAGCCTGTATGGCTTTGCAATCGCCAATGGTGCATTTATTGAGCCAGAGCTAATCGAGACCGGCTTTGACACCATCGATGGCTGGATGCAGGCCAATGCTGAGCTAGCACAGTACAAACACTACTTCGCCATGCTCCAGCAGCGCCAGGCGCACGTGCGCTCGGCGGAGGTCGAAGAAGTGCTGGGACTCGTCACCGACCCGTTCCTAACGACTAAAGCGACCCACGGCGTGCTCACTGACGCCGATATGGCCTTCCAGCCTGCTGTTGGCAGCAACGGCGAGGAGTACGAGATCACGCAGGGCACGATCAACGCACTGCTAACGCACCCTGATCGCGAGGTGCGCCGCAGCGCGTTTGAGCACTACGCCGATGCCCACCTGGCGGTCAAACATACGCTGGCCAACTGCCTTGCTGGTGGCGTCAAGCAGGATGTATTCACCGCCCGCGTGCGCAACTATCGCTCATCGCTTGAAGCCTCGCTGAGCGAAAACTATATTCCGGTTGAGGTTTTCCATCAGCTGATCAAAACCTGCCAGCAGAATCAGCCGATCTGGCACCGCTACTGGCGGGTGCGCCGCAAGGCCCTAGGCTACAACAAGCTGCACGTGTATGATGTCAAGGCTCCGCTCACCTCGACCAAGCTTGAAGTGCCCTTCAAGCAGGCCGTCGACTGGATCGTTGCTGGGATGGCACCGCTCGGCGATGAGTATGTGAGCACGCTGCGCCGCGGTGTGCTTGAGCAGCGCTGGGTCGATATCTACCCCAACAAGGGCAAGAGCGCGGGGGCGTTTTCATCGGGCACCAAGGGCACGCATCCCTTCATCTTGATGAACTACAACAACGATGTCTTTGGCATGAGCACGCTGGCGCACGAGCTAGGGCACTCGATGCACTCGTACTTTACGTGGCAGAATCAGCCGCCGGTGTACAGCGACTACACCCTATTTGTGGCCGAGGTCGCCTCGAACTTCAACCAAGCGATGGTCCGCGATCACCTGTTCCGCAGTGTTCCAGAGCGTGAGTTCCAGCTGGCGCTGATCGATGAGGCGATGGCCAATTTCCATCGCTACTTCTTTATCATGCCCACGCTGGCGCGCTTCGAGCTAGAGATCCACGAGCGGGTTGAGCGCGGCGAAGCCCTGACTGCCGACAGCCTGATCAAGCTCATGACTGAGCTGTTCGCCGAGGGCTACGGCGGTGAGGTCGAGATCGATGCCGAGCGCGTTGGCATCACCTGGGGCCAGTTCTCGACGCATATGTACGCCAATTTCTATGTCTACCAGTATGCCACCGGCATCGCCGCCGCCAATGCGCTCGCCGCAGGCGTGCTGGCCAATCAGCCGGGGGCGCGCGACAACTACCTATCCTTCCTGCGCGCCGGATCATCGGTATACCCGCTGGATGCGCTCAAGCTGGCGGGCATTGACATGACCTCGGCCACGCCAATTGAGCAGGCCTACGGTGTGCTCAACAGCATCGTTGATCGGCTCGAATCGCTGATTTAGCACTCGCGCGCGCCGACTAGCAAACCTACGGACACATGTGGTAAGATAGAAGTTAGGTTGATTTCACATAGCCGGCAGCAGCGTTGCTTCCGGCTTTTGCGCCGTCAAAGGCGCGGCTAAGGAGAACAATCGATGGATCAGAATCGTCAACCCGTCCTGCTAAGCGCCGCTCGCACCCCAATCGGCCGCTTTGGTGGCGGCCTTGCGAGCGTCTCGGCCACCGAGCTTGGTGGCATCGCCATCAAGGCGGCGCTTGAACGAGCGGGTATCCCCGGCGATGTCGTTGATGAAGTCATTATGGGCAACGTCATCAGCGCTGGGCTGGGCCAAGCACCGGCGCGCCAAGCAGCGCTCAAAGCTGGCCTGCCCAATAGCGTCGGCGCGCTGACGATCAATAAAGTCTGCGGCTCAAGCCTGAAATCCGTGATGCTGGCCGCAGGCATGATTAAAGCCGGCGATGCAGATGTTGTGGTCGCTGGTGGTATGGAGAATATGTCGCAGGGGCCGTACCTGCTGCCCAATGCGCGCTTTGGCTATCGCCTTGGCAACGGCGAGCTGATCGACGCCACCGTCCACGATGGTCTGTGGTGCGCGACCGAAAACCACCACATGGGCAACTCGGCTGAGTGGGTGGCCAACGCCTGCAGCATCAGCCGCAACGACCAAGACGAGTTTGCGCTCAACTCGCACAAAAAAGCCATGGCCGCGCAGGAGCGCGGTGCGTTCAATGCCGAGATCGTCCCGGTCGATGTGCCCGGTCGCAAAGGCGCAACTCGCGTCGCCACCGATGAGTCCGTGCGCCCCGACACCTCGCTAGAGGCGCTGGCAAAGCTCCGCCCCGCCTTCCAGGCCGACGGCAGCGTCACAGCAGGCAACGCGCCTGGTATCACCGATGGCGGTGCCGCAGTGGTTGTGGCCAGCATGGCGCGCGCGCAAGAGCTAGGCGCAACACCGATTGCCCGCATTACCGGCTACGCCCAGGCTGCCGTGAAGCCGCTTGAACTCTTTACGGCCCCCGCGTTCGCCGTGCGCAAACTGCTCGAGCAGACCAACACGCGCATCGAAGACTATGACCTGTTCGAGATCAACGAGGCGTTCGCCGCCCAGATCCTCGCGAACGGGCGCGACCTCAACATCGACTGGGATCGTGTTAACGTCAACGGTGGCGCAATCGCCCTCGGCCATCCGATCGGGGCCAGCGGCGCGCGCGTGCTGACCACGCTGCTGTATGCGCTGCGCCAGCGCAATCTAAAGCGCGGTATCGCCAGCCTGTGCCTCGGCGGCGGCGAGGCGGTCGCGCTGGCGATCGAGCTGATCTAAGTGATCTGTCCAGGCCATGCTGGGCATGGACATGCCGAACCAGCGCTATGCCCCAGCAGCCTGATCAGTGTGTTTATTCACCTGGCGCATATCGCGCCCAAAACAAATAAGGAGGCTGATGTATGGGGACTGCAGAATTGATCGCCACCCTTGATCAAGGCGTGCGTGAAGGCCGGATTGCTCCCTACCTCGCAGACTTTATTGCCGCACAAGAGCTTAAGTGTACCGCCGATGAAGTTGGCTATACCGAGTGGGGCATCCGCGCAAGCATAAACGCTACCGCAGACTCGGCATCACTACGATCAGATCGGGCTGAATAAACCACAAGCTCATCACCGAGCAAACAGCAGCGCCCTGGCCTTAGAGACGGCCAGGGCGCTGCTGTTTTGTGCTGAGTTGTCGCGACTGGTGCTATGCTTACGCTGGGTTAGAGGCGGGATTGCCCTTGAACCAGCGATTCCACTCGCGATGATGCCACACCACCAGAAGCTGCGAGGCATTGAAGATCGACGAATACGTACCACTGAGCAGACCGATCAGCATGATCAACACGAACGAGCGAATGCTCTCGCCGCCGAACAGCAGCAGCGCCACCAGCGTGAAGAACGATGTAAACTGCGTGTTGATCGAGCGCGTCAGCGTCTGCAGAAGCGAGCGGTTGACCACCTGCTCGAATGGCGCGCTTGAGCGGTGCAAGTTCTCGCGGATGCGGTCGAACACCACAATCGTGTCGTGAACCGAGAAGCTGATGGTAGTCAGCAGCGCGGTCAAGAAGAGGGCATCGACCTCAAGGTTGATCAGCTGGCCCAAGATCGAGGCCATGCCGATCACGACCAGAACGTCGTGGAGCATCGCCAAGATCGCGCACACACCATAGCGAATCGGGTGCTCGGTGTTGCGGAACGCGAGCGCCAGATAGATCAGAATCACAAACGAGGCCAGCAGCACGGCCAAGATCGCGTTGCGGATCGCGCGGCCACGCACCGTCTCACCGACGGTCTGGAAGCTATCGAGGCGCGTCGAGGGACCGTATTTGTCCATCAGCGCCTGCTCCACAGCGGCCTTCTCTGGCGAGTCGACAGTGACCGCTGCGGTGCGCACGAAGGCGATGGTGAACGACTGGCCGCCAGTCTCGCCCTGCGACAGCTGCGTGCGGCTCGAGTCCACACCATTGGCGGCAAACAGCTGGTTGATCTCGGTCTCAAGGCCGGAGGTTGGCTCGGCCATCGAGGGAATGTGAATCTCCCAGCGCGTACCGCCGGAGAAGTCAACGCCTAAGCGCAGGCCAAACAGCCCTAGCGAGATCAGGCCAGGCAAGATCGTGATCAGCGAGATGGCAAACCACAGATAACGACGACGTACAAGATCTATCATTGCTCCATTCCTTCTAAGGCTATGCGCTTTCCTCAGTCGCATTGGCGGACAATTCAACAGCAGAGTGCTGGACATCGAACCAGCGCGGGTGGTTCATGCCAAAGTCGATCGTCAGCCGTAGCAGCAGGCGGGTCACCGTGATGGCGGTGAACAGACTGACCAAGATACCCAGCGCCAGCGTGAGCGCGAAGCCCTGGATGATGCTCACTCCGAAGCTGCTGCCCATGAAGTACAGAATGAAACAGGTAATCAACGTCGCCGCGTTGGAGTCACGAATTGACGGCCACGCGTGGCGGAACCCATCTTCAACTGCCCGATCCAGCGAACGACCACGATGGAGCTCCTCTTTGATACGGGCAAAGATGAGCACGTTCGCATCGACGGCCAAACCAATCGAAAGAATAAACCCAGCGATACCAGG
Organism: Herpetosiphonaceae bacterium; assembly: GCA_013538855.1. Taxonomy (GTDB): domain Bacteria; phylum Chloroflexota; class Chloroflexia; order Chloroflexales; family Herpetosiphonaceae; genus OHK22. The sequence continues at coordinate 9,672 of JABXJS010000075.1, forward strand.
CAACGTCAAGGTCACTGGGATCAAGTTGTAGAGTGCAAACGCAATCGCGGTGTAGATCAACAGCGCAATGTCCGCCAGCAGACCTGGCAGGCGATAAAACAGCAACATAAACAGCGCCACGATGATCAGGCCGACGATACCAGCGATCAGGCTTGCCTTGACCGAGTCGTCGCCGAGTGTGGCGCTCACAGTGCGGTTACTGTCTTCGACCAGCGTAATTGGCAGCGCACCATACTTGAGCTTGACCAGCAGATCCTTGGCCGCAGCATCCTGCTCGGCGCGCTGGCCCTGGCCCATGGTGATGATGCCCTCGCCAGGCAGCGCACCGTTGATCACCGGGCTGGAGATCACGCGGTTGTCGAGCACGATCGACATATAGCTGCCAACGTTCTGCGCTGTGAAGGTTGCGATCTGGTTGGCCGAGTCGCCGTTGAACTTAAAGCTTACCGCCGGCAGGCCGCGCTGATCAGTTGTGAGCGAAACCTGGCCAGTGTCAAGATCGGTGCCGCGCGCCAGCGTGGTATACTGGTCTGCCGCAGTGCACTCTTTCTCGGTCTCGGTGACCGGCGTTGTCGCCGAGATCGCCGCCGTTGAGCTAAGCGTTGGCGTTGACGATAGCGAGGTGGTTGCGCTCAGGCCGTTGGTCGGTGTGATTGGGCGACCGCCGTCACCCTCGACGCCTGGTGCAGATACGCTGGTGTCGCCAAGCGCGCTCTGCTGCTTGGGCGGGTAGCGCGGTGTCGCCGTGGTGCACACTTCGGTGCCGTCGGGCAGATACTGGCCCTTGGGGTCGATGAACTCCAAGTTGCCAGCGCCCTGCAGCGATGCCGAGGCCTCGGCTGCGTTGGTCACGCCTGGCAGCTCAACGATGATGCTGTTATCTGAGGTTTGCACCACCGCCTCGCTCACGCCCAGGCCGTTCACACGGCGCTCGATCACGCCGGCAGCAACTTCTAGCTCGTCGTTGGTTGCCGTGCCGTCGCGGGGCTTCAAGAAAATCTGCGAACCGCCGCGCAAGTCCAAGCCTAGCCGCGGCTCAACGTTTCTTCCGGTTAGTTGTTGAAACGATCCTGGGAAAAAGTCGATCCATATCGCCAGACCGAGCACCACAATCGTTAGCAGCAACGCATTAACTACTTGCCTACGCACAGTTGTCCAATGCCTCCCTTTGCAAAGTTTGTGTGGTGGAAGGAGGGCTCCCAGCACAAAGAAGTGGATGGGTGTGTGTCACGTTCCGTCGCAACAGCGCATTATAGTTGCGATAACGGGAGCCGTCAAACACCAAATCTATTCGGCAGAACCAGCTTTTTCGCTATAATGGGCCATCGGTGGGATACAAAGGTGATTAATTATGCTCGAAGAACTGCTAGAACACGGCGAAAGCAGCGCCATCGCCTGCTTCCGCGAACGCTTTAAGCCTGATGATTTAGCCGAAACATTGGTGGCATTTGCCAATGGCAGCGGTGGCACGGCGGTGATTGGTGTAACCGGACGCGTGCGGCCACGGGTCGAGGGCGTGTCCAATGTGATCGCCGCCGAGGAGGCCGCGCTCGAGGCTGCGCTCGCCTGTACTCCACCGTTGGTTCTGCCGCTGCCGCAGGCCCACGAGCACACGCAGGGCACCGTGCTGCTGATCGAGGTGCCGCCAGGCATGCCCCACGTCTACAGCCTGCACGGCAAGTACCTGCGCCGCGATGGCCCAACCAACGCGCCGCTCTCGCCCCACGAGCTGCGCCAGCTGCTGCTTGATCGCGGCGAGGTCGGCTGGGAGCGCCTCTGCCCCGACGATGTGCAGCTCGTCGATCTTGACCCAGCGAAAATCGAGCAGTATGTCGCACGCATCGGTGCCGCCGCCGAGATGGACCCGTATGCGTGGCTCTTTCGGCGCGGCTGCTTGGCGCGCAATCCCGATGGCACCTACAAGCCAACCAACGCCGGCATGCTGCTGTTCGCCCGCGATACCGAGCGCGACTACCCGCAGTGCGAGATCACGCTGGTGCGCTATACTGGCCTAGAGATGAGCGATGAGTTCGAGCGCGTCGATATTCGCACCGCCCTGCCCGATCAGGTGCGCCGCGCCGAGGTCTGGCTCAACGAGCATATGCGCCGCGGCTCGCGCATGATCGGCCTCCAGCGCGACGACTGGACCGAGTACCCGCCAGCGGCGGTGCGCGAGGCGCTGGTCAATGCTGTGGCCCACCGCGACTACACCGTGCGCGGCGAGGGCATTCGCATCGCCATGTTCGCCGATCGCCTCGAGGTCTACAGCCCCGGCCGCCTGCCTGGCCACGTCACCCTCGATAACATCGCCGAGGAGCGCTTCAGCCGCAACGAGACCCTGGTGCAGGTGCTCGCCGACTTAGGCTTGATCGAGCGGCTCGGCTATGGCATCAACCGCATGCAGCGCCAGATGGCCGACGCTGGCCTGCCACCGCCAGAGTTCCGCGAGACCGCCGCGGGCTTTTTGGTCACGCTGCGCGGCAAAGCCCTCTCCATGACACCCCGCGCAGGCATCGATACCAGCGCCTGGGAGGTCCAGGGCCTCAACCCGCGCCAGATCGACGCGCTGATCTTTTTGACCGAGAACCGGCGCATTACCAACCGCGATCTCCAAGAGCTGGCCCCCGATGTCTCGCCAGAGACCATCCGCCGCGACTTGGCTGATCTAGTTGATCGTGGGCTGATCTTGAAGATCGGCCAGAAGCGCGCCACCTACTACATTCTGCGCTAGCGCGCTGAACGCCAACGCTGCCGTTCGCTGCACTCGCCTTGATAATCTTTAGCAAGCAGAGGAGCACGTGTATGCATATCCGAGATGCGATTCAGGCGGTGGTCGGACGCACCGACCTGGAGCAAGATGATGCCGCCGCCGTGATGGAGCAGATGATGAACGGTGAGGCCACGCCAGCCCAGATCGCGGCCCTGCTGACCGCCCTGCACCTCAAGGGCGAGACCGCCGCAGAGATCGCCGGCATGGCCGCTGTGATGCGCGCCCGCTCTGTCGCTGTGCCCCACGAGGGTCCAGTCGTCGATACCTGCGGCACCGGCGGCGATCACGCCAATACGTTCAATATTTCTACCGCCGCCGCCTTTGTCGCCGCTGGCGCGGGCCTGACGGTGGCCAAGCACGGCAACCGCGCCATGTCGTCGCGCTGCGGCTCCGCCGATGTGCTAGAGGGCCTCGGCGTGCAGATCGAGCTTGATGCCGAGGGCGTCGCCCGCTGCTTGACCAGGGCGGGCATCGGCTTTATGTTTGCGCCCAAGTTCCACCCCTCGATGCGCTACGCTGGCCCAGTCCGCCGTGAGATCGGCATTCGCACGATCTTCAATGTGCTGGGGCCGCTGACTAATCCGGCGCGCGCCGAGTACCAGGTCATCGGCGTGGCCAGCCCGGCCCTGGCCGACAAGCTGGCCCACGCGCTCAGCCGTATGAACATCCGGCGCGCCCTTGTCGTCCACGGCACCGATGGCCTTGACGAGCTGTCGATCAGCGCCCCCAGCTTGGTCTACGATGTGCGGCCTGGCCAAGCGCCAGCCAAGCAAACCATCGACCCGGCTGCGCTTGGCCTACAGGTCGCCGACCGCCAGGCGATCTTAGGCGGCAGCATCAGCGAGAATGTGCAGATTGTGCAGGCGATCTTAGCTGGCACAGATAGCGGGCCGCGCCGCGACATTGTGCTGCTCAACGCCGCCGCCGCGCTGCTGGCCGCCGAGCGGGCCGAGAGCTTCGCCGATGGCCTGAGCCAGGCGCGCCAGGCCCTGAGCAGCGGCCAGGCCGCCGAGCGCCTAGCGGCGCTGATCAGCGTCAGTCAAAGCGCGTAGGTCGGCGGCCGCAGCAACCGCCAGCGCTGGCTGATCAGCGGTCGGGCGCACGCCACACCCCTGCGCCGCCAGCCGTGCACCGCTGCGGATTGCACCGGCACCAGCCGCCAACGAACCAGCGCGCGCCTTTTCCAAAACACAACCGCCACGCAACCATGCCCACGTGGGCAGCCACGTGGCGGTATCAGTGTGATGGTCGGCGCACAGTGCTGCTCGCGGCGCAGCTACTCGCCTGGCTGACGCAGCGCCGCATCGACCAGCAGGGCCTCGCTGGTGGCGCGCACGTTGATGATATCCAGCGTCAGTGGCTGCGCGTCGAGGCGCTTGTTGATCTCGGTGGTGATGATGGTGCTGAGGGCGCGCTCGATCAGGCCGCCAGGTAGGCGCAGGCCGCCATGCTCGCCGAGGCCGGCGCGCTCGGTCTTGACCACAATCGCGCCGCTGCTCACGGTGATCTGCGAGCGGGTCTGAACGTCCTGCACACCGACGATCGGGAAAGAGTACCCGACCGTCAGCGTGAGCACTGCGCCGCCCTGCGGATGTGTGCCTAGCTCAACCACCGGATGTGTGAAGGCCGGATTGCCGTCGATGGTCTGCTCAAGGTACTTGCGGCTCACCGCCACTGAGATATCGGGCTGGGTGAGCGGCGCAGGCGCAGACTGGCGCTCGAGATTGGGGCCGCCAAACAGGCGCAGCCCCAGAATAGCGCAGACTGGCAGCACGAGCAGCCCCAGCACAAAGCCGCCCCAAAACATCCACGTTCCCCGCCGCGCCTTGAAGGTCATACATCCTCCTCGCTAGATAGTGGCGAGCTAGCTGCGCACGAGATACACAAGCACAATCAGCGCAGCAAAGACCACCCGGTAGATCACGAAGGGCAAAAACGAGCGCGTGCGCACATAGCGCAGCAGAAAGGCGATCGCCAGCGCGCCCACCAGTGTCGAGAGGCCAATGCCCAGCCAGAACGCGCTATTCATCTGGCTGGGATCAAGGTGGCGCAGCTTGAGCACGCCAGCGCCAGCGGTGATTGGCAGCGCCATCAAAAACGAGAAACGGGCGGCCGCCTCGCGCTTTAACTTCAACGCTCGGCCCATTGTCATGGTTGCGCCGGAGCGGGAGACGCCAGGGATAAGCGCCAGCGCCTGCGACATGCCGATCAGGATGGCCGTGCGCCAGCTCACATCGCGCACGTCCAGCGCGGTGGGCGCATAGTGATCGGCCACGAAGAGCAGCAAGCCCATCACCGCCAGCGTGGCGGCGATCAGCAAGTAGGCCTGCTCAAACACGCCCTCGGCATACGAGTCGAGCAAAAAGCCGAAGATCGCGCCGGGAATAGAGGCCACCACCAGCATCCAAAACAGGCGGCCCTGCTCGGAGCGCGGCTGATGCGCGTGCAGCAGCAGGCCGAGCCAGTCGCGCCAGAAGAAGCCTGCCAGCGCCACCAGCGTGCCCATATGCAGCGCGACATCGAACATCTGCGACTGCAAAAAGGCGTCGTGCCAGTTGAACAGCCACGGCGTGACGATCAGGTGCGCCGACGATGAGATCGGCAGCGGCTCGCCGAGGCCCTGCACAATCCCTTTGGCGGCGGCGATCTGCGTGCTGCCGCGCAGCACAAAGGCGGTGACGAGAATCAGGCCAACAACAATCAGCGTCGGCAGCAGCAGCAGCCAGCGTCGCTGTTTCGAGTAGTCCAGCACAGGTGAAGAAGTAGACACGATGGCATCCTTAAACACAAAGCCATTTGGCGGTCGTAGGTCGTGGTGGGTGCGGATGGGGCTGGAACTTCAGCGGCAGCCCCATCCGCGCTTAGCTTAGGCGTCCTGGAGCGCGCGCACGCCGAGGCCACCAGCGCACAGCGCGCGAATGGCATCGACGGCGGCCTGCGCGCTGGCGATCGAGGTGATCGCCACAACGTTCTGGCGCAGCGCCGTTTGGCGAATCGCCTGCTCATCAAAGATCGAGGTTTGGCCGAGCGGCGTGTTGACCACCAGCGTCACCGCGCCATTGATGATATAGTCGGCGGCGTTCGGTCGGCCCTCATTGACCTTGTAGATGGTCTCGACATTGAGGCCATGCTGCTTGAGGAAATCCGCCGTGCCGCTGGTAGCGATAAGCTTGAAGCCTAGCTCGTTCAGGCCCTGGGCGATCGGCAGCAGCGCCTGCTTGTCATTATCGTTGACGCTGAGGAAGGCGGCCCCAGCTGTTGGCAACACCCGGCCGCAGCCAATCTGGGCCTTGGCAAAGGCCGCGCCGAAGGTATCGCCGCTGCCCATGGCCTCGCCAGTTGAGCGCATCTCGGGGCCAAGTGCGATCTTCGCGCCGGGGAAGCGCCGCCAGGGCAGCACCACCTCTTTGACGTGATAGCCCACCAGGTCCGGGGCGGCGCTGATGTCCTGCTCGCGCAGCGACTGGCCAGCCATCACCTTGGCCGCCACCGCCGCCCAAGCCACGCCAGTGGCCTTGGCCACATAGGGCACCGAGCGCGAGGCGCGTGGATTGACCTCCAGCACATACACGGTGTTATCTTTGACCGCATACTGGACATTCATCAGGCCAACCACATTGAGCGCCTGGGCCAGCTTGACCGTCGCGGCATGCAGCTGCTGCTCAACCGCGGGGCTAATGCCGACAGTGGGCATCACACAGGCCGAGTCGCCGGAGTGAATGCCGGCGCGCTCGATCTGCTCCATCACACCAGCGATCACCACGCGCTCACCATCGCTGACCGCATCGACGTCTAGCTCGGTCGCATCATCGAGGAAGCGGTCGAGCAGCACCGGATGCTCGGGCGAGGTTGAGGTCACCGCGTGCAGATAGGCATCGAGCGCCTCTTCATTGTGGATAATCGCCATGCCCTGGCCACCGAGCACATACGAGGGACGCACCATAATTGGGTAGCCGATGCGCTGGGCGATGGAGCGCGCCTCATCCCACGAGGTTGCCGAGCCATAGTCGGTGGCGCGCAGGCCACACTCGGCGAGCACCGCGCCAAACTGTCCGCGGTCCTCGGCGCGGTCGATCGCCTCGGGCGAGGTGCCCCACAGCGGCACGCCGGCGGCCTCAAGGCCCTTGGCCAGCTTGAGCGGCGTCTGGCCGCCGAACTGGAGCACGACGCCCTCGGGCTGCTCGACATCGACAATGTTGAGCACGTCCTCCAGGGTCAGCGGCTCGAAGTACAGCCGATCTGCCGTGTCATAGTCGGTAGAGACCGTCTCGGGGTTACAGTTGACCATGATCGTCTCGAAGCCTAGCTCGCGCAGGGCGAAGACCGCGTGGCAGCAGCAGTAGTCAAACTCCAGCCCCTGGCCGATGCGGTTTGGCCCGCCGCCGAGGATCATCGCCTTACGGCGGCTGGTCGGCGCGGCCTCGCTCTCGGTCTCATATGACGAATAGAGGTATGGCGTCTGGGCTGGAAACTCAGCGGCGCATGTATCGACGTGGTGGTAGGTGGGCAGCACGCCGAGCGTGATGCGGCGCTGGCGCACAGCGCGCTGGCTGGGGCTATCGGCCAGCAGATGGGTGAGCTGGACATCGCTGTAGCCCGCCCGCTTGGCCTCGCGCAGCAGATCGGCCGTCAGCGAGTCCAGCGACTCGGCCTGAATGCGCTGCTCCAGCTTGAGCAGGTCGGCGAGCTGGCGCAGAAACCAGGGGTCGATCTTGGTGAGCGCGTGCACATCATCGACGCTCCAGCCTAGCTCCAGGGCCGTGCGGATCACAAAGATGCGCTGTGGGGTTGGCGTGATCAGCAGCTCGCGCAGGCGCTCCAGCGGCGGGCCAGCGACACCGTCAGCGCCCCAGCCCATGTGGCCATTCTCTAGCGAGCGCAGCGCCTTCTGCAGCGCCTCGGGGAAGGTGCGGCCCAGGGCCATGGCCTCGCCAACGGACTTCATCGCGGTGCCGAGGATGGGCTGCGAGCCAGGGAACTTCTCGAAGTTCCAGCGTGGGATTTTCACCACAACATAGTCAAGCGCCGGCTCAAACGAGGCTGGCGTGGAGCGCGTGATATCGTTGGGCAGCTCTGGCAAGGTGTAGCCAACCGCCAGCTTGGCAGCAATCTTCGCAATAGGAAAGCCGGTGGCCTTGGAGGCCAGCGCCGATGAGCGCGACACGCGCGGGTTCATCTCGATCACCACGACATCGCCGTTGGCGGGATTGACGGCAAACTGCACATTGGAGCCGCCGGTGGCCACGCCGACCGCGTCCATAATCGCCAAGCCCATATCGCGCAAGCGCTGATACTCGCGGTCAGATAGCGTCATAGCCGGTGCGACGGTGATCGAGTCGCCGGTGTGCACGCCCATGGGATCGAAGTTTTCAATCGAGCAGACCACTACGCCGTTGCCGGCGTGATCGCGCATCAGCTCCAGCTCATACTCTTTCCAGCCCAGCAGGCTCTCCTCGATCAACACCTCGCCGATGGGCGAGAGCGCCAGGCCCTCCTCGACGATGCGCCGGAAGTCCTCGGCGTTATAGGCGATGCCGCCGCCGGAGCCGCCGAGCGTATATGAGGGCCGGATGATCGATGGATAGCCAGTGGCCTGCACCAGCGTCTCGGCCTCGCTCAGCGAGCGGGCGATGCCCGAGTGGGCCGAGCGCAGGCCGATCTGGTTCATCGCCTCCTTGAACAGCTCGCGATCCTCGGCGGTGGCGATGGCCTTGGTGCTCGCGCCGATCAACTCGACCTGATATTTTTCCAACACGCCGGCCTTATCCAAATCCATGGCCAAGTTGAGCGCCGTCTGGCCGCCGACGGTGGGCAGCAGCGCGTCTGGGCGCTCGCGGGCGATGATTTCGGCCAGCGTTGGCACATCAAGCGGCTCGATGTAGGTGCGCTCAGCCAAGGCTGGGTCGGTCATAATCGTGGCCGGATTCGAGTTGACCAAGATCACGCGATAGCCTTCCTCGCGTAGCGCCTTGATTGCTTGCGTGCCGCTGTAGTCAAACTCACACGCCTGGCCGATCACAATCGGCCCCGCCCCCAACACCAAAATCGTGTGTATATCGGTTCGTTTTGGCATGATGCTCCCCGTGCTTGTACCACACCACCCAGATCGCCGCTGAACAGGTGGGTGTCGATTTAGTCATCGACTGTCCATTATAGGATCAACCTGAAAAAAGCCAAAATCGGCGTGCTCCGGCCAGAGTTGTTCAACACGCACCAGTGTGCTAAACTCAGCCCAGCACCCATCCACGAGGGATCACACGGAGACCAGATATGCAACAAGCAACCCGCATCGGCGTCGTGACCAGCGGCTCCCTCCTTGAAGGGCTGACAGCGCGCCTTGATGATCACTACGATATTGAGAACCTGCGCGTGGGCCAGTTTGTGGTCGTTCAAGGAGGGCGCTTCCGCTTCTTTTCAATGCTCACCGACGTGCAGCTCGCCGCCACCAGCCCGGCGATTCTGGCCGACCCGCCTGGCGACGATCACCCGCTGATCACCGAGATTCTAGCCGGCCGCGGCACCTACGGCACATTTAAAATCACACCGCAGCTGATGCTCTCGGAGGACGTCACCGCTGGCCTGCGCCCGGTCAAAACAATTCCGCGCCACTTTGCGCCCATCCATACAGCCAGCGAAGCGGACTTCAGCCTTGTCTTTGGCGATCAAGACGACCCGAATCACTTCCAGATTGGCCAGCCGCTGGATATGGACGTGCCGGTGTGCATCGACCTCCAGCGCTTTGTCGAGCGCTCCAACGGCGTTTTTGGCAAATCCGGCACCGGTAAGTCGTTTCTGACGCGCCTGCTGCTGTGCGGCGTGATCAAGAGCAAGGCAGCCAGCAGCCTGATCTTCGATATGCACTCGGAGTATGGCTGGAGTGGCACGACCGAAGACAAGACTACGGCGGTCAAAGGTCTGGCGCAGCTGTTTGGGCGGCACAACGTGCTGATCTACACGCTGGACCCCAAGGCGACGACGCGGCGCGGCTCAGCCTACGACGGCACGATCAGCATCAGCCTAGAGGAGATCACCGTTGAAGATTTGGGCTTGCTGCAGCGTGCGCTCAACCTCAACCCAACCGCCATCGAGTCCTCGTATATCTGCCAAGATCGCTTTGGCAAGACGTGGATCAAAAAACTGCTAGCCATGGACGGCGACGAGCTGAAGGATTTCGTCGAGTCCAGCGGAGCCAACTATGCCTCGGTCTCGGCGCTCAAGCGCAAGCTGCTGCAGCTAGCCCGGCTGAGCTACATCACCGAGGAGAACAATCTATCGGCGGTGAACAGCTTGATCGAGGCGCTGCTGGCGAACAAAAACGTTGTCGTCGAGTTTGGCGATCACCGCGACGAGCTGTCCTACATTTTGGTGGCCAACATCATCACCCGCCGCATCTATGCGCGCTGGGTCGAGAAAACCGATGCCTTTCTCGCCTCGCAGCGGCACGCGGACAAGCCGCCACAGCTGATGATCACCATCGAGGAGGCGCACAAGTTCCTTGACTCGAGCATGGCCAACCAGACGATCTTTGGCACGATTGCCCGCGAGCTGCGCAAGTACTCTGTCACCTTGCTGGTGGTTGATCAGCGGCCCTCGTCGATCGACCCGGAGGTGATGAGCCAGCTTGGCTCGCGCATCACGGCCCTGCTGAACGACGAGCGCGATATCGACGCCGTCTTCACCGGCGTCAGCGGATCCAAGGCGCTTAAGACGGTGCTGGCCTCGCTGGACTCGCGCCAGCAGGCGCTGATCCTTGGCCACGCCGTGCCGATGCCGGTAGTGGTGCGCACACGGCCCTACGATCGTGACTTCTATGCGGCGATGGGTGGCGCACAGCAGAGCAGCGTGGGCCAAGATTGGCGCACAACCCAGGCCGAAGTTGATGATTTATTCCCTGAATAACCCGGCGGGGGTTGACGATCACCACTGCTCGGTGCTATATTGAAAAGAAGTGGTTTAAATCACGCTAACCACATGTATTTACTGTGTGAAAGATTGTCGCCGCGCCCAATTGCTGCCTTGCTCGGGCGCGGCGTTGCATGCTGTGAAGAACAGCCTGTTTGCATCCATGCAACGCACGAGCCGAAGGAGCATGGCGCATGATTGATAAATTGATGGAACTAGCCCGCGCTCAGGGCCATCTTAAACAGCGCGATATATTGGGCGTTTTTCCAGAGCCTGAAGCCCATCTAGAAGAGATCGACAAACTCTATGCCCAGCTTGAAGAAGCTGGCATAGAGGTTTTAGAGTCCGATGAAGAGCCACAGGAACTCACGATCGACGATAGCGAGCAGGAGGAAGAGACCGAGACGGCCGAGATGCCCGATCTCACCGACATCGCCCTCGACGACCCTGTGCGCATGTACCTCCAAGAGATCGGACAAGTGCCGCTGCTCACAGCCGCTGAAGAGGTTGACTTAGCCAAGAAGATGGAGCAGGCCAACATCGCCAACGAGAAGCTGCTGCACGAGGCCGACAGCATTAGCCCACAGGAGCGCGTCGAGCTGCGCCGTCAAGTGGACATGGGCCGCGGCGCGCGCCAGCACCTGATTCAGGCCAACCTGCGCCTTGTTGTCTCGATTGCCAAAAAATACACCTCGTATGGCCTGACCATGATGGATCTGGTGCAGGAGGGCAACATTGGCCTGATGCGTGCGGTCGAGAAATTCGACTACACCAAAGGCCATAAGTTCTCGACCTACGCCACCTGGTGGATTCGGCAGGCGATCACGCGCGCCATCGCCGATCAGAGCCGCACGATTCGCCTGCCTGTGCACATGGGCGAGGCGATCAGCCAAGTCAAGCGCACCTCGCACAAGCTCCAGCAGTCGATGCAGCGTGAGCCAACGCCAGAGGAGATCGCCGACGCAATGGGCATCAACGCCGCCAAAGTGCGCCGCACGCTGGAGGCCTCGATGCACCCGCTCTCGCTAGAGATGCCGGTCGGGCAAGATGGCGAGGGCCGCATGGGCGACTTTATCGAAGACGACCGCATCTCCACGCCCGTCGATGCAGCAGCGATGACCATGCTGCGGGAGCAGATCGAGGAGGTGCTGCAGAAGCTGCCCGAGCGCGAGCGTAAAATCATCCAGCTGCGCTACGGCCTTAAAGATGGCCGCTATCGCACCTTGGAGGAGGTCGGGCTAGAGTTTGGCATTACGCGCGAGCGTATTCGCCAGATCGAAGCGGTGGCCCTGCGCAAACTACGCCACCCGCACCTTGGCAAAAAGCTACGCGGCTACCTCGATTAGACCTGGGTTTGTCGCATAGCCAGTTTTATGGTAGACTAACCCAGTTTTGCAGACAACTATCACCCTGGAGCATCGAATGGCAACCGAGACTCTGAATTTATCACTACAACCCCGGACGATTACCGGGAAGAAAGTTAAGACACTGCGCCGCCAAGGCATTCTGCCCGTTGGCGTTTTTGGCTCAGGCTTCGAGCCATATTCGGCGCAGGTTGATGAGCGCGAGTTTATGCGCATCATCAACAAAGCTGGATTTACCACCCTGATCGAGCTTTCCATGCCCGGCCAGAAGAAGCAGCAGGCTTTCTTGCAGGAGCTGCAGCGCCACCCTGTGTCGCTGCGTGTGCTGCACGCCGATCTCAAGATCGTCGATGTCAACAAAGCCGTCGAGGTGGATGTGCCGGTGGTCACCGTCGGTGAGAATGAGCTGGTTGATCGTAACCAGGCCATCCTCAACCACGTGCTGTACAACGTCACAGTGCGCGCGCTGCCCACGAACATCCCCCACCAGGTCGAGGTTGATGTTAGCACCTTGACTGACTTCGACCACCCGGTCCACGTGAGCGATCTCAACCTGCCCGCAGATGTTGAGTTGATCACGTCTGGCGAAGAGGTTGTGGTCACGCTGGCCCACCCACGCGTCGAGGCGGCTCCCGTCGAGGCCGAGGCTGAGGCAGAGGGCGAGATCGCGGTCGAGACCCCCGAAGAAGCTGAGTAAGATTTTTCGGCTTAAACAAACAACCCCGTGGTGTGTAGCCACGGGGTTGTTTCTACATTAGCGGTTCTTTTTTGGGCGACCACGCCGCCCAGCGCCCTGGCGCGATTTCTGCTCGCTTGGGTGTAACCGTTCAGCCCCCCTTGCAGAGCATGGTATGATCACCGCATGGACGAGCACCCACCGCTAGGACTGTCACCCGCTGATTGGGCAGCGACACCC
>JABXJS010000076.1 GCA_013538855.1 Herpetosiphonaceae bacterium
ATGCCGTAACGGCCATCTACGGCATGGTTCGGGCTATCCCGCTCGCACCGTACCGACCCTACACGCCACCCGAGCCAATCCTGTGATCTACTGAGCATAATCACCAGCGTGATCGTGAGTGTGATGACGTTGGTGATCAGCGTGATCAGCGTGCCGGTGACTGCGCGCTGCGAGCCGATCACATCGTTGTTGAGCCGTGCGATCAGCTCGCCCGACTTCGTGTTGGTGAAAAAGCGTAGACTCATGCGCTGCATATGCTCGTAGAGCGAGCGCCGCAGATCGTAGATGAGCCCCTCGCCCACCCGCGACGAGTGCCGCCGCTGCCAGATGTCGATCACGCCACCAACGAGCGGTATCGCCACCAGACCTAGGGCGAGCAGATTTAGCAGCCGTAAATTTTTCTCCGGTATCGCCGTATCGATCAGGCTGCGCACCAGCAGCGGCGAGACGCGGTCCAGCAGCGTGCCCACAAAAATCCCCAGCAGCACATAGATAATCTGGCGCCGGTATGGGCGTGCATAGGACCAGACTCGCCGCATCAGGCCAGAGCTGATCGTTGGCTTCTGGTCCTCGTCCGCGCGGACAAAGCCCCACCAGCCACCACCATGCATAGCAACTCCTTATCAACTGGATGTATTCGCTGATTTATTCGCTGATTTGTATAAATAAGTGTAGCCGTTTTTCGCTTGCTCGTCACCACCAGCATGGGTAGTCTAGATAGGCCGAAAGACCGTGACACAGCACTGCCGTCACAGCACATCGGCACAATGACCGATTGAGAATATGCCCAACTCTGCGAAAATACGCAGCGATGTTGTTTATACCAATTCACCGGAGAGCGCATGCAGGATGCAACGCTGCCGGAGGCCTTGGTGCTACGGCCTAGAATCGCTGTCTCTGCGGAGTATTGAACGTGAATTGGTATTCTATTCAGAAAGGGAGGATGTATGCCTCAGCACCGTTGGATCGCTCGTCTCGGCTGTATTGCTCTGCTCATCGGTTTGATCTATGGTGGCGTGCACACCCAGGCCGCCGCACCAACGAGCTGGCAGTCGCGTGTGCTTAGCAAAAATCTGTCGGAAACCAGCAGCCTCAGTTCATTTGTCCCAACCTTCTACCAACTCAGCCCCGATGGCCGCCAGGCCCTCTACGTCGCCAACGCAGATAATGCTGGCGTCTATGACCTCTACAGTGTCGATACCGATGGACTACACGCTCCTGTGCGCCTCACCAGCCTACCTGATCAGGATACCATCTCGATGTATAGCATCAGCCCCGATGGGCAGTCGGTGGTCTACCGGGTGAAAAACAGTGTCAGTGGCGCAACGTTCCTCTACAGCCAGTTGCTCAGCGGTGGCTCGGCCACGCTGCTCGATCAGTCGAGCACAGTGGATGAGCACTTCGACTTTCGGATCAGCCCCGACTCGCAGACCGTCGTCTACCGCAAGCTCTTCAGCAGCACTGAACTGGCGCTGATGAGCACGCCGATCTCGACCAGCCAGCCGCTCACGCTCTCCAATGACCTCCACGTTGATGCATTCAACTCGCTGGCGCTTAGCCCGGATAGCCGCTATGTGTTTTTCGTCACCTACAATGATCAAAACCAGCCGCAGATCTATCGCGCGCCACTCGATGCGGCCAGCCCTGAGCTGATCGCTCCGGCACCGCAGTCAGGCGGGTCATTCGACAACTTCACCTTTACCAGCGATAGCCAAACCTTCATCTACCAGTTTAATAGCGGTAGCCAGGCGACCCTGTATACCGTGCCTGTGACCGGTACCACGCCGATTTCGCTCACGACAGCAACGATTGTGCGGTTTGAGCTAACGCCTGATGACCAGCACATTGTGATGCTGACAACGACGGACATCAAGCCTGATGGCCTCTATAGCGTGCCACTCAGCGGCGGCACACCGATTCAGCTTAATCCTAACGATGGCGCGTTGCTTGATAGCTTTTTCGCCATCGCACCTGACAGCCAGCATGTGGCCTTCGATACCGGCGTTGTAACGCCCAGCGCCGCCATCGTCTATAGCAACAACATCAGCGGCACCGCGCTAACGCAGCTTAGTGCTGTGATCACCAACAGCGAGCTGCTGGCACTGGAGATCGACCCAACCAGCCAGTATGTGGTCTTCACGAATTTGTTCAACAACCACTGGCGGCAAACGTTCAGCGCCCGCCTCGACGGCACCAGCACCCAGCCGCTCTCAGCACCAGCCAGCGACAGCACAGTGATCGGCTTGCCTGTTATCGATCCGAGCGGCGCAGCGGTGATCTACCCGAGCGGCACCATTGTTGGCAGCAGCGCCGTCTTTACACAGCTCAACCGCGCACCGCTCAACGGCGACGCAGCGGAGGCAATTGTACCATCGCTGACCAACAACCAGCGTATCATTGAAGATACCTATACCGCTGCACTGCCCAACCGCTACGTCTACGTGCAGCGCAGCGCAGCAATCAATCAAAATCAAATCTATGTGGTGCGCGAAGCACCAGCGACGGTTTACCTGCCGTTCATCGTGCGCTAGGCCGCAGCGCACCAACACAGCAAGCAGCAGGGGAACGCTGATCGCCAGGCTGATCGCTGCGCTACGGCCTAGCGATCAGCCTTTTTTTCTATCGCGCAGCGACGTTGCTGGCAACCAATTCACTTAATTATTGGAGGCTCTATGAAGTTTTCACGCTGGGCGCGCCGGATGGCGCTGATCGCCGGGCTATGGTGTTTGATCTGGGGCGCGCTGCACACGCAGGCCGCTGCGCCGAGTGCCTGGCAGTCGCTGCTGCTGAGCCGCAATCTGCCTGCAACCAGCACGATTGAGCACGTTCCAGCGCCGCAGATCAGTCCAGATGGCCGCTATGCGCTCTACTTGGCCGATGGCAATCTGCCGAATGTGTTCGATCTTTACAGCGTCGCCACCGACGGCCTGCACGACCCTGTGCAGATCACCAGCCTAGCCGCGCAGAGCAGGGTGGGCCAGTTCGCCATCAGTCGCGACTCGCAGACGGTGATCTATAGCGTGCTGCGGCTGGACAGCGCCGACACGCGCCTCTACAGCCAGCCGATCGGCGGTGGCCCAGCCACCCAGCTCGATATGTCAACCACTCCGGAGGAAGATTTCTTCTTCGTGCTTAGCCCGGATGCACACACGGTCGTTTATAAAAAGCTGTTCACTGATGCGCTGGTTGGGCTGATGAGCACGCCGATCTCGACGAGTCAGCCGCTCTCGCTGACAGGCAGCCTTAATCTTGGGCCAAACAGCGTGCTTGAGATCAGTCCAGATAGCCTGTCCATTTTTTTCACCGCTAACGCCAGCGGCAGTGACCTGATCGGCCTCTATCGCACGCCGATTGCCAGCGCGAGTCCGACCCTGATCGCGCAAGCCCGCAACAGCTTAGAGGGATTCCACTCGCTTATATTCACTCGCGCTGGCCACACAGCGGTCTACGAGCGCAGCGGCAACGGCGCGTCGGCGCTCTACAGCGTTCCGCTCACAGGCACCACGCCGCTGACCCTAACCGAGGCGCTGATCAGCAGCTTTCAGCTCACGCCCAATGGCCAGCAGATTGTAATGCTGGCGAAGCTTGACGATCAGACGCCCATCGGCCTCTACAGCCTTGCGCTCAGCGGCGGCGCGCCCATCCAGCTCGACCCCAACGACAGCGCCAACCCGAACTATGATTTTGTCATCACGCCAGACAGCCAGCACGTGGTCTTCTACACCCGCGAGATCACGCCGGGCACCGCGCTGATCTACAGCAACACCATCAGCGGCACCAACCTCATTCCGCTCAGCAACACCAGCAGCGATGTGTTCATCATCGATGTGGATGCCAGCGGCCAGTATGTGCTCTACACCGACTTTCTCAACAGCAACTTCCGCCGCATCTTCAGCGCGCGCATCGACGGAACAAACACCCAGCAGCTCTCGGCGGAGCCAACCGGCGACGCGGTGGTGAGCGTGCCGATCTTCGACGTCGACGGCGAGACCGTCGTCTACCCCAGCGGCAGCGCGGCGAGCGGACTCACGCAGCTCCAGCGCGTGCCGATCAGCGGCGGCACCAGCGAGGTCATCGTGCCAGCGCTGCCAAGTGGACAGCGCATCATCACCTACATGGCAGTGCGCCCAAACCGCTACGTCTATGTGCAGCGCGATGCGGTCAGCGGTATCGACCGGCTCTATGCCGTGCTGCCGCCACAGCAGCGACTGTATCTGCCGCTGCTCGCCCGCTGATTTCAGGCGCATGTTCGCAGCGCATCAGCCCGCCACAATTTGGCAAGCGCGCCAGCGATGCTACAATGGCCGCCGAACCGTTTAGAAAGGAGCACGTATGCGTGTATTTGTCGCCGGTGGGGCCGGGTACATCGGTAGCGTCACCACCGCTGCCCTCATCGAGGCCGGCCACAGCGTTGTTGTTTTTGATAATCTGCGCCAAGGTCATCGGCAGGCCGTGCAGCAACAAGCCACGTTTGTGCAGGGCGATCTGCTCGACACCACCGCCCTCGATCAAGCCTTCCGTGATCACGGCCCGTTCGATGGCGTGATGAACTTCGCCTCGCACACGCTGGTCGGGGAGTCGATGCAGCATCCAGAGTACTATTTGCGCGACAGTGTCAGCGCCGGCATTAATCTGCTCACTGCCACGGTGCAGTATAAGGTGCCAGCGTTTATTCTCTCCTCGACCGCCAACCTGTTCGACGCGCCCGAGACGATCCCAATCGCCGAGACCGAGCGCATCGTCCCAGGCTCGCCGTATGGCGAGATGAAATGGTGGATGGAGCGCGCCCTAGGCTGGTACGAGCGTATCTTCGGCCTGCGCTATGGCGCGCTGCGCTACTTCAACGCCTGCGGCTGCACGCCGACCATCGGCGAAGATCACGACCCTGAGACGCACCTGATCCCGCTGATTCTGCAGGTGGCGCTCGGGCAGCGCGAGCAGATCAGCATCTTCGGTGATGACTACCCCACCCGCGATGGCACGTGTGTGCGCGACTACATCCATGTGCTCGACCTGGCGGCCGCCCATATTCTGACGCTAGAGGCGCTGGTCGCTGGTGGCGCTAGCCGCCACTACAACCTTGGCAACGGCAGCGGCTTCACCGTCAAAGAGGTGATCGACGCAGCACGCAAAGTGACCGGCCATCCGATTCCGGCGCAGGTTGTCGAGCGGCGCGCTGGCGATCCGGCGGTGCTCATCGCCGCCGCTGACACCATTCGGCGCGAGCTTGGCTGGCAGCCCGCCTACACCAGTATCGAGGCCATCATCGCCAGCGCCTGGGAGTGGCATCGCCAACACCCGCACGGCTACGCCAAGTAGCCCACAGCAGCGCACAGGACACGAGAAACGGGCACAATGGCGTGCCCAATCCACCAATGGAGCTACTATGACTCAAGCATTTCAGGATTTGATCGAGGGAAACCACTGTTGGGGCTGTGGCCGCGATAATCCGCACGGCCTGCGCATCAAAAGCTTCTGGGAGGACGACACGGCTGTGTGCCGCTGGACGCCGCAGCCGTGGCACTGCGCATCGCCAACCCACGTCGTCAATGGCGGCATCTTAACCGCGCTGATCGACTGTCACTCGATCATCAGCGCCATGGCCTACGCAACCCGCGCCGAGGGCCGCACGCTCGCCGATGGCGGGCCGACGATCTGGTTCGTCACCGGCAAGCTGGCCATCACCTACCATCAGCCAACGCCGCTTGGCCCAGAGCTGCTGCTACGCGCAAGCTTTGAGCCACAAAGTCCCCGTAAAATTCTTGTGCACTGTCGCCTAGAAGCGCAAGACACGCTATGTGTTAGTGGTGAGGTCATCGCAGTGCGCGTGCCAGAGGAGTGGATGCACGCCGCATAGACGCCAGTCTCCCGCGCAGCAGTACTCCTGTCACGTCTGTGGTGCAAAGATACACAGGCGTGATTTTTTATGGGCCGTGGCCGTTCCCGTTGCCGCCACCATTCCCATTGCCGCCACCATTGCCGCCATTGTCATTCCCGTTGCCGTTGCCACCGCCATTGCCGCCATTATCGTTGCCGTTGCCACCGCCGTTCCCATTGCCACCATTGTCATTGCCGTTGCCACCGCCGTTGCCGTTGCCGTTGCCGCCATTGTCATTCCCATTGCCGTTGCCGTTGCCACCGCCGTTCCCATTGCCGTTGCCAGGATCTGGATTACCGGGGTTCCCTGGTGGGTTCCCCGGATTGCCCGGATTGGGATTGCCGGGGTTCCCTGGCGGGTTCCCCGGATTGCCCGGATTGTCTGGCGGCCCTGGGTCAGGGTTGCCCGGATTGTCCGGCGGCCCAGCGGTTGGCTCAGGATTGCCCGGATTGCTCGGCGGCCCTGGGTCAGGGTTGCCCGGCGGGTTCGGATTGCCCGGATTGGGATTGCCGGGGTTCCCTGGCGGGTTCGGATTGCCCGGATTGCTCGGTGGCCCTGGGTCAGGGTTGCCCGGTGGGTTCGGATTGCCTGGCGGCGTGCCACCGTGACCGGGAGGAGTGGCGGGCGGACCCTGCCGCCGCTCAGTTGGTGTGGGCACGCTCGTCGGCGTGGGCACCGTTGGTGTTGGTGGAACGCTCGTCGGCGTAGGCAGGCGCGTGGCCGTCGCTGTTGGCTGCGGCGTCGCTGTCGCCGTTGGCAGTGGCGTGGCCGTTGCTGGCTGCACCACCTGCAGCGCACGCTGACGCGTCTGCAGCGCCTGATCACGTGCGCCGACCACCGCACTCTCCAGCTGCGGATGGGCCACGATGACCTCGGTAAGCAGCGCATTCTGCGACTCCGACAGCGCAACAAGCTGCTGCCAGCGCGTATCGGTTGCGGGCAGCGCGGCCATGCTCGCCTCGGCGTCCGCCGTCGCCGCCTGAAGATCAGCCAGCAGGCTGGCCGGCACAGGCCGCTGTTGCTCCAACAGCGCCGTCAGCTCCTGCTCGCGCTCGGCATACTGCGCGAGCTGCCGCGAGATACGGCTATCGCCAGAGCTAAAGCTCAGCGCAACCTGCTCGCGCCAGCGCTTGACACCATACAGCGTATCCCCAGGCAGCGCGTGGGCCGAAGCCGCCATCACACTACCGCCGCCAAGCAAAAAGATTAAGAAGAGAGCTAAAACAACACCCCAGCGGCGGGCGGATGATCGCGCACGACGACGGTTTGCAGGTGCAGCAGCCTGACGCTGCGCCGCTTGGCGCTTCTGGGCGGCCAAGCGCATAAAATCGGCCTTGGCTGTCTCGGCACGCGGCGGCCGTGGGTGCTCAACCGTACCGAGCACACGCACAACCCCCAGCAGCGAGCGAATCTCATCGGCATGGTGCGGATAGCGCCGTACCAGCGTATCGACTGTCTCGCCAGCAGCATGAGCGTCTAGAATAATGTTGGTCAGTTCGTCATTCATGCTCTACCACCGGACCTAACAGCCGACCTAGTGCCTGCAGCGCTCGATGCTGCAACGCCTTGACAGCGCCCTCGGTTCGCCCAGTGATCTGAGCGACATCTCTTACACTATGGTTAGCTACAAAGCGTAACAATATTACCTCCGCCTGTTCATCTGTAAGTTGCGTGATCGCCTCACGCAAGGCTTCGTGGTCCAGACGGTTCAACGACACAGCATCAGGGCCAGCAGTGGGGTCAACATGCACATCCTCTAGCACATCGACATTATGACGCTTGACGCGGCGTAGATGATCTACGACCCGGTCATGCGCTATCCGGTACAGCCACGCTGAAATACTCCAGCCTCGATAGTTAAACGAGTCGAGTCCTTCCAGCATGCGCACAAATACCTCGGCCCGCAGATCCTCGGCAGTCTCGTGGTTGCCCACTCGATAGTAGATATAGCGAAAAATACCTGGAGAGTACTCCTCGTAGATCCACGCCAGCGCGGCCTCATCATAGGTTTTGGCACGTGCGATCAGCTCTTGATCGCTAAGATCTGCCACCAAGGCGTGCGTCCCCTTTCTCTGTATACCGCACGAAATTGCAAAAAGTTACGGCTAACCGCTTAAGCTTTATCAAAATCGTTATGAGTCATTAATGTTATAGCACGCTTTGTGCCCCTTGCCTATGATCTATTTAGCCTATGCCAAGGCCAAAACATGAATATGATACAATAGCCGCGCCAGACTCAATGAGGAGCTTCTGGTTCCCCACGGACGGGCTCCTCGGTGTTCACGTTCAAGCTTGCTGCCCAGCTGATACGGGCATTTAGATACGAGGAGTGTTCATGAATCTTACCTTGCCTGGGCTTGACTCTGTGGCAACGCTCGCCGCCTGGCTGGTCGCCGAGGGCGATACCGTCGACCAAGGCCAACCGCTCGCTATCGTTGTCACTGAATCTCAAGAGCTGGCACTGCCCGCCGCCACCGCCGGTCGCATCACAGCCCTGCTCGTCGATGTCGATAGCACGCTCGCTGCCGGCGCAGCGCTCGCCCAGCTCGATGCAGCCACAGCCGCTCCCGCAGCGACACTGCGCGCAACACCGCTCGCCCGCGCCATCGCCAGCCACGCCGATGTCGATCTGCACACCCTTGTCGGCTCAGGCATCCAGGGCCGCATCGTCAAGCGCGATGTGCTCGCTGTGCTTGAGCCAGATAACCGTGCGCCTGCAGGTGCGTTCTGCGTCGCAGAGCAGATGGGCCAGCGTGCGGCCGATCAGGTGATTCATGTTCCTGCGCCAGCGCCGCCACGCCCTACCGCCAGCAGCGATATCCGCCGCTCAACGCTCCAGCCCCATCCGGCGCTCCAGCCTGTCGTCGATCACGCCACCGCCTATGTGGCGCTGGCCTGCGATGTGTCCGCGATGCTCAACGCTCTTCAGCACCAGCAGCCGCTGCTCGCCCGCCGCGGCCTCGCGCTCACCCCTGCGGTCTGCATCGCCTACGCCACCGCCCAAGCCCTGGCACACTTGCCCGCCGCGCGCACCGAGTGGTCGGACGATGGCCTCGTCCAGCGCGCTCCAATCAACCTCGGTCTGCGCACCGCACAGGGAGAGACGCTGGTCGCCAACGCCGCCGACCTCAGCCTTAGCGGCATGGCCCGCCAGCTGCAACAGCCACCGACCGCAACCCCGCCACCGCTCAGTGGCTGGATTGTCTTCAGCGCTACATCCACATGGTGGAGCAGCACGCCGCTGCCAGCAACCAGCAGCTGGGTGCTCCACGCTGGAGCCATCCAGAAGCAGCCAGTGGTCGCGATGCGCAATGGCCAAGAGCAGCTAGTCATCCAGCCACAGCTCACGCTGACGCTCAGCTACGACGCTCGTGCGCTCAGCGATAGCACCGCACACCGGCTCCTCCAGCAGATCTGCCACACGCTGGCTGCACTCTGACCTGTGCGACTACCGTTTGTTGCCCACCCACAGGCACACTCTGTGCCCAACCACAAGAAGAAGCTATGCGTGTCTTAAAAGATTTGTTCGACAACAATCGCTCATGGGCCGAGCAGATGCAGGCCCAGCATCCACAGTTCTTTCTGGAGCTTTCACGCCAGCAGTCGCCACGCTACCTCTGGATCGGCTGCGCCGATAGCCGCGTTCCCGCCAATCAGATCGTCGGCCTGCTCCCAGGCGAGCTGTTTGTCCATCGCAATGTGGCCAACTTGGTCATCCAAACCGATTTCAACTGCCTCTCGGTGATGCAGTATGCGATCGAGGTGCTCAAGGTTAAACACGTCATCGTCTGCGGCCACTATGGATGTGGCGGCGTTCGCGCCGCGCTCGAAAATACGCGCCTCGGTCTTATCGACAACTGGCTGCGCCCTATTCAGCGCGTCGCCGACCGCCATGCGGCCACCCTCGACGCCATCAGCGATCACGCTGCCTGCGTCGATAAGCTCTGCGAGCTAAATGTGATCGAGCAGGTGGTCAACGTCTGCCAAACCACCATCGTCCAAGATGCATGGGCGCGCGACCAGGAGCTATCCGTCCACGGCTGGATCTACAGCCTCGCCGATGGCCTGCTGCGCGACCTCGATGTCTGCGTTACCTGTCCCGATGAGATGCGCGCCACCTACGCCGAGGCGCGCCAGGCGATCAGCCGTTAGTTCGCACATCACGACAGCAAGCGACAACAGCAACGCTGAAGAACCACAGCGTTGCTGTTTTTTTGATGCATCAGCCCCAGCCGCGCTGCGCTCGCGGTGCTGCACCCACCTGCGCTGGTGCCAGCCGCACGGGCACCCGCTGCACGCGCTGAGCCTAGTGTGCGGATGCAGCACCGCCAGCTATCCCGTGCACGCACGCCCAGATTGACTAGACGGCACGCGGTCGTGTGCTGTGCGGATGCACACCAGCCATCTCTGGCATAGCCTGGCGCTGGCAGCGTTGCTGTTTTTGATGGATCAGCCCCAGCCGCGCTGCGCTCGCGGTGCTGCACCCACCTGCGCTGGTGCCAGCCCGCACGCTCATTCTCCAGTCGCCTGCTAGCGCCCCCCCACATCCCACGTGCGATGGCGTAAGCAGTTGGCTAGCTGCACAGCAGCCCACACCGCTTCCCAGCGCACTGCTCACGCCATCGCACCAGGGACACGCCTGCGCCACCCCGCCCTGCGCCATCAGCGTGCGGGACGCCGCCTGCGCCTGCGCGCACGGACCTGCGCCCACCCACCAGCGCACCTGCTCACAACCCATCGACGCTGGGCCTGCTCCCGCCGCATAG
>JABXJS010000077.1 GCA_013538855.1 Herpetosiphonaceae bacterium
ACCACCAGCGCAGGCGGGGTGCAGCAGCAGCGGCGAGCGGCACGGCGGTTCATTCTTTCATCCACATGTGGCGTGGCCAGTTGCAGGCTTTTTAATGAATAGCCTACGCCGTGCTTTGCCCACGCTCGCCGCAGCGGAGGTCTGGCGGTGCTGTGGTGGCGGCTGCGTGTGGCGGCTCAGCCCGCGCCCGCTGATGGCCAGCGTAGCCGTTTGCTTTTTGCGCACGGTGTAGCCATCGCACGGCGGCGGGTGGCGGAGCCGGGGCGCTGCGGGGCCAATGCGCGGTCGCTTGACCACCAGCGCAGGCGGGGTGCAGCAGCCGCGGCGAGCGGCACGGCGGTTCATTCAACCAACGTGTGCGGCGAATGCTGGAGCACGAGCGCAAGCGCATACAGCGTAGCGTGCTGTTGGAGCGCGTAGCGGTGGCGAGGCGCGGTGTGCGGCGTGGGGAGCGCAGCGCGGGCCGCCAGCATGTGCTCGCGGCCCAGGGCGGCTTTAGGCGACGACCAGTGGCTCGCGGCCGACAGCGACAAGAATCTCGCGCGTGTGAAACTGCTCGTGCCAGATCATATCGTGGATGCTGTGCGCGATGCTGCCGCTGTCGTTCCATGGATAGCACATCGTGCTGCCTAGCTCGCTGGTGTCGAACAGCTGTAGGCTCGCTTTCAGCTCTGCGCGCACAGCGGCCCACGCGTTGATCACCTGCGCGACCGAGCGGTCATAACGCTCGCGGAAGCGCAGATCGTTGTACACGTCGAGCTGAAGCTTGGCGCTGAGCGGCGGCGTGTAGTCAGCCAGCATGCGCCTGGCACGCAGCGCGCTGATCAGCTCCTCCTCCCAGGCGGTGATGTGGGCGATAACATCGCGCAGACGCCAGCCGCTTTCGGCATAGATCAGCGTGTCGGGGTCAAGGTCAGAGAGCGCAACCTGGGTGTCCTGGCGGCTACGATCAAGCTGCGCGATCAGATCGGGGACGGTGGTCATTGAAAATCCTTTCAGCGCTGGTCCAGCGCGCGATAGGGATGCGGGCGCTGCTGCGCCTGCCACACCTGGTGCAGATGCAGCTGCTCGTGGCCAATGAGGCGCTTAACAATCTCGCCGACGTAGGCGCTGCCAGCATGGCTGCACAGCGGTGTGTGCACGGCGGCGAACGGCAGCTGCTCGATAGTGGCGATCAGGGCCTGGCGCGCGCTGTGCCAGCGCTGCCAGATCTGCTCCGGCGTGTCGTGGCGCTGGGTGGCGAAGATATGGGCGTTAAACTGCTGGCGCATACGCTGATCGAGCGGCAGCGGCGGCAGCGGTCGGCCTTGGCCATGGGCGGCCAGGGTCTGGGCGGCCAGCAGCTCCCAAGCGCTTAAATGATTGAGCAGCGTGTAGCCTGTGCCGTGATCATTGGTGAACTGGCGCAGATCAGCGTCTGTGAGCGCTGCTGTGGTTGTGGAGCGAGTGGTGGTGAGCAGATCGACGAGTGCTTCGTGCTCGATATTCAAGGCCATAGCGATCTCCGCAGATACAGGTTGAGGCCAAAAACACAGGTACCGAACAGCACAGGTCAAAGACTGCGCTATTCGGTACTCTGTCGTTTGAGCTACCGCTATGCTAGCGTGCGCGCGCGTTCAGCACAACCGCCGTTGGTCCGATACTACTCCTGCTCAGTCGAGGTAGAGACCGGCAGTGGGCGACGGCGCTTCAAGAAGCGATTGACGAAGAACAGCACTATCAGCAGGCCGAGCAGGGCCACCACGACCGTCTGATAGCGATCGACGATGGCGAGCACGTTCTCCCACTGCGAGCCAAGGAAGATGCCGGCGACCGTGAGCACGATGTTCCAGATCAGCGAGCCAAGCGTCGTCCACAGCAAGAAGCGCCACATTGGCATGCGGTTCATGCCGGCCGGAATGGAGATGAGGCTGCGGATGAGCGGGATCAGGCGGCCGAAGAAGATCACAAACTCGCCATACTTCTTAAAGAAGAGCAGCGCGCGATCAATATCGTCCTCTGAGAGCAGGAAAAAGCGCCCGTAGCGCCGGATAAAACGCCGGATGATCGTCTCGTTGGCCCACAGGCCGATGTAGTACAAAATGATCGCGCCGAGGACCGCGCCAAGAGTGCCGGCGAACAGCACCGCGACGATGTTCATCTCGTGCTCGGCGACCTTGAAGCCGGCAAAGGGCATCACCAGCTCGGAGGGGATCGGCGGAAAGAGGTTTTCAGCGAGCATCACTAGTGCGATGCCGGTATAGCCGAGGAAGCCAATAACCGCGTCGATCGTGCGCTTGAACCAGTCCATGAGGTCAGAGACGATCGAGCCAGCGACGATAAAGGCTGTAAATTGCGCAAGAATGGGCCGGAACCAAGCCATCAACTGAACCATTCAGATACTCCTGTGTGAGCCACCGTGGGCTAGAAAAGGGTTGCAGGCGCGGATCAGCTATCCGCGCCTGCTGCTACAATACCGGAAGAACGCTGTTTCGACAAGCTGCATGTAGTCCTAGCCCAAGATAATATCGCGCCGATCAAAGGAGAAGATCGCAAAAAACAGGACTGCCGCCGTCAGGACTATTTGGCCGAGCAGGATGGGCAGCGCCTCGCTGCCATAGCCACGGCGCACCGCCAGCTCAAACCCCGACAGCAGCGGAATCAGCGGCACCGAGACCAGCGTGCGCATCGTGGCCAGAAAGCGCCCGATCAGATTGTCCAGCGATAGCGATGGGCCGATGAGGTCGGCGCTGCTAAGTGAGCCAAGCGCCACCAGCCCCAGAATAAACAAGCGCCAGCCGTTGGTGAGCACCAGCCCCGACAGCAGAATCACCAGCGCGGTGACCAGCATAATATCCAAGATCAGCGGCAGCGCCCCGGCCAGCCAGATCGGCACTGTCCAGATCTCCGGCTTGTTGATGATGGTCACAATAATCGACAGCAGAATGAAGTCCAGCACGCCGATGATCACCGGCACAAGGAACAGCCCCAACAGATAGCCGCGGCGGCCGAGCGGGCGAGCCAGGATGACATAGCCCTGGGCGCGCTGCGCCAGGCTGACCAGCATGCCAGTGGTGTAGATCGTCTGCGCCAGCACAAACAGCGCGGTCATGCTAAAGAACTGGGTGGCGCGGATGATCGCGGCGGTATTGGGACGGCGTAAAAAAATATAGGCGAAGATGACCATCGCCAGCAGCTCGATCAAAATCCGGCCTGAGCGAATGTACTCCGCCAAGTTAAAGCGGGACCAGGCCCAGATTCGCGACAGCGAACGCATCAGGCGTCCTCCTCGGTGGCTAACAGCGAGTCAAGCAGCGATGTATTAGTGGGCGGCGCGGCCTCTGGCGGCGGCGGATTGCCCTTGACCACATGCAGGTACAGGTCGCGCAGCGTGCCGATGGTTGGCTGGAGCGAGGCGACGGTGAAGCCTTCCTCGATGAGCAGCTGCAGCACCTGTTTTTGCAGCATCGGCGTAACCTCGGGCACGGTGATGCGGCGGCCAGCGCGCGAGATAGCAGGGTCGATGCTGCGCAGCGCAAAGTCGAGGTCCTCGGCAGGCAGCTCGACCAGCGTGATGGTGATGCCGCTCTGGCCTGGCAGGGTGGCGAGGTCGGTCTCGGCGGCCAGCTGGCCCTGCACGAGGATGCCGACGCGATCACAGATCTGGCTGATCTCGTCGAGCTGGTGCGAGCAGAGCATAATCGTGTGGCCGTGCTCGCGCAAGTTGACCAGGATCTCCTGAATCTCGTACTGCCCAGCTGGATCGAGGCCCGAAGAAGGCTCGTCGATCAGCAGCAGCTCCGGGTCGCTGAGCAGCGCCTGCGCGATGCCGATGCGCTGGAGCATGCCTTTGGAGTAGCGCTTCATGCGGCGGTCGGCGGCCTCCTCCATATCCACGAGCTGCAGCAGCTCGCTGATGCGGCGCTCGAGCTGCTGGTGCGGCATGCTGCTGAAGCGGCCCATAAAGCGCAGGTACTCGCGCCCGCTGTAGTGCACGTGATAGCGCAGGCGCTCTGGCAGATAGCCGATGCGCTCGCTCTGCGTGCCAGGTGCTTTGCCAAACACCTTGATCGAGCCTCTGTCAGGCAGCAAGAAGCCCATCAGCAGATGGATCAGCGTCGATTTGCCGGCACCATTGGGGCCAAGCAGCCCATACACCTGCCCTGGCGGGACAATTAGGTTAAGGCCACGCAGCACCGGGGCCGAGTCGTAGCGCTTGTGTAGCCCCTCAATATCGATGGCATGGTCAACAGCAGTTGCGGTGATTGGTTCTTCAGCGTTCATTGCGTGTTCGTCCAAATGGTCGGGCATGCGTGCTCCTCTCGCTGCTAGCGCCCGAAGATGAGCAAAACAAGGATGGCGATGGTCAACAGGGGCAGGCTGCTGGTCCAGCACAGCCGAATCGCTGCTAGCAGCGGACGGCGCACGCTGCTGCCGTTCATGGAGCGGCCCCAGACTGCCAGCAGCAGCATGATCACCACCACGAGGGCTGCGCGCAGCGCATAGTGCAGATCGGGCCAGCCCTGCTGGAGCACGACTGGCACAACGCTTAGCAGCACCGTAGTGCGGATGACGCGGCCCCAGTGCGCCATCTGGGCGGCGATCTGGCTTAGGCCCGCCTCTGGTCCGCCTGGCGTAACATCGTTGGCTGGCGAGTAGGTGCCCCAGCCAAAGGCGGCCGGCAGCGCCAGCACGGCAGCCAGCGCAGCGAGCGCATGCACCGGCAGCGTCGCCCACGTCCAGGGCGTGCCAGCCCAGACACTCACGCCAAGGCTGCTCCAGACCAGCATGCGCCCAACAGCGCTGAGCTGCGCCTCGCGCATGGCGGCGCGCACGCCAAGGACTGTCGTCTGCTGGAGCGCTGGCAGCAGGGCGAGCCAGTAGCTGACCTCCAGCAGCGCCCAGCCGAGCCAGAGGTCGCCAGGGGCGAGCGGGCGCGGCGAGCCGGGCCAGGGCAGTGTTGCCCCAACCAGCAGCGGGATCAGGGCTGCGATCATGAGGGCGCTGGAGCCTTCGCCGCGCAGGGTGGCCTGGAGGCCACGGCGTAGCCCGCCGCCCGGTGCGCGCAGCTGTGCCAGCCATGCGATGACCACAGCAAGGACAAGGCTGGTCAACATACCGGGGTAGATCAGCCAAGCGATGAGTTGATTTCCTAGATTGCTCATGGGCCTCGTTCAGCTAGTGGCGCGCTGATCGCACCTGAAAGGCTTGGGTGATGCCGGCCTGAATTGCTGTGATCGTGGGCGGATCGCCATCGATCTTGACTGCAACATGCAGCTCAGGGATGTCGGTCACACCGCTGCGGCCAAACGGGTGGCCGTCGATGCTGGTGCGGCCAAGGGCGACGAGCGGTGCGCGCTCGGCGATGTAGTCGCGCCACAGTGTCAGCAGTGCCGGGCGGATGCCGGCGGTGATCGGCCCCGTTAGCACGAACACATCAGCGTGGGCTGGTGTTGCCGCCCAGGTGAGCGCCCGCGAGCCAGCGACGGCCTCGCGCAGCATACGCTCCTCGACTCCGCTGGAGCCGGCGTTGAGGTGAAAAACGGCGATCATGCGTGCCTCCTGGTGCATCAAACCGGGGGCTAGTATACCGCAAAAACTGGCGCTAGTCCGCAGAGTGTGCGCCAAAAACAGATTAAGCGCTGCTCAGAAGCACGATTGCACTGGTGCTGAGCAGCGCTGCTGCCGGAGCATTGCTGTGCGCTACGGCTTGTGCACGATGACGCCGTACATATCAAATGGGATTTCGTTAAGGCCGTTGGCAATGTGCCAGTCGCTGTCGATGTCGAGCCACTCGCTGAGCGGTCGCAGACCTGGGTCGCGCACTTTCCAGCGCTTGAGCAGCTGCTCGATGCGCTCGACTGTGCGCAGCGTCACCGGCGAGTTCATGGAGCGATAGAGCTGAATTACTGGGTGATCGTTGGCGTCAGCGGGGTTGGCCACCAGCCACGACATGGCCATGGCCGAGCCAGGCGCAGCCCAGTCGTAGAGCCGATCGATGATCGAGCTGATGTGCTCCTCGTCCACGAAGTAGGTTGAGCCAATAAAGCAGATCGCGATGTGGCGCTCGCCGTGGAAGTGTGTGTCGGCGGCGGCGAGAATGCTGTCAAGGTCGGTGATGTTGGCCTGGATGTAGCGCACCTGCTCGTTGTCGCCGATGATCTCGCGGGCGTAGGCCACCGTCAGCGGGTCAATGTCGTTGTAGAGCACGCGCGCATTCGGTGCCAGCTCGTGCACATAGTCTTGGGTTGGCAGCCCTGTGGCCAGGTCCAGAAAGTGCGTGTAGCCAGCGCGCACAAGCTCCGAGACGGCGGTAAGCATAAACCAGCGGTTGAGCTTGGCCGCTGGGCGCGCCGATGGCGCAAGCGTGAGCATCTGCTCGGCCGCGATTCGATCAACCTCAAAGTAGTGACTGCCGCCGAGCAGATAGTCGTAGATACGCCCGCCGTTAGGCTTGCCGGTGTCAAACTCCATGCCAAGTCTCCTTCTGCACATCGAAGTTTTCGGTTATACCAATTCACGTTGAATATGCCCCATGGACATGGACAGGCGGTTTGGGGCACAGCTCTACGCCTGTGGCAGGGTTCCATCCTGCACTTGCGCTCAGGTGCATTGGTATTACATAGCAGCGTATTATAGCGCCGAAAAAATAGCGACCAAGCAGTCTAAAATGGCGCTGCTACCATGCTAGGTGCAATAATCTTCACGCACATGGTGAGAATAGCAACATTGGCGCTGGGCGACAGGTCTAAACTGAGGGTGTGGAGTGGCAACAAAGGAGGCTTGCTATGACGTCGATGCATCGCTTGCTGGCTGTTGTGATTGTATGGATCGCCTATGCGGCAACAATGTCCACGTTCTTCGCCAATACGTTTCTGAATCGCTTCTCAACAAGTGTCATTGTGGCGGTGACGGCGCTGCTGACGGTGGCGGTGGCGCTGAGCACGCGCTGGATTACGCAGGCGCGCTCGGTCAATCCGGCGCTGGAGTAGCCAGTATTGCCAGGTTAACGCAAGGCGGGCCGTCGAATATTCGACGACCCGCCATTTGCAAAGCAGCTAGGACAACTACCAGCGAGAGTTGCTGCGAACGTTATTGCTGCGCTGGGATTTGAAGCAGTCGGAGCAATAAACAGGTTTGTTGCCCCGTGGCACGAACGGCACTTCGGCCGGCTTGCCACAAGATGAACATGTGATCGTGTGCATTTCACGCTGGCCGCGGTCCGAGCCGTAGCCGCCGCTGCTGTAGCCACGGTCCGAGCCGTAGCCGCCGCTGCTGCGCGACTGCTTGCGGGCCTGGCGACAGCTCGAACAACGAGTTGGCTCGTTGTCAAAGCCTTTCTGTGCGTAGAATTCCTGCTCGCCGGCCGTAAAGGTGAACTCGGTGCCACAATCACGGCACGTTAGGGTTTTGTCTGCGAAACTCATCGCTGGTTTGTTCCTCTTGAACATAAAGGGTTAGTAATAATTGTTGTCCTGGGGGGTGGGTCACGGAGCACACGAGGTTATCGAGGCAACTTGAGGGTTCCGAACCATTTCAACAATACATGAATTGTAGCAGACTCATGCGCTGAACGCAAGTGGTATTTTCTACGCAAATGCGTGATCTATGGCCTAATCCGCAATCAAGTGCATCTTTAACACCTATACAGCTGCCCAATCATCTGCCCGTCTACGGTTTCCAGCATCAGCTATGTGGCTGCCCGTTGGTCCTTGTTCTTCTCCATGAACCCCATAATACGTGAGGATTAGGATGGATTCTACCCCCGCCGCTGTTAGCGGCGCACGCCCCGCTGCGCTGCTGCACTATGCCAGCACCATGGCCACCTACGACGACACCTTGCAGGCCCACGCCGCGCACATCGATGCCGCCTACCTGATCGACCCGCAGGCCGGCAGCCGCTGCATGCTCGCCAAGGGCCACTGGAAGTGGCCCGCTTAGTCGCCCAACGGCTTCCAGCTCGCGCTCGTCGCGATTGATTGTCAGCAGTTCGCGCCCAACCGCTACCTGGTGACGCTGGACACGTCCGCCTTGGTCGGGGTCAGGTAAGGCCGGCGTATGGTTGCTACCTGCTGCCAATATATGGTTGGCAGCAGGTGGCGCTTGACATGGCTTTTTTTACTGCTAGAATGTGCATAGGTATTCATATATGCATAGATAGAGTGAGATGTACGATGACCACAGCCCATACCAGTGCAGCACCAGCACCAGCGGCCCTTGTTGACCATCTGCTCGATGCACCGCAGCTCACGCCAGAGCTAGCCGTGCTGGTCGCCCAAGTTTTTCAAGCGCTGGCCGATCCAACGCGGGCGCGGATTATGTATGCCCTGACGAAGCAGACGCACACGGTGGGCGAGCTGGCTGCGGTCGCTGGCATCTCGCCCTCGGCGACCTCGCATCAGCTGAAGCACCTGCGCGACCTGCGCATCGTCAAGGCCCAGCGCGACGGCAACCGCGTGTACTACTCCGTCGATGATGCACACGTGGCCGGGCTGTTCCGCGAGGCGCTGCACCACCTCGCGCATGTTGTTTACAACTTGCCTGATCATACTGCGTAGGCGAAGGAGCACTCTATGAGCGCGCAGCACAATCACGATGATCACGTTCAGCCGTCGGCCCATACCAACCACGATCATGCTGATCACGAGCACGACCACGAGCACGACCACGAGCACGACCACGAGCATGACCACGACCACGACCACGGGCGCTGGAGCTGGCTGCTGGAGCGGCTGCCATTTGGGCATGGTCACAGCCACAGCAGCGATCAGCGCGTCGATGCCGCCCTGGAGGGCAGCGAGCGCGGCATATGGGCCTTGAAGGTCTCGCTGCTCGGATTGGGCGTGACGGCGGTGTTCCAGCTGGTTATCGTCTGGCTGAGCGGCAGCGTGGCCCTGCTCGCCGACACCATCCATAACTTTGCCGACGCATTTACCGCCGTGCCGCTCTGGCTGGCCTTTGTGCTCGCACGGCGCAGCGCCAACCGGCGCTACACCTACGGCTACGGTCGCGCCGAGGACCTAGCCGGCGTTTTTATTGTGCTCACTATCTTCGCTAGCGCGCTTATCGCCGGCTACGAGAGCTATCAGAAGCTGATCAATCCGCAGCCGCTGCGCAATGTCGGCTGGGTTATCGCCGCCGCGATCATCGGGTTTATTGGCAACGAGGCTGTTGCACTTTTTCGCATTCGCATCGGGCGCGAGATCGGCTCGGCCGCGCTGGTTGCCGACGGCTATCACTCACGCGCCGATGGCTTCACCTCGCTGGCGGTGCTCGTCGGCGCGCTCGGCAGCCTCTTCGGCTTCCCGCTGGCCGATCCGCTGATCGGCCTCGTGATCACGGTCACCATCCTCTTTATCGTGAAGGATAGCGCGGTGACGATGTGGCATCGCGTGATGGACGCCGTCGATCCTGCCGTGGTCGATCAGATCGAATCCGCCGCTGCTGCTGTTCCCAGTGTGGTCAATGCCCACGATGTGCGCGCCCGCTGGGTCGGCCACGCCCTGCACGCCGAGCTGCACATCACCGTCGATGAGGACTTGACCACCCGCGCCAGCGCCGAGGTCGCCGAGCAGGTGCGCGCCAGCCTGATTGAGCAGCTGCCGCGCCTGAGCGCTGTCACAGTGCAGGTCGATCCCTGCGGCCACCATGGCACCAGCCTCAGCGGCCAGACGCTGAGCTTGGCGTAGCGCATGGTTGCGCCGAAACAGCGCCGCTGACCTCGCGGCGCTGTTTCGGCGTTGGGCGCTGCGCCCAATCCCCTCCCCGCGTGCGCATAGCCGCAGATGTGCGTGAATGTACCAGCTGCATCGAATACCTGCGCCAGCCGACTGTGCTGTTATCGCTCCTCCCGCGCGGGCATGTGCTAGTGTTCTCGCCCTGCGCTGGCGCAGGAACAATGCGCGTCTACCTGCTGCTAACTAGGCACGCACGCCAGGCGGAAGTCCACGAGCGTTCCAGCGCAGCTAGCCACCAGCATGCTCAGCAGTAATGCGAGTATGAGCAGCGGCATACGCCGATAGTGGGCGAGCAGTGGCTGCTCCAGAAGGCGGCTGTAGCTGCGGTAGGCGTAGACTGTTGCTGGCAGCAGGATGAGCGCGGACACCGCAAAGAGGCTGCTGCCAGTGCCTGCCGTCAGCACCGATAGCCAGAATCTGCCGAGATTGATGCTCCGCCCAGCCTCTACAAACAGCGCCAGCAGATTAAAGGCGGCCCAGACGATACAGCCACCCTCGATGATCAGCATGCCCAGGAGCCATGGCTGCACGTCTGCTACTCCATTGGCAGCAGTCAAGCGGCGGAGAATCCCTATACGCACAAACTAGATGCCTGCTAGCGCTGGCGTTGATGTCCATGGCGGCCTCTGGGACGTAGTAGTCTGCTGCTGTCTGTTCGTCATCTTCCATGGCGCACTCCTGCTGGACTGTGCGCTGCTGGCCTAGCATAGCACGCCCGCCTGGTGCTGCATACACGGCTGCACGCTTGGCCGATTCTTCGCGTACAATAGCACATGTGTGTTTTTTTGAATCCATGAGGCAATTGCATGAGCTTGCAGGTATGCTCGCTGTCCAGCGGGTCGAGCGGAAATGCGTTCTGGGTGCAGTCGGCGCGCAGTGCGGTCTTGGTTGATGCTGGGCTTAGCCCACGGCGCTTGACCATGCTGCTGCGCCAGGTCCACCGCGCTCCTGAGCAGGCGCGGGCGATCCTGCTCTCGCACGAGCACGCCGACCATGCGCGCGGCGCGGTGCTGCTGGCCCAGCGCTACGGCCTGCCGCTGGTGTGCAACGCGGCCACCTTCGCCGCCCTCGGCGCGCCAGCCGTTGACTGGCGTGAGCTGCCCACCGGCGGTGTGCTCGCGCTCGATGACCTGCACATCGCCACGTTTCCTGTCGCCCACGATGCGGCCGATCCCGTCGGCTACCGCATTAGCACAGCGCAGCAGCAGGTGGCCTTCGTCACCGATCTTGGCGATTGGACGCCGGAGCTGGCCGCTGAGCTGGCGGCTGTCGATCTGCTGGTCATCGAGGCCAACCACGACCTGGAGCGCCTGCGCCGCTGCGGCTATCCCTTGCCGCTCCAGCGGCGCATTGCTAGCCCCGCTGGCCACCTCTCCAATCTTCAGACGGCCGAGCTGCTGATTGCGCTGCACGCCCGCAGCCCGCGTCTGCGCAGCGTGTGGCTGGCCCATCTGTCGGCGCGCTCGAACTCACCAACCCTGGCCTTGAACGCGGTGCAGTCTGCGCTCGCCGCCGCCGGAGTTGTCCAGATGCAGCTGGCGGTGCTGCCGCGCCACGACCCCAGCCCATGGTGGCGTGCGCCCATCGAGCAGTTGATGCTTGAGCTGTAGCATAGTGTTATGAAATCCAGCGCGGTGGTTGGTCGCAGGTCGGCGCGGCGTAGGTCGGCGGGGTGCTGGATCGTGCGTCGCGTTACGCAGGGCCACCGTGCGCCGCCGCGCGCTGCGGTGCGATGGACAAAGCAGTCGGTTTGTGTGCTGCGCTGGCTTTGCGCGCTGATCGCCTATTCGCCGCCGCAGAGCCGCGCGTGCCAGATGTGGTGCCGGACCACGCTTGGACGGTCGGGCTGGCAGCGGAGCCGCTGCGTGCGCAGCCAGCAGCAGCGGGTGCAGCACGGCGCTCCTTGATCAAAAAGAGCAAGCCGCCGCCTAGCGCGTGAGTGCGCTCTGGGCAGACGTTGTGGCGCACTGGCAGGTCGGGCAGGGGAAAT
>JABXJS010000078.1 GCA_013538855.1 Herpetosiphonaceae bacterium
AGCGCAGGGCAATCGCAGGCCGCGGGCGGGCATGGCACCCGCGCTGGCCCACGCCGCGCCAAGGCCGAATGCACCACGGCGCAGCGATTCACAACGAATAAACGACAGAAGCAGCACCAGCCCCCGGCTACGATTGGCACGGGCGCTGGTGCTAGGGACGTGTCGGGCTAGCGGACTACATTGGGCAGGTAGACGTGCTGGAAGCTTGTGGCGCTAGGCACAGTGATGAAACCATCAATAAATGAGTGTGTCGCCTCCCAGTTGCCAAGGCGATCAACGGCACGCACACGAAACTCGTAGGAGTGATCAGGCTGCCCGAAAAATCCCAAGTTGGTGCTGGCGCTGGTCTGCCAGACCTGCCACGGCGTCGCTGCCGTCACATCGTGGACGCTGACCTCATACAGGGCGATGCCGCTGCCTAGGTCGGAGCCGCTGAGCGTCAGCCGAATCATGCCTGATGCCTCCAGGCTAGGGCTGAGCACAGACTGCGGCGCAGAGCCATCGACCTGAATCTGAACCTGATGCAGCATCTCGGTGTTGTTGGCGTTGTCGATCGCCTGGTACTCCAGCGTGAAGGAGCCGCCGCCGGGGGTGATGGCCATACGGTTGCCTGGTGTCTCGCTCCAGGAGCCGCCATTGAGCCGCCAGCGGATGCGGCTGATGCCAGCGCCGCCGTGATCATCGGCAGCGATGGTCAGCGTCATGGTTGGGCCAAAGTAGCCGTTGACGTAGGCTGCGCCGCCGCCCACGCGGACAGGAATCATGCTCCAGGCCGTTGCGCCTGGCGGCATCCAGCTATAGCTCATGACAGCCTGCGAAGAGCGCTCGAAGTACTTGAAGCTCAGCACGTGCTCGCCGGCGTTGAGCCAGATCGAGCCAGTGGCCGTGCGCTCTTCGTGGAGTCCATGGGCCTCGGCCACCAGCTGGCCGTCGATCCACAGCCAAGAGCCGTCGTCGGAGGTGATCTGGAACTGATAGGTGCCATCGGCTGGCACGTAGAACGAGCGGGTCTGCCGCACCAAGAACATATCGCTCTGGCCAAACGGGCCATCGGTGCCCCAATCGATGCGTGTGCCGTCCCAGGCCATATTGCCCAAGAAGGTGCCGCTAGGAATAGAGAGCGGGTTAGCCGTGCGCGCCAGGAAATCGTCGGGGACTGCGCCGAGCGCGAAGACCTGGGCCTCGGGCTGCCAGCCAGTGTAGCTGAGCGACACCGGGGCATCGGCCTCGGGCAGAATGGTGATGGTCTGAACGCCTTGATCCTGGGCTAAGTAGCTGACATACTCGTTGATCGCGCCGGCGCGCAGCGTGACTGTGCGGGTGTCGGGTCCGAGATTGCGGAAGCGCACATAGCCGATGATGTCGCGCACCTCGCCAGGCGCAAGATCGTCGCCCAGGCCCCAGCGCCAGGGATAGCCGCCGGTATTGGCCTGGCAGTCGGCACCGAGACCATCGCCGCCAAGCATCACGCGGATGCGGCCGCTCTCCTTGGGGAACGCCGGGTAGCTGGCGCTGCTGTTGCCAGCGAAGCACTCGCCCTCGTCGTAGGTGTAGCCATCGAGCGGGCTGGTGGTGCTGCTGGCGGTTGGAGCTTGCGTGTGAATAATCGTGGTGCCGGTGTTGCGCACGCGGAAGGTGATGCCGAGGAGCTGGCCACCGCTGAGCATTGTGCGATCGTAGCTGACCGACTCGACGGCGAGGTTGGTCTGCTCAATCTCCTTGACCCAGCGCACGGTGTCGAAAATGACCTGGCGACTGCTGCTCAGCGGCTCGCCGGTCAAGTCGGTCAGGTGCACCTCGACCGGCAGGTCGGCCATGGCGATTGGGCCAGGGGTGATCTCGATCCACTCCGTTGTGGTGTTTTGGCTGATCGTTTTTTCGGCGATCTTGGCCCCATTTTGCCACACCGTGTAGTGGGCGCTCTCGGTGGCGTTGACTGCGCCGCAGTTTTGCGGGATATGGACATAGATGCGGTAGTTGCCTGCGCTGAGGCCCTCTTTGCGCCAGATGCCGCTGTTGGTGCTGTCGTCCGGATTATCGGTGGCGAAGGTGTAGAAGATGTGGCCGCCATCGCCGCAGCCGGCCTCGTACCAGTTCGCATTCGAGCGCGTAAAGCTGGACTCAAGATCGTCGATGGTCAAGTCGCCGTTGTCGGCAACGCCGCTGA
Source organism: Herpetosiphonaceae bacterium (assembly GCA_013538855.1). Taxonomy (GTDB): domain Bacteria; phylum Chloroflexota; class Chloroflexia; order Chloroflexales; family Herpetosiphonaceae; genus OHK22. Next base: position 2,168 of record JABXJS010000078.1, read on the forward strand.
GGCGTGACTGCACGCGCGCGCGGATCGTGGGCAGCACATCGTAGAGCGTGTCGCCGGGGCACGAGGTGTAGCCAGGCGGATTGTTGGCAACCTGGCGGTGACCGGCGATATTTGGTGTGATCGCGCCAGCGTTGCCACAGTAGCGCGAGATATCGCAGCCGTAGTAGTACGAGGAGCCGAGCGGGTCAATATTGCGCTGGCTGGCTTTCCAGGCGAGCAGATCAACCAAGCTGGACTGTGCGGAGCTGCTTGGGGCCACTGCGGCGTAGGTGCCGATCATCGCCACGCCCATCGAGCCGTAGTTGCCGGTGTCATGGAAGCCGACGGCATTGTCGCCGCCAGCCCGCCCCTCGAAGATCGTGCCATTGGGGGCGACAAGAAAGTTGTAGCCAATATCGCCCCAGCCACGGGTGTAAGTGTGGAACGACCAGATCGCCAGCACGCGGTCGCCCCACCAGCTCTCGCCTGCGCCGAGCGTGTTCGGATCGACGGTGTGGTGCACGACCATGTGGTTGACAGCGTAGTAGGCGGGCGGCACGCGGCTGCCCTGGCCGTCAGGGCTGCCCCACTGCGTGCGGGTTACGACTGGCGGCTTCGCGATGCTGCTGGTGGTGTCTGGTCGTGCTGGTGTGGGCTTAACCTGCTGATGGGTGCCAACATCGACAGTGCTGACATTGAGCTGCTGGAGCGTTGGCGCTGCGCCGTCCGGGGCGGCGGTGAACTCAACCTGGACCTGCCACCACTGCGCTTGGCCAGCGAACAGCGGCGCACCCCAGGTGAGATTGGCTGGATCACGCTCATCGACGAGATCATCGTTTGGCTCAACGTGCGTCCAGTTGGTCCACTTTTGCCCATCGCTCGATGTGCGAATTGCCACGCTGAGGGTGCTTGAGAGGGGCTGTTCGGCCCGCCAGTTGACCAGCACATCGCTGAACTGTGGCACCTGTCGGGCTGGCGACGTGTAGGTGCCGCCAGTTGGGCCTGACTGCACACCTGCGGGCGTGACCTTTGCGCCGCTGGACGTGCCGGCGGCAAAATCTGGCCCGCTCAGCGCAATCGACAGCGGCTCTAGGCTCGTAGTCGCCTGCGTTGCACTGACAGCAGTGTACGAAAGTGCTGCGGCTAGAATCAGCCCCAGCCCGAGAAGCCACAAAGAGCTACGCATATTCCACCTCGAAGAGAAATACAATCTGTGGTATGTACGCTATCATGAGATGCATTTTGCTCCAATATACGCACATGACAGACCTCTTACACATGCTCGTACATGAGCTAAGCGCTAGTAAGGGTGAGAAACTGACCAGGGTGTTGCATGGATGCTACTGCTAGGTGGTAAGTGGGGGAATGGGCCGCAAGGTTAGCAAAAAGGCGCTGATGGTACCGTTTGCATCAGCGCCTTTTTGCTTAGCGTATGGGCACAGAGCTGGACTACGACGTGCCGAGGGCAGTTTGCACCGAGGGCTGATTGGCCAAGACCTCATTGACCGTGCGCTCGAGCTTGCGCGCCGAGAAGGGCTTTGCGAGTACCGGGTTGCCGATCTGGCGCAGCGTAAGCTCGGTGGTCGGGCTCATCGTATCGCCGGTGACGAAGACCACGCGGTTGGCCATGGCTGGGAAGTGCTTTTCGATCTCGCGATAGAGCTGAAAGCCGTTCATGCCAGGCATCTTGATATCGCTGAGAATGAGGCTGTACTGCTGCTGCTTCAGCGCCTTGAGCGCCGCGACGCCATCTTGCACAACTGTGACCTGGTGGCCGAGATCAGTCAGCAGGCGCTGGATGACCTCGCCGACGCCCTCCTCGTCATCGACGACGAGCACGTGACCGGGCTGGATGGTCGCCTTGAGTGGCGCTTCGTCCTCACTCAGGGCCGCAATCGTCTCGCCGGTGGCGATGGGCATCATCACATAGAAGATTGTGCCAGCGTTCGGCTTACTATCAAGCCAGATCGAGCCACCATGATCCTGAAGGATGTTGAAGCAGATCGATAGGCCAAGGCCGGTGCCTTTGCCGACCGGCTTTGTCGTAAAAAACGGGTCGAAGATGCGACCGAGCAGATGCTGTGGAATACCGGGGCCAGTGTCACTAATTTCGGCGCGGATCTCATTACTTTCGCAGGTTGTGCGCACAGTGAGCGTGCCGCCGCCGTTTTCGGCCATCGCGTGGTGCGCATTGCCAATGAGATTGAGGAAAACTTGCTGGAGCTGATACGGATCGGCGACGGTATCAGGCAGATTTGGATCAAGCTCGCGCACCACCTTGATATTATCCACGCGCAGGTGGTACGTGTGCAGGCTGAGCGTATCCTCAATAACTTTGTTAAGGTTGACCAGCGTGCGCTGTGGCTGGTGCTCGCGGGCGAAGGTGAGCAGATTCGTCACAATGCGGCCGGCGCGCTCAGCCTGGGCGTTGATATAGTTGAGATCGCTGCGGGCCTCGTCATCAAGGTCGGTGCGTCGGAGCAGCAGCTCGGTAAAGCCTTTGATGCTGGTCATGGGATTATTCAGCTCGTGGGCCACGCCGGCGACGAGCTGGCCAATCGCCGAGAGCTTTTCGGCCTGCAGCAGCTGTAGCTCTAGTCGGCGGCGCTCGGTCACGTCGCGGGCAATGCAGTGTAGACCAACAATCTGGTCGTTGCGCATCATGAGCTGTGCGCTGACCTCGGCGTGCATCTCCTCGCCGTTGGAGCGGCGCAGCAGCAGGGGAAAGGGCACGCCTTCACCGGCAGCGCGGGTTACTTGGCGCTGCAGCTGGTGCTCGATCGCCGCCTGGTCGTCGGGGATGCACAGGCTCAGCAGCGAGCAGCCGATCAGCTCTGACTGTGGATAGCCGAGGCTTTTGATGCCCTGGCGGTTGATCGACGTAATCTTGAGCTGCGGGTCGAGGGTAAAGATCATATCGTTGGCGTTGTCGAACAGCTCGCGGTAGCGCCGCTCGGACTCGCGGGTGGAGCGGAACAGGCGTGAGTTCTCGATAGCGATTGCGGCGTAGTCAGCGATGGCAGACAGCAGATACTGATCGTTTTCGTTGAAGCCGCGCTGTGCTTGGCGGTTGGCCACACCAAGCACCCCGATGGCTTGGCGGCCAACAACGATCGGCACCTGCAGCAGAGCCTGCACCAAAAAGCCTGTTTGAACTTTGAGATCATGGCCGGCCTGGTTGCGATCGATGCGCATAGGCTTGAGTGTGCGAATAACCTCGCCGGCGATGCTGTCGTTGAGGGGCACCCGAAAGCGCTTGACCCGATCCTCGCCGAGGTTTTTGGCTGCTCGCAGGTAGAGATCATCGCCATCGCGGAGGAGCAAAAAGCCCTCTTCGGCATGGGCTAAGAAGACGCCAGCTTCGACAATCCGCTCAAGCAGCTCCTCAAGGTCGAGCAGCGCGGTCACAGATTTACCGACGCTGGAGAGGATGGTCAGCTCTTGCAGCCGCTGCTGGAGGTTATTGGTCAGCCCTTCTTTATCGCGTTGCAGGCGGCGCTCGCGCAGGGCGCGCTCGATGGCGCTGCCCGCCTCGGTGGCATCGAAGGGCTTGATCAAATAGTTGCGTGCGCCGAGGCGGAAGGCCTCGACGGCGGTTTGCTCCGAGCCATGCGCGGTCATCAGGATTGTGGGAATATCGTAGCCTTGCTCGGTGATTTGGCGCAGCACATCGAGGCCAGAGGCATCGGGCAGCTGTAAGTCAAGCAAAATAAGGTCCGGCTGACGCTGCTTGAGAAACGCCAATCCCTCCCATCCAGTTTGCACGACTCTAGCGCGATACCCATAGTGGGGTAGCACGGTTTCGGCCAGAAATTCGGCAATCTGGCGACTATCATCGATAATCAACACCTCTTCCATACCCTATTCCTTTGCGCGCATTATTGTTTGCTGGTACCGAGGCGGGATGAACCATTGTATTTTAGCTGGTTCACTACCAAGACGCAATAGGTTATTGCTATCTACGCTGGCGTGGGGCGTAGCCGAACGTGGCAACCAAAATCTCCAGCGCGGCTTCGGCCCCAAACTGGCCAGTCTTAATACCGTGATCGCTCGACAGGACTTGGTCGTGGAATGTTTGCAGTTCGGCGGGGGTGAACAATCGCGCTTGCTCAGCGGCCTTGCGAGCCACGAACGGCTTTTGTCCAATCAGGCGCGCAAGGTCATTGGGATTCATGCGTCCTGCCTGCTGTGTTAGGAGCATCAATCGTGCTTGCCTGGCGATCATTGTCAAAATGTACAGGGGGGCAACGCCATCTGTCAATAGCCCGTGCAGGTGCTGAAGTGCTTGATCGCCGTGGCGGCCACACAGCGCATCGATAAACGCAAACAAGTTTGTCTCGGTTTCATCGGTCACCAGCAGATCGACCTCTGCGCTGGTGATTGTGCCGCCTTGGCTAACATAAGCGGCGAGCTTGCTGATCTCGTTATGCAGCATCCAGCTATCTGTGCCGACATAGTCAATGAGGTGCTGGGCGGCATCGGTGCGTAGGGTAACGTTTTGTTCACGCGCTTGATTGACGACCCACGTGACCAGCTCAACGCCTTCAAGCGGCTTAAATTCACGAATTTCGGCATGGCCAGCCTGGGCTTGCTTGTGGAGATCTTTGATCAGCGCAAGACGCTGATCTGGCGCATCAGCCTCATCAAGCACAAGATCGGTGGTGTCTGGAACGGCCTTAATTGCGCTGCGGAGGGCCTCGCGTGCCTCGCTGGAGCGCGCCTGCTTCAGCGCATCGCGGGCGATAACGAGCCGCCGATCATGGAGTAGCGGATAGGCGGCACAGGCGGTGTGAATATCCGCAGGCTTAGCAGCCTTGCCGTCGAGAACAGTTAAGTTGAGGTCCGCAACATCGGCAGGAATCAGTGCTTTGAGGGCATTGATCGCGTGCTTGCGTGCGAAATCGTTGGCACCGTAGTATAAGTAGACCATAATCCACGTATCTGAAGAAAAACACCCTTCACAGCCGTCAGTGGGGAAGTTTTGAACCTGCCGAAGCAGGTGGGTGCCAGCCCTTCGGCGTCTGTGGCTAGGCCACATGTTCCGTTGGAACGAAGCTCCCTTAAATTAAGTGTTGGCTCAAAACTTTGGTCCCACCAACGTACAGCGAAGGGTGCGCCATATTGTACTACAGAGGTGTGTGACCTGCAAATAGAGCAGTGGGCGCGATTTTAATATTTCAACAAGGCATTGTATAATGAGAGCGCCAATCTCTACACATTCCGCAGATTGCCTATGCCGTAGAACGGAAAAGAATACTATAATGCAGTGTAGAAGATAGCCCGCCTACGCTTAATCAGATAGTCTTGCATAAGGAGCGATGATGCGCGTACTGTTTCTGGCAGCAGAGGCGACACCCTATGTGAAAGTTGGTGGTCTTGGTGATGTCGCTGGGGCGCTACCGGCGGCTCTCCGCGCCCGCGATTTAGATGTCCGTCTCATGCTGCCCCGCTACGGCTCAATCGACCCTAGCCGCTGGCAGCTGCGCAAGCTGCGCGATAATTTCCCGGTCCAGATGGACTGGCGCAACGAGGAGTGTCAGCTCTGGGCTACCGATGATGAAGAGACGCTCTTTATTGAAAATCAGTACTTCTTTGGCTCGCGCGACTCGATCTATGGCCACGGCGACGATGCCCAGCGCTTTGTGCTTTTCTGCCGCGCCGCCATCGAGGCCTGTCGTCAGCTCAACTGGTGGCCCGATGTCGTTCACGCCCACGACTGGCACGCTGCGGCCAGCATCCGTCTGCTGTGGGCCAACGCGCCCCGACCGGCGCTGGTTTTTACCATCCATAATCTGGCCCATCAAGGCCGCTTTGGCCAAAGTGCTTGGCCGCTGCTCGGTGTCTACGATGCGCACAGCGATCTTAACCTGATGGAGCAGGCGCTCTACACCGCTGATGTCATCTCGACAGTTAGCCCAACCTACGCCGAGGAGATCAAGCGTCCAGAGTATGGCTTTGGGCTAGATGCGATGCTGCGCCATCGCTCGGATCGGCTGGTCGGTATTTTAAACGGGCTGGATATGCAAAAGTTCAATCCTGCTACCGATCCGCATATTGCCCAAACGTACACAAGCGCCACGTGGCGCGAGGGCAAGGCGGCCTGCAAAGCTGCGCTGCAGCGCGAGGTTGGTCTGCCGGTGCAGCCCACCGCACCGCTGATCGGCGTGGTCTCGCGCCTCGATGACCAGAAGGGCATCGATTTGATTGTGCAAAGCCTAGGCGCGCTGGTTGAGCATACCTCAGCCCAGCTGATGGTGCTTGGCTCAGGCTATGGCCCGTATGAAGACGCATTTCGAATCGCTACTGCGGCCCGACCTGATCGGATCGCCAACTATATCGGCTTTAACGCCGGTTTGGCCCAGCGTGTCTACGCCGGGTCAGATATTTTCCTCATGCCCTCGGCTTTTGAGCCGTGTGGTCTGAGCCAGATGATCGCTATGCGCTATGGCTCGGTTCCTGTTGCACGGGCAACCGGTGGCCTTGTTGATACGGTGCCGGATATGAGCCGACCAGATGGAATCGGGGTGGTCTGGACCGACTACTCTGTTGGCGCGATGCTGCATGCGCTGGGCCGTGCGCTAGCAGCCTACACCCATCCTGCCGATTGGTCCTACTTTGTCCAGCGGGCGATGAGCCGCGACTGGAGCTGGTCGATTGCGGCATCGCGCTATGAAGATATTTATCGCTGGGCCCTGAATGTGCGCTGAAGAAAGGAGTATCTCGTGGCTGAACAACCCTTCAAGCTGGTCATCACCGGGGCATTCAATACCGGGAAGACCACCTTCGTCCGCTCACTGTCGGAGATCGATGTGGTCGATACGGATCGTGCAACAAGCACTGCCTCCGAGCAGCGCGTAAAATCGACCACGACTGTGGCGATGGACTACGGGCGCATCCACATCGACAAGCGCGTGATTCAGCTGTTTGGCACGCCTGGCCAGACACGCTTCGAGTTTATGCGCGATATCCTGGCCAAAGATATGGACGGCTTCTTGGTGCTGGTCGATACCACCGATGCTGCCACTGTCGATGCTGCCGCTAACTTGGTCGAGCGCTTCAAGGACTATGCCTCGGTGCCCTTTGCCATTGTCGCTAACAAAAGCGATCTGAGCGCCGAAAGCAACTATGCAACCCTGCGTCAGCAGCTCGACTTGCCCGAGAATATTCAGATCTATCCTTGCACTGCTACAGATCGCGAGTCGGTGCGCAACGTCGTGCGCCAGTTCCTTGATGCAGCGACCAAGTAGGCAGGCGTCATTTCAGGTAGTCATCACTCGTTCTGCGCTCCTGGCTTTTTTGCTGGAGCGCATTTTTTTGTCTGGACAAGTGGCACGTAGCTTGCTCTTTAGCACTCCTATCAAACGATTTTATTGATATGGAGGTGTATACGATGCGTTTCATGCTGCGAAGCTTGGTAGGAGTATTGCTGGTGTTGTTTGCTGTTCAGGTCAGCGCAGCGCAGTCCGAACAGACGGCGACGAAAACCTTTACACTGGCACCTGGTGCTAAGGCGACCGTAACCTATCAAGGGTTCTGTGTTGATTTTGGCAAAAAGTTTCCAACGACGCTGTCGGCTCCCAGCGGTGTCGTCTCCGACCAGCTGCAATCAACACTGTACTATGCGCTGACGAAAGATTATGTGACCAGCGATCCGCTTCAGGTTCAAGCAGCGATTTGGAACGTGAACGAGAATCAGTCTATTCCGGAAAGCGCAGCTGTGGCCGAGGAGATTCAACAGCAGTTCGCTAGCGTCACGCTGCCAGCTATGCAGGGCACATCGGTGCTCGACGCAGTGCAGGCTGGCGATGTTAAGCTGACGATGGGCGACTGGCACTCGGTCGGCGATCAGGTGACGATCGGCACGGTGACTGACTACTACCACGGCCAAGGTCAGCTGACGCTGGAGAACACCTCGCAGAAGTCGCTGCAGCTGTATATGCCGATTGGCACGCTGTTTAGCTCTTCCGATACAGAAGTACAAAATATCACCAGCTACGCCTCCAACATTGAAGTGAGTACGCCGACGCTGCCGGAAACCTCGGCGCTGCATGAGGCACCGCTGCTCGGCCTCGCGCTGCTCGCCGGTATGCTGCTTGTGCTCAGCCGTATCGTCCGCCGCTCACTGCGGGTCTAAAACGTCTAAAACGCACCACGCCCTAGGCTACATAACGGCCTAGGGCGTGGGTTTAAAGTGCGCTTAGTTCTGGTTGGACCAGGCCGTGCGGCCATTCAGCTCCCGCAACCCCGTCTGAATACCTGTCTGGAGGTCGCTACATACCACCAACTCCGAGAGATCAAGGCCAAGGCCGGTGATCGTCTGGGCAACCTCAGGTCGCACGCCGACCAGAATTGTCTTGGCCCCAAGGAGGCGCGCCGCCTCGGCTGAGCGCAGCAGTGCCCCAGCCACCTGAGTGTCGATGACCGGCACGCCGGTGATATCAATAATGATGATCCGGGCGCGATTGTGCTCGATTCCGTGCAGCATCACCTCGTTGAGCATGGTGGCGCGGGTTGTATCGATCGCACCTACCAGCGGCATAACCACAACTTGCTGGTGTACTGGCAGCACTGGCAGCGTGGACTCTTGCAGCGAGCGGGCGAGGCTATCGCGCTCTTGCATCGCGATCTGTAGCTCACGCAGCGCCTTGGCCGTCTCGCGCTGGCGGGTCTCGGCCTCGGCGGTGCGCTCCTGAAGGGCGTGTGTCTGCTGCTGAAGCTTGTGCTCCGAGGCCTCAAGTGCCAGCGTGCGCTGCTCTGAATCGGCGAGCGCCTGCTCAAGCTGGCGGGTGCTCAGCCAGGTGATGCCGCCGGTAAATAGGGTGCCCCAGAAGAGCACAAGAAACTGCGCCGAGCCAAGCCCATCGCGCAGCAGGATGATCACGCCTGGAAAGAGCACAACGGCAATCAGGGTTACCAGCAGTGAGAAGCGTGAGTTGTAGATGAGCGCGGCTGCTGGCAGCTGGAGTAAAAAGAAGGGAAACACACGTAGCACGGCGTTGTTAAAGTCGCCTGTATCGGCCAGCAGTGTTTGGAGCAGGATGGCGCTAAACGAGATAAATACGAGTGCTATAGCCAGCGCCACTTGGCTACGCCGCGCTAGCAGGTATGCCAACAGCGCCGTCAGCAGCGCGATCGCATAGCCGACAATTTGCGCCGTGGTTGTGTTTTCAACAAACGGCCCACTGACGGTGGCGATACCCATTATAATAGCTTCGCCAAGTGCTAGGCGGCCAAGTACTTGTCGTTTAAATTCAAGCTGTTGTGGTGGTATAGTCAACATGCTGCTGAGCATAGCTTCCCTCGTTATCTTGTCTTGTGCTGCGCTCCTCTCATCGTACCACAACAGTGCATTACGACAACCTAACCAACGCTCCTATTTGCTGGCTGGTCCTTTGGCACACCAAGCATGATTTTTCCACATTTAATCAACATAATGTTTTGCAATCTATCCACATGTTGTCCCAATATATTCCCCAGTAGGCTATGGTATAATGCTTCCGAAGCCATGATTTGGTCGATTGCCCCGGCAGCAGTCAGCTCTTTTTACCATCGCTAGGCGTAGAATTTGACACGTTTGTGCGCTTTGAGCGGTGTTTTGTGTGTCTATCACAGAACACAGCGTATTGTGCGTTAATCTTTAGTGTAAAGCGTTTCGTGGGGTCATCATGAAAGATTTTGTGCATCTTCACGTTCACTCGGAATACAGTCTCCTTGATGGTTACTCAAAAACCAAAGACTTGTGCGCCCGAGCCGTGGAGCTTGGCATGGACTCAATTGCACTGACTGACCACGGCGTCATGTATGGGGCGATCGAGTTTTACCATACTGCGCGCAAGGCGGGCATTAAACCAATTTTGGGCGTGGAGGCCTACATGGCCACAGGCCGCCACGACGACCGCACGCCGCAGGGCAAGGGCTACTATCACACGCTGCTGCTGGCCCAAAACGAGGTTGGCTACCGCAATCTGGTGAAGCTGACTACCATGGCCCATGTCAATGGCTTCTACTACAAGCCGCGCATCGACCACGAGCTGCTGCAGCAGTACAGCGAGGGCCTGATCGTCACCTCATCGTGTTTAGCTGGCGAGATCAATCGCCATCTCACCAATAAGCAGAAGGAAAAGGCCCGCGAGATCGCCGCATGGCACCGCGACGTGCTCGGCCCCGAGCGCTACTTCCTAGAACTCCAGCTACATCCGGGTGTCCCGGTGCTCGAAGAGCTGAACGACGAGCTGGTCAAAATTGGCCAAGAGCTTGGTATCCCGCTCGTCGTCACCAACGATGCCCACTTTGTGCGCAAGGAGGACGCCGAGGCGCACCGCTTGATTCGTGCGATGGGCTTCAACACGACGCTCGAAGAGCTTTGCGCCAAAGAGCCTGACCTCGACGACTCGTACCATCTGATGTCTGGCGATGAGATGTGGCAGATCTTCAAGCGCTATGGCCCGGCTCCGCTGGAGAACACGCGTCGCATCGCCGATATGTGTAACCTTGATCTCCAGTTTGGCCGCGTGAAGCTGCCCGACTTTGAGCTGCCCGAGGGCCACACGCCCAGCTCGTATCTGAAGTTTGTGTGTGAAGAGGGCCTGGTGCGCCGTCTCAACGGCAATGTGCCCGAGCACTATGTGCAGCGCCTAGAGTACGAGCTAGACGTGATCAACCAGACCGGCTTTCCGCTCTATATGCTGATCGTGTGGGACTATGTGCAGGTCGCCCGCGAGCGCGATATTCCCTGTCTGCCACGTGGCTCAGCCGGATCGTCGCTGGTGCTCTACTGCCTTGGCATCACCGATGTGGACCCCATCCAGAACAAGCTGCTGTTCGAGCGCTTCCTCAGCCCCGAGCGCTTGGAGATGCCCGATATCGACATCGACTTTGCCGATAGCCGCCGCCACGAGATTCTAGAGTATGTGGCTGAAAAGTACGGCCGCGATAAAACCGCCCAGATCATCACCTACGGTACGCTCGGAGCCAAGGCGGCGCTGCGTGATGTCGGCCGCGTGATGGGCGTGCCGCTGAGCGAGGTTGATCGCGTCGCCAAGCTGATCCCCGCGCTGCCGGTTGGCGTCACTATCGCCCAGGCGCTTGAGCGCGTGCCTGAGCTTAAGCAGATCTCCGATAGCGACCCGCGTATGCACCAGCTCATCGAGTGGGCACAGAGCATCGAGGGCCGTATGCGCAACGTCGGCACCCACGCCTGTGGTGTGGTGGTCAGCGCCGATCCACTCGATACGATGGTTCCGCTTCAGCGCACAACCAAAGATGAAAATGCGCTCATGGCTGCCTTCGAGGGCCCCACGCTTGCCGAGCTGGGCCTGCTCAAGATGGATATGCTCGGGCTGACCAACCTGTCGGTGGCCGCGAACGCGCTCCAGTACATCAGCCAAACGCTCGGGCGCAAGTTTACACTCGCCGATATTCCGCTAGATGATACCAAGACCTTCGAGGGCCTGAGCCGCGGCGAGACAACCAACGTCTTCCAGTTTGAAGGCGCGGGCATGACGCGCTATCTGCGCGAGCTGAAGCCCACTCGTGTGGAAGACCTTTATGCGATGGTTGCGCTCTACCGGCCTGGGCCACTAGAGCAGATCCCGGTCTACATCCATAATAAAAATAATCCGCACGACATCAAGTACCTGCACCCGATTCTGGAGCCAATCCTTGCCGATACCTACGGTGTGATTGTCTACCAGGAGCAGATTATGCAGCTGCTCCAGTCGATAGCGGGCTATACGCTCGGTCAAGCGTACATTGTGCTCAAAGCCATCGGTAAGAAAAAGAAAGAGCTGATGGCCAAAGAGGAGCCGCGCTTCAAACAGGGCTGTCTCAACAGCGGCCTCACGCAGGCGCAGGCCGATCAGCTGTGGGACCTGATTCAGCCGTTCGCTGGCTACTCGTTCAATCGCCCGCACTCGACGCTGTATGGGCTGCTTTCGTACCAAACCGCCTATCTTAAGTTTAACTATCCCACCGAGTATATGGCGGCGGTGCTCTCGGCGGCCTCAAGCGATATTGAGTCGGTGGCGAAAGGCGTGGCCGAGTGTAGCCGCCTTGGCGTGGCCGTGCTCCCGCCAGAGGTCAATACCTCTGACTTGGGCTTCACGATCGAGCGGCTGCCGCAGTGCCCAGAGGGCATCATCTATGATCGGGGCGTGCGCTTTGGCCTCAGCGCGATCAAAACAGTTGGCGAGGGGCCAGTGCAGGCGATCTTGCAGACGCGCGCCGAGGGCGGCATGTTCGCCAGCCTCGAAGATTTCTGCGCCCGAGTTGATCGGCAGGCGCTCAATAAGCGTGTGCTTGAGGCGCTGATCAAGAGCGGCGCGATGGACGTGCTCCCTGGCACCCGCCATCAGAAGCTGGCCATTATGGATAAGGCGATCTCGGCTGGCGTCGAGGCCCAGCGCGCGCGTGAGGCTGGCCAGGGCAGCCTATTCGACCTGCTCGGCGATGGTCCCGCCGCTGAGGCTGCCACGGCAAATGTCACCGCCATCCCCCTGCCAGCGCTTGATGCCCGTGAGGACAGCAACCGACGGCGCGAGGCGCTATCGTGGGAGAAAGAGCTGCTGGGCATGTATGTGTCCGAGCATCCGGTGGCGCACGCGCTGAGCAGCGCGCCGCACGACCCCGGCCGCATTACGCTCTCGCAGATCCGCCAAGCCCATGTTGGCTCAGCGGTGCGCCTGATCGGCATGTTCACGAACACCCGCCGCATCCAAACCAAGAAGGGCGATAGCATGCTGGTGGGTATGATCGAGGATGTCGAGGGCGAGCTGGAATTTGTCGCCTTTCCGCGCACCTATGAGCAGTATCGCGATATGTTTGCCGATGATGCGATTGTGCTGCTGACCGCCAAGGTCGACTTCCGCCGCGATCAACTCCAGCTTATCTGCGAGAATGTGACAACGTTCGATACTGCGCCGCCTGCCGATGCGCAGGCTCCCGTCTATATTCCTGCGGAGGAAGAGGGCTTGCTGGCCTTTGCCGATGAAGCGCCCTTGCCGCCAGAGCCGGATGCGGACGATGCCGCGTGGAACTATGAGGATGCTCCTATGCCCCCTGCTCCGATGACGATGAGTGCAGCCGCTGCGGCCCCTGCTGCAGTGCCGACCAACGGCGGTGCGCATACAAACGGCCATACGAATGGCAATGGCAATGGCCATGCAGCGGCTGCCAATGGCGGCGCTGCCGTCTCGATTGTTCCCTCGCGGCGGCGGGTCACGATTGCGCCGCCAGCCAGCGAGAGCGCTGCCGAGAGCGCGGCTCCTGCTGGCCCGCGCTTTCATCTGCATATCTATCTGCCGCGCACTGGCGATTTCGACACTGATGTTGCGCGTATGCGTGAGATCGACAAGATACTGCGCCTGTACGAGGGCGAGCAGATAGTGACGCTCTACCTGCCCAATGCTGTTGGCCAAGTGCTGCTTGAGCCAAGCCATGGGATCGCGCCGGCCGAAGCGCTACTGAGCCAGCTTAGCGCCATGCTTGGTGATGAGCGGGTGGTGCTGGAGCAGCTTTAGCGTCTACATCTGCGCTGATCAAGCGCCATTAGGTTTGACTGAGGCCATAAAAAATCGTATTATGTTTATTATATCGGTCAACCTAATCTAGGAGATGGAGCATGGATAAGCGACCGTTGCGCAAAATCTTGCACAGCGTCGCTGTTGCGCCTGATTGCTATCTCGCGGTCACCGATGATGGGCTGGCATTTGTGATTGAGTGGGCGGGCGATCACGACGGCTGGCGTTGGTACCATGCCGAAGATAATCCAAATGCCTTTCAACAAGCGAGCGAAAGTGGTTATTTTTCCTACCAAGACTGCATGGCTGGCCTAAGAGACTACTTGAGTCACTTAGTTTTGCCCCCACGGATGATCATTACGCAGGTGCAGCACGTGATCAGTGCTTGAGCGTTTGACAATCACCTTGATCCCCGCCTATACTAGATGCACCCGTTGGGTTTCGACCCAGCGGGGTTTGCATGTCGAAAGGAATGTGTGTGCTGCAATCTCGTGTTGATGCCTTGCGCGAGCACTTCGATGCCGCGCAGATTGATGCGCTGTTAATAACGAGTCCAGCTAATCTGCGCTATCTCAGCGGCTTTACTGGCTCGGCTGGCGTGCTGCTTGTCGATGCGCAGCGTGCGCTGTTGATCACCGATGGTCGCTATACCATTCAGGCCCGTGCACAAGCCCCTGCCTGGGATGTTGTTACCCGTGGCCAAAGCGAGACATTGATTGATGTTGTGGCGCGCTTAGGCGGCTCGATTACTCGGCTTGGCTTCGAGCCAACCGCGCTCACCTATGCTGATTACGCCGCATATGCCCAGGCGCTGCCTGCAAGCACGGCGTTTGTGCCAGTCTCAGGGCTGGTCGAGCAGCTGCGCATGACAAAAGATGCCGACGAGCTGGCGACGTTGCGGCAGGCAATTGCGATCACGGACCAGGCGCTGGCCCATGTGCGCCCGCTAATCCAGCCAGATCGCAGCGAGCGTGCGCTGGCCTGGGCCATTCATCAGGCGATGGTGGAGCTTGGTGCTGCCGGACCAGCCTTTGAAATAATTGTTGCCGCTGGTCGCAATAGCGCCCTCCCCCACGCCCGCCCAACAGATGAGCTGCTTGGCGTCGATCGGCCAATTGTGGTGGACTGCGGCGCACTGCTCGCAGGCTATCACGCCGATATGACACGCACATTTATCATCGGCTCTGCCGACAATCAGTTTTGGAGTGTGTACAATGTGGTTCAGCAGGCCCTCCAGGCGGTTACGACCACAGTGACACCGGCGACCACCGGCCAGGCCGCCGACGCCATCGCCCGCACAGTCATCAGCGACGCTGGCTATGGCGACTACTTTGGCCACGGCTTAGGCCACGGTGTGGGCTATGAGATCCATGAAGGACCGCGATTGAGCGCGATCAATCCCGATCCATTGCCAATCGGTGCGGTGTTCAGCATTGAACCTGGCATCTACCTGCCTGAGTGGGGCGGCGTGCGCTTGGAAAATTTGGCCCTGCTCCACGCCCAAGGCATCGAAACACTGACTGCCGCGCCGCTGGATAATCCAGTGGTATCTGTGGCATAACCCTGATCAAACATAGGAGTTCTACATGGTTTCAACTGGTGATGTTCGCAAAGGCCAAACCCTGATTATCGACGGCGAGTTGTGTAAGGTGATGGAGGCCAACCACGTCAAGCAGGGTCGCGGCTCGGCGTTCTTGCGTATGACGCTGCGCAACCTGCGCACTGGCTCAACCACCGTCCGCACCTTTATGGCCGGTGAGCGCTTCGAGACGGCGCGCCTGGAGACCCGCACGGTGCAGTATCTTTATCGCGATGATGATCAGATCAACGTGATGAACACCGAAACCTACGATCAGTTTCCAGTTAATGTCGATATCTTTGGCGATATGCTCGCCTACCTGAAAGAAAATGACACCTTCGATCTGCTCGTCTATGGCGATGAGATTATCGATGTGTCGCTGCCCACCTCGGTGGAGCTTGAGATCGTCGATACCGAGCCAGGCTACAAGGGCGATACGGCCTCCGGCGGCGGCAAGCCAGCCACCCTGGAAACGGGCCTCGTTGTGCAGGTGCCGTTCTTCTTGTCCATCGGCGACCGCATCAAGGTGGATACGCGCAGCGGTGAGTACATCACGCGTGTCTAGGCATCATTCGTTCTTCCCAACGGCGCAGTGAGAGTGTTTCACTGCGCCGTTTGTTTTGACGCATTGCGCTAAAGGAGACTGTAATGAGTGAAGATTTGCCCCCGCAGTTACTCACGGAGGATGTGCGTGAACTGCTCCGGCTCATTTGCCAAACCGATATCACCGAGTTGAGCCTGGAAAAGGGCGATGCGAAAATTCATGTCAAGCGCACCTTGGCGAGCGCCCAGCCAGTTGCAACGGTGTCCACCGCTGCGGCGGCAGCGGGCACCAGCCCGGCTATTCCTATGCCCGCTGCCGAGCCTGAGACGACCGGCCACCGCATTACGTCGCCCATGGTCGGTACATTCTACTCGTCGCCCTCGCCGAAAGACCCCCCCTATGTCCAAGTTGGCGATGAGGTCTTCCCCGGCGATGTGATTGGCATCGTTGAAGCCATGAAGATGATGAACGAGATCGAGTGTGAGATCCACGGCCACGTCAGCGCAGTGCTGGTTGAAAATGCCCAGCCTGTTGAGTATGGCCAAGCGCTGATGGTGATCACACCCATTGAGGCGTAGCACGTCTACGCCGTGGAAGTGCCATGGAACAACTGTCTGTCGCTGAGCTCAATGGCTATGTTCGCGCTGTCCTCGATAGCGATCCTATCTTGGCCGATGTGTGGGTGCAGGGCGAGGTCTCGAACTGCAAGCGCCACACATCTGGCCACTGGTACCTCACATTAAAAGAGGGCAGCGAGGCCATCGACGCCGTCTGCTTTCGCAGCATGGCCGCACGCCTGACCACCCTGCCGCGCGATGGCATGGCGGTGCTGGCACATGGCCAGGTGCGCCTCTACGGTAGCCGCGTGCAGCTCTACATCGATATGCTGCGCCCAGCAGGCGAGGGCCTGCTCCAGGCGCAGTTCGAGCGCCTACGCGCTCAGCTCGAGGCCGAGGGCCTCTTCGCCCGCCAGCGCGCGCTCCCGCTGTACCCGCAGCGGATTGGCATCGTCACCTCGCCGACAGGGGCGGCCCTGCGCGATATGCTTAATGTTTTGAGCCGCCGCTATCCGCTGGCGGAGGTGGTGCTGTCGTCGGCGCTGGTGCAAGGTGATCTGGCGATGGACTCGCTCGTTGAGGCGCTCTATGCGCTGTACGATCAGTCAGTCGATGTGATTATCGTCGGGCGTGGCGGTGGCTCGATTGAGGATCTGTGGTGCTTCAATGAGGAGGTGGTCGCGCGCGCGATCTATGCGTCGCCGGTCCCTATCGTTACTGGTGTCGGTCACGAGACCGACACCACCATCGCTGACTATGTGGCCGATCTACGCGCGCCAACACCTTCGGCAGCCGCTGAGCTGTGTACGCCCGACCTAATGAGTCTGCACGATCACGTGCTCGGTGCCTACGCAGCGCTCAACAGTCTGATGCTCGGTCGCTTGCAGGCCGAGCAGCTTGCGCTGCGCACAGCCCGTGAGCGCTTGGCACGCCGCGCTCCGCTCAATACCGTGCTCCTGAGCCGTCAGCGCGTTGACTATCTGCTGGAGCGTGCCGGTCAGCGCCTCCAAGCCTATCTCAAAACGCAACACCTGCACCTGCGCTCACAGCAGCGCAGCTTAGCGGCGCTCAATCCACTGGCTACCCTTGCCCGCGGCTATGCCGTGATCGCTACGCCCGAGGGCGCTGTGATCACTGATCCGGCGCAGGTTCAGCCAGGCGATCCGCTGACTGTGCGCGTGCGTGCTGGCACATTCCAGGCTGAGGTCACGTCAGCGGAGGCAGATCGTGGCTGAGCTATCGCCACAGCAGCTGCTGGAGCTGGCGGCGCTGGTGCGCTCGACATGCCTCGATGTCGCTGGGCAGCGCTTTGAGCAGGCAGCGTTCGACGGCCTATGCGCCGAAGGGGCTTGGGAGGCCGCCGTTGATGCTGCGCTTAGCCTCGATCTTGCCGCACTGCTGGCCGCCTGGCTGCCAGCAGCCGAGTCCTAGTGCCGTGGGTTGACGGCGCTTGGCTCGGCCCCATACACCTCCGGTCGCCGATCACGCAGCACGGGCAAGAAGGCGCGCGCTTCATCTGCGCTGTCTAGATCAACCTGCGCTACCCACAGGCCGGCCTGCTCATCGCCTTCAACAAGCACCTTGCCCCATGGATCTATAATCGCTGAATGCCCGCCGAAGCTGTTGGCGTGGTCGCTGCCGACGCGGTTGCAGCCAACGACAACGCACTGATTTTCAATTGCGCGCGCCTTCAGCAGCGTACGCCAGTGCTCAATACGCTGCACCGGCCACTCCGCTGGCAGGATGATCAGCCGTGCTTGCTCAAGCGCGTAGCGGCGGAAAAGCTCGGGAAAGCGTAGATCGTAGCAGATGGCTAGCCCGCTGTTGACCCACGCTGCGCTGCCAAACCCCAGCCCTGTGCCTGGCCGCAGGTAGCGATCCTCATCCATCAGGCCAATCAGATGAATCTTGCGGTAGACCGCCTGGCGCTGACCATCCTGATCATAGATTGTCGCCGTGTTGTAGATGCCATCGCTGCGGCGCTCTAGCAGCGAGCCACAGATCGCCAGCCGGTGCGTCTGGGCCAGCTCTGCGCTGGCGGCAAATAAGCCCTCGTCGAGTGCATCGCTCAGCTCGGCAGCCTGCTCCAGCGCGTAGCCGCTGCCCCATAGCTCTGGCAGCACCAGCAGATCGCACGCCTGCTGGGCTGCCTGCTCGGCGATCTGCTGCACTGTTGCGAGGTTGTGCTCTCGCTGGCCTAGGGCGAGATCGATCTGGGCGAGGCCAATTTTTAGCGTCATGCTCTAGCTCCTTATGATCCGATTCATCTGATCGTACCATGAATAAGCGACCTAAAAAGCACGCTGACCGCTCATAAATGAGCGGTCAGCGTGCCGGAGCAACGATGGAACGCTAGAAAATGTTTTGGCCTGGCGTCAGGATGTTGTGTGGGTCATAGCGCTTCTTGGCCTTGACGAACTCATCCCACATCTCGCCGAACTGGAGCTGCCAGTCGCTCTGATCAAAGGGGATGGCGCTGATCGGGTAGCGGGTTCCGCCGTTGCTGCGCGCCTGCTCGAACAGCTGGCGGTTGGCCGCGACCATCGCGTTGACCACCTCGGGGATGGGCGGCGCAGTGCGCAGAATGTCGAATAGGAAGACCACATCGGTGTCTGGTACACGGAAGAACGGGCGGGTCAGACGATCACGCTTGACCGGGTAGAGCAGCATCGGCCCCTGGCCAGTATCATCGAGCGTGAGGTTGGCCAACACGCTATCAACGTAGGTGCCAACAGTGGTGCTGGGCATAAAGACATCGAACCATGGGTGCGGGAAGCCCCATACACCAATGGCCTTGAGGAAGTCAATGGTGGCCTCAAGCCGGTTGGCAAACTCAAAGTAGGTCTGATCGGTGATCTGCTCAGAGCCTGGGTTGTAGCTCAGCCCGGCCAGCAGCGCGGCGTTGTTGGGCATTGCTGGCGGAGTATAGAAGTAAGCGGCCTCCAGCATAAAGCGCCAGCCGCCCTCGTCCTTGGCCACAACCTGACCTTCAACGTAGTGGAAGCGCTCGTCGTTGATCAGCGTGATCTGGTCGGCATTGAAGACATTGACATCATCATAGTAGAGCAGGAAGACGCGCGCGTTGGACTCGGCTGGAACCAAGCGGACGCGGGCGCGAACAATAATACCGAACTGCCCCAGACCAGCGAGCACCGACTCGAACAACTTGCGTTGACGATCCATCGAGCACCACTGGAGATCGCCACGGCCGGTAACTACCAACAGCTCAAGCGCGTTATCGATCAACAGGCCGTGCTGGTGGCTGGCTCCGCCGATGCCGCCACAGCTGAGCGTGCCGCCGATCGACAGCTCAATGTAGTCGGTGAGCACAGGTGGTGTTAGCCCTTCTGCGAGTGCCGCCTCAAGCAGCGTGCGCCACTTTACGCCACAGTCAACATCGGCGTAGGTGGGGGTGATGGCGTGAATGGTGTTCAGCGTGCTGGTGTCGATCACCACGCCCGCCTCAACTTGGCTCTGGCCGTAGCTCGAGTGGGCTTGGCCACGCCCGGCCACTTTGATATCGAAGCGGTTGGCGAAGCGCACCATAGTGACGATATCGTTAACAGAAGCGGGCTTCAGCACCGCAACTGGCCGTCGATGAATGATATGGCCAAAGTCGTCGGCGGCCTCTTGCAGCGATGCCTCATCGAAGTAGATAACGCCATCGCACTGTGGGAAATTCGCGCGATCAACCGCTGCGCCTTGCTCTGCGGCATCAGCGGCGGTGATCCACGAGCGGCGAATGGGATCAAAGCCAACAACCAAGGCTCCGGCGGCAATACCTTTCAAAAAACCACGTCGCGAAATGTGTTCTGCCATGATCAGTAGATCACAGGATTGGCTCGGGTGGCGTGTAGGGTCGGTACGGTGCGAGCGGGATAGCCCGAACCATGCCGTAGATGGCCGTTACGGCATC
>JABXJS010000079.1 GCA_013538855.1 Herpetosiphonaceae bacterium
AGCGCAGGCGCTTGGAGCACAGCGCTGGATGCACCACGGCGCTAGTCATCAACACCAGCCAGCAAACCAATGGCTACACCACCGCCGCAGGAGCCGCCAGATCAAACCAGTCGCCGATTGGCAGCGCGTTATCGGCACGGTGCACAAACTCATTGCGCTCGGCGCAGTAGCTGTAGTCGGCGGCCCAGGCATCGGCCGAGCGGGCGACAGAGCGAATCGCGTCGAGGATGTAGTCCAGCTCAGCGTCGGTGGTGGTGGGATGCAGCGACAGGCGCACCCAGCCCGGCTTAACCGAGAGATCGCCCTCGTCGATGCGCGAGGTGATCGAGTGTGAGTGCTGCCAGTCGATGTGCAGCAGGTAGTGGCCGTAGGTGCCAGCACACGAGCAGCCGCCGCGCACCTGAATGCCAAAGCGATCGTTGAGCAGCCGGACCACCAGATTGTAGTGCACCTTATCGATATAGAACGAGAGGATCGGCAGGCGCTCCTCGACGTGATTGGCCATTACGCGCAGGTTGGGGATAGCGCGCAGCTCGCGGAAGGCCGTCTGAACCAGCTGGTGCTCGCGCGCACGGATACGCTCGACGCCCATGGCCTCTTTGAGCTGGATCGCCAACGCGGCCTTGATGGTCTGCAGAAAGCCGGGCGTGCCGCCGTCCTCGCGCAGCTCGATATCATTGACGAAGCGATGCTCGTGCCAGGGATTGGTCCAGGTGACAGTGCCACCGCCGGGCTGGTCGGGCACGCGATTGTGGTAGAGCTGCTGATCGAAGACCAGGACGCCGGGGGAGCCGGGGCCGCCGAGGAACTTATGCGGCGAGAAGTAGATCGCATCGAGCTTGGCGGCGGGATCGGCGGGGTGCATATCGATCTGGACATAGGGCGCGGAGGCCGAGAAGTCCACAAAGCACCAGCCGCCGACAGAATGCATGAGGCGAGCCAGCTCGTAGTAGGGCGGCATAATGCCAGTCACATTGGAGCAGGCGGTGAAGGCCCCGATCTTGAGCGGGCGGTTGGCGTAGCGCGGCAGCAGATCGGCGAGGTGCTGCGGATCGACGAGGCCGTGGGCATCGGGGGGCACAATAACAACCTCGGCGAGCGTCTCGACCCACGAGGTATGGTTCGAGTGGTGCTCCATGTGGGTGACGAACACAACCGGGCGCTCGTCGGGCGCAAGGCGGATCACATCGGCGAACTGCTCGGGAACACGCAGGCCGAGCAAGCGCTGGAGCTTATTGACGACGGTGGTCATGCCTGCGCCAGCGGTGATGAGCACATCAGTCTCAGCGGCATTGACGTGCTGCTTGATCAGATGCTGCGCGTGGTGGTAGGCCTGGGTCATGGTCGAGCCAGTGATGCTGGACTCGGAGTGAGTGTTGCCGACGAGGGGGCCAAACAGCGTGAGCAGCGCGTGCTCGATCGGGGCATACAGGCGACCGCTGGCGGTCCAGTCGGCGTAAATCAGTGCTTGGCGACCGTAGGGGGACATGAAGGTGTGGTCGATGCCGACGATCTGGCGACGAAACGGCGCAAAGAACGATTGAAGCGTATCCACGGCGCACTCCTTTGTGGCGATACAGCTAGAAGACAACCTCATTTTAACCGAGCGGTCTAGATTAACAATAAAGCCCCCGCCTAGTTCGAGACTGGGCGGGGGTGCAGGTGCAGCGGCACGGTGCTACTTGCGGCGCTCGCGATTGCGCAAGAACGGCGGAATATCGAGATCGTCGTTGGAGTTGAACGAGGGCGGCAGGGGGCGCTGCTGCGGCGCGGGCTGGCGCTGCGGCGCGGGCTGGGCCGGGGCCTGATTGGCCGGCTGCGACTGAGCCGCCGGGAACGAGCGCGAGCGCCCCTGCTGCGGGCGCACCTGATCGAAGCCGGTGGCGATGAGCGTAATTTTGACCTCATCGGCGGGCATGGTTGGATCGATCTTCGCACCGAAGATAATATTGGCGTCGGGATCGGCGGCGCGGGCGATCAGATCGGCGGCCTCGTTGACCTCCAGCAGGCCGAGGTCTTCGCCGCCGGTGACATTGAAGAGCACGCCTTTCGCGCCGTCGATGGAGATCTCGAGCAGCGGCGAGGAGATGGCCATATTGGCGGCATCGACCATACGATTATCGCCGGAGCCATAGCCGATGGCCATGAGCGCCGTGCCCTGCTGCGACATAATTGTCTTGACATCGGCGAAGTCGAGGTTGATGAGGCCGCGGTTGGTGATCAGATCGGAGATACCCTGAATACCTTGGCGCAGGACATCATCGGCCATGCGGAAGGCCTCGTGCATCTTCGTGTTTTTCGAGGCGATCTGAAGCAGGCGATCGTTGGGCACAACGATGAGCGCATCGACGCTGGGCTTGAGCTGCTCGATGCCGGCCTCGGCGACCTTGCGGCGATGGTTGCCCTCGAACATAAACGGGCGTGTGACCACGCCGACGGTGAGCGCGCCGGCCTCCTGGGCGAGGCCAGCGATGACTGGCGAAGCGCCAGTGCCGGTGCCGCCGCCCATGCCAGCGGTGATAAAGACCATATCGGCGCCCTTGAGCACATCCTGAAGCTCGTCCATGGTCTCCTCAGCGGCCTTCTGGCCGATGATGGGGTTGCCGCCGGAGCCGAGGCCGCGGGTGAGCTTATCGCCGATGCGAACGCGGATAGTGGCCGGGGAGTGTAGCAGGGCCTGCGCGTCGGTATTGACCGTAACGAACTCGACGCCCTCGACGCCAGCCTCGATCATGCGATCAACCGCGTTTGAGCCACCGCCACCGACACCGATCACCTTGATTTGAGCAAAATTTTCCAAAAGATTATTGCCGAAGTCCATGTATATCCCTCCGTGAGGTATTCCGACCAGCGGCTCGATAGACAACCCGCCGCCAGGATTGTTAGCGCTAAGTGCTAGGGTAAAAATTCACGCAGCCACATCTTGAAGCGATCGTAGGTTTGGCGCCAGTTATGCTGGGCCTGCTGCGGCCCAGACTGACTAACGGCGAGACCGTGGCGCAGGCCCCAGCGCACCAGACCAACAGCAGTGGCGTAGGGCGGCGAGTCGATGGCCTCGGCCAGACCAGAGAGGTTGGTGGGCACGCCCAGGCGCACAGGCATGCCGAGCATATCGCGGGTCAGCTCTTCGAGGCCCGGCAGCTGCGCCGAGCCGCCGGTGAGGACGATGCCAGCGGGCAGCAGGCCCTCGTAGCCCGAGCGCCGAATTTCGGCTCCGATCATCTCGACGAGCTGTTCAGCGCGCGACTGGAGAATCTCGTTGAGCAGCTGGCGCGACACCTGCTGGCGCTCGCCAGGTGAGAACGTATCCGTGTCGATTGTGTCATCGTCTGGGTCGAGTGGCTCCGCAGGATAATCGACCGAGCCATACTTCAGCTTAAGGTACTCGGCGGTATTGTGGGGTGTATGCAGCACATACACGAGATCGTTGGTAAAGTGCGAGCCGCCGATGGGCAGCACCACCGTGTGCCAGATGCCGCCGCCGATGAAGATAGCGATGTCGGTCGTACCGCCGCCAATATCAACGAGCACCACCCCCCGGTTTTTATCTTCTTCAGTGAGCACGGCTGCGCCGGAAGCCAGCGGCTGCAGCACGAGATCGTCAATACCAACCCCAGCGCGCTCGACGCTTTTGATTAAGTTTTGGATCGCCATCACCTCGCCGGTGACAATATGCGTCTCGACCTCAAGGCGGTAGCCGGCCATGCCGACCGGGTCGCGGATGCCCTCGTGGCCATCGACGATGTAGGCGCGCGGAATAACGTGGATAACCTCGCGCTGCGTTGGAATAGCGATCGCCTGCGCCGCCTCGACGGCGCGCGCCACATCGGTGCGGGTGATCTCGTGATCTGGCCGTGAGATCGCTACCACGCCGCGGCTGTTGAGCGACGAGATATGGCGACCGGCGATGCCCACAAATGCGGTGCCGATACGATAGCCAGAGAGGCGCTCGGCCTTCTCGAGCGATGTGGCGATTGCACCGACGGCCTCGTCGATGTTGACAACGACGCCGCGGTCGAGGCCCTTGGACGGGGTCAGGCCCACGCCGAGAATATTAACTTTGCCGGTATCATGAACTTCGGCGACAAGTGTGCAAATTTTCGTTGTGCCAACGTCGATGCCGACGATCGTGCGGTTCATAGCAGCCCCTTTAGGAGACGTAATTCAGCGTCCCATCTGTCCCAGGGTTGCGGGCGATTATACGGGATGGCCTATCGCTTTGCAACCAAGGTTCATGACAATTCGATGAGTGCGCCATAGCGCTGCGCGGCGGCGACGGGGCCACCGACACAGCGCGCCCAGCTCCATCACAACAAGCGTTGCTGTATCTTCGATACATTGTTAAACAACCGAATACCAAATGCTACCACTGCTGCTACATACAAGTCGCTACCTAAACGATCGCCCAGATATGTTAATAATAAGGCCAGAAATGTATTCCCAAATAAGCCTGAGACAAAGACACGATTGCTATAGGTACCGTCGAGTGTAGCACGGGTTGCGCCAAGCATTGAGTCGAGCGCCGCCAAGACTGCCACCGCTGTGTAGCGGGCAAACTGTGGCGGCACCGTCCAAGGCGACCACAACCCTAACACGATTCCGATTGTTAAGCCAACCAGCGGCAACCACATACCTCGATGTTCGCGCACATCTCCCCCGCGATCTAAACAGCGTTATGGCTCTGGTGTAGGCGTTGGCGTGACCGCCCCACGGTAGTACGGCTTGGTCGAACGAACATCCAAAAAGATCCAGCTTGTATCGTTATCCAACGAGTCAACAACCGCCAGCTTGGTATCGAGGGGCATGCGCTCATCGGCCATGCGCCCCAGGGCGATTTTACGCTCGCCGTTGTAGATCATGATGCCGTAGTATGGGTCCCACTCGTAGCGGCTCGGCGTCCAGCCAAGCTCCGCCGGGATCCGCAGCTGCAGCGTTTGCACCAGCTCCAGCGCGTCGGAGTCGATCTGATCGCCAGCGCTCAGCGGCGTCTGGCGCGTATCGTAGACGACCAGCGCCGACGTAAGCGCAGCCGTGTTGGTGATGCGCGCCGTGCCAAGCACGCGGCCATCGGCGGTGACCTCGTAGTTGGTGCCCTGGCTGCTCCACAGAATGGCGGCCTCGCGCTCCTGCACGCGAATGAGTACGCGATCCGGCAGCAGCACCGTCACGGGAGCAGTGACAACATAGGTGCTAGAGGCCACGCGCGCTGCAACAGCAGCAGGATCGATGCGCCAGATCGACTGCTCATCGACCGCCGCCAGCTCGCGAATCTCCGCGCTGCTCAGCGAGCGGTTGCCGCTGATCTCGACCGAGTGCACCACGAAGCGCTCTGAGCGAAACACATACCAGATCGCCCACAGACCAAACAGCACCAGGATGAGCGCGCCGAGCTTGCCGTTGCGCACCATCATGCGCACAATTAGCGTGAAGCTCGGCCGCACCATGGGATCGCGGCGGCGCAGCTGGCCGACGGTGGAGCGTGGGCGCGCGCCACGACCAGCGAAGCGCGAGCGCGTTTTACGTGGTGATGTGTCAGAACTCATAGGGTTTGTCCGTGCTGCTGCAAGGAAACGGTCGCATCAGCGCCAATCACGCGCACCTCTAGCTCTAGCTCCACGCCTAGCTGGCGCAGCACCTCGCTGCGCATGATCTCGGCCAGGCGCAGCACATCGGCGGCGGTGGCCCCGCCAACATTGATGATATAGTTGGCGTGCTTCGCGGCCACCTGCGCGCCGCCGACGCGGCGGCCTTTCAGCCCGGCCTGATCCAGCAGGAAGCCGGCCGTAGATCCAGGCGGGTTTTTAAATACCGAGCCGCACGATGAGCCAGCTGGTGTGCGGCTCTTCCGCGCCGCAGCGATCTCGGCGATGCGAGCGGCCAAGCGCTGTGGATCATCGCGCTGGAGGCGCAGCGTTCCAGCCAGCACCAGCGGCAGCGGCTGACCGCTGCTATGCAGCTGCTTGAGGCGACTCGTGCGATAGCCAAACGCCAGCTGCTCCGGCGTCCACAGCTCAACTGCGCCGTTAGGCATCAGCATGGTCGCCTCGGCGAGCACCGCCGCCGTCTCGCCGCCGTAGCAGCCAGCATTGCCATAGACCGCGCCGCCCAGTGTGCCAGGCAGACCCTCGGCCCACTCCAGCCCAGCCCAGCCCTGAGCGGCGACCTTGCGCGCGGTGCCAGCCATGGGCGCGCCTGCACCGAGCTGGAGCAGCGCCGTGTCGCCAGCGACCGTGAGGTGCTGGGCGTTGGCACGGTAGCGCACGACCAGGCCCGGCCAGCCAGCATCGCTCATCAACAAGTTGGAGCCGCCGCCAAGCACAAACAACGGCTGATCATGCTGCTGTGCCCAGCGCCAAGCGCGGCGCAGCTCATCGGGGGAGGTGGCGGTAGCGAACCAGCGCGCCGGGCCACCGATGCGCCAGGCAGTGTAGGGAGCCAGCGGCTCGTGCTCTTGCAGAATCAGTTCAGCGCTCACGCCTGACCTCCTAGATCATTGAGCTGGCGGCGCAGGCGCTGCTGCTCCTCGTAGTGGCCCAGCTGCTGCCGAATAGCCAGGGCAGCGCTCCAATGCTGCTGGGCAGCGTGGAGATCATTCCAGTCATGGGCCAGCGTTCCTAAGCGTTCGTAGATCAAAGCAATCCCTAACTGATCATTGAGCTGCCGGGCATAGTCAAGCGCCTGCGCGTAGTGGTTGCTCGCCTCGCCATAGTTGCCCAGCTGCTTATAGACATCGCCAAGGCGATTGTGCACCGAGGTTAGCCCGTGCACATTTTGTAGCGAGCGCTCCAGCTGCAGCGCCTGGCCATAGGCGTCGATGGCGGTTTGCGTATCGCCGCGCACCGTATGGATCATGCCCAGCACTGTGTAGGCGCGGGCCATGCCGACGTTATCGTTGGCTTGCTGGCGCAGCAGCAGGCTTTCGGCCTGGCAGCGCAGCGCTTTTTCATACTCGCCAAACTCAATATAGGAGAGCGCGAGCTTCTCCTGCACAATCGCAATGCCGAGAATACCCGGCAGATGCTCTTCGATTTCTAGCGCGCGCTCGTAGTGCGCGGCCGCCCGCTTGCCTGCGCCCAGAATGCGGTAGACATCGCCGATGCTGGTGATGATCTTCGCGATCGTCAGGCGATCATCGACGACGACCCCTTTCTCGTGGGCAGCATTGTAGTGCTGGATGGCCTCCATATGCCGCCCCTGCATCTGCTGTATTTTGCCGAGATGAAACAGCGCCTCGGCCTCCAACAAGAGCAGCTCGTGCTGGCGGGCAATATCAAGGGCGTGCTGCAGCGACTGCTCGGCAGCGGCAAAGTCAAACAGCGCCCGCTGCGAGCGTCCGAGGGCCAGCCAAGCTGCGCCCTCGGCAGTTGGTCGCTGGGTCTCGTGGGCCAGCACCTGCAGGCGCTGCGCATAGTAGAGCGCTTCTTCGTGTTGGCCGCCGAAGTCCAGCACAGTCCAGGCCAAGCTATAGGTGCGCAGCGCAAACTGGGCCTGCTCAGCCAGACTCAGGCGGCTTAAGTGCTCGAGCGCACGCTCGCACCAAAAGCGCGCCTCGTAGATATTTTGCTGCGCGATGCGCTCCTCTGCCTCATTGAGGGCTGCATCGATCGCCTCGGGCCATGATCGTGCCAGCGCCCAATGCCAAGCCAGCACCCCGTAAAATCCCTCGGGCAGCGCCCCGCCCTTGTAGCGCGCCTGGAGCTGCTCGGCGGCATCGCGGTGGAACTGGCGGTAGGGCTCATCTGCAATCATGGCTCCTCCGTGGCTCCCAGGATGCGCTCACCAACGCGCACACCATCGCCAGCGCCGAGCGTCAGCAGTACGTCGCCAGGCCGCAGCAGGCTGCGCAGGTGCGCAACCGCACTGGTAAGATCGCCCACCGCCTGCACATCCGGGTGCTGCATCGTCGCCACAAGCGTCTGGGTGGGATCAGCGGCGGCCGTCTCACGTGCGCCATAGACTTGGCCGATGCGCACCACATCGGCGTCAACAAACGCGGTGCGAAAATCAGCAGCAAAGGCCTGCAAGCGGCTAAACGTATGTGGCTGAAAGTATACCACCAGCCGTCGATCACCGAAGCACTGCCGCGCCGCAGCCAAGGTTGCGCGCACCTCGGCAGGATGATGGGCGTAGTCATCGACAACGGTGACACCATCACGCTCGCCCTTTAGCTCGAAGCGGCGCGCCGAGCCGGTGAAGTCCGCCAGCCCCGCGATGGCGGCGGCGATTGGCACATCGAGCGCGGCACACGCGGCAAGGGCGAGCAAGGCATTGCGCACATTGTGCTCGCCAAACACCCCGAGCTGAACGTGGCCGACAGCCACGCCGCGATGCAGCAAGGTAAACTGCGCGCCACGGCTGGTGACGCCGATATCGCTGGCGCGCCACTCGTTGTCAGCGCCCAGCCCGCACCAGACAGCGGGCAGATCAGCGCACACCCGCCGCAGGCCCGGATCATCGCCGCACAGCACTAGCGCGCTGAGGCTGGGGCCAGTGGCGAACTCGCGGAAGGCCGCATCGTAGTCGGCCTGTGACGGATAGATATCGACATGATCCCAGTCGAGGTTGGTGATCACCGCAATCGCTGGCGTCAGCGCGAGAAAGGTGCGGGCGTACTCATCGGCCTCCAGCACCAGCACATCCTGGCCCCAGCGCGCGTTGCCGCCGAGCGCTGGCACGCGCGCGCCGATCACAAAGCCTGGCGCACGACCAGCGCGATCCAAAATCACCGCCGCCATGGCGGTCGTGGTGGTCTTGCCGTGCGTGCCGGTGACGGCCAGCGTTGGGCGTGCGGCGCTCCACTCGCGCCAGATATCGTGGCGGGTGAGGATGGGAATAGCGCGGGCTTGGGCCGCCAGTAGCTCAGGGTGGGTCGCGGGCAGCGCCGAGGTGACCAGCAGACGATCCACACCCTCAAGGTGGGCGGCGCTGTGGCCAACAAAGGTGGTGATGCCCTGGTCGGCAGCAGCAACAAGCGCTGCCGAGCTAGCGCGATCACAGCCAGAGACCACCTCGCCGCACTCGTGGAGCAAGGTGGCGATTGGGTTCATCCCGGCACCGCCGAGGCCAATAATGTGTGTATGACGGCTCATTGTCGCATCTTCGGTAAGCGGAAAAAGGTTACAACCAGCACAACTAAAAAGAGCAGGGTGAAGATCGTGGGCAGATTGGCGCGCAGCTCGTTGCTCTGCGGTATTGGCGAGACAATAATCTGCGCGCCGTCGTCGAAGGGCAGATTAGCGCCGGCGCGATCGCTGGCGACCCAAAAGTCCAGCAGCTTCGACAGCACCAGATAGGCGTTGAACATGCCCACCACAACGCCAAAAACGCGCCCGGTGCGTGGTAGCCCCGAGCGGCGGCCAATCGCCGAGCCGACGATGTAGGATAAAAAAGCGCCAACAATAAACGCGATCGTCTGATACGTGCTAAAGTTCTCGGCGGTGATGAACGCGCTTGGATCGGAGCGCTCGCCGCCAAACAGCGCATTCAGAAACACGCCAAACGCCACAACAATGCGGTTGATCAAACTTGCGATATTGGTTGCCACCGTCTCGTTGGAAAAAAGCAGCAGCGTAAACACCAGCCCAACCGTTGTGATCGCTTCCTCGCGCCACCCGCGCCGCCAGCCGTAGAAGCCAGCGATCAGGAACACCGGGATCATCAACAACTGCATAAAGTTGAGTTGGATGATCTGTTGCATGATGACCAGCCGTTCAAGCATGAACTCATCCTCCTCGCGCTAACGCCCACCATGCTGCAGCCAAGCGCTGCCGTGAATCCGGCTGCGCCAAGCGGGCGCTATTGGCGGCCAAGGTCTCGCGGGCCTGTTGATCGGTAAGTAGGCGCTTTAGCTCGCGGCCAAGCGGGCCATCGATCGGCGCTGCCGTGCCCAGCAGCGTATCGTTATCGAGGCTGATAGCAGCACCACGCCGCACCAGGGCTTGCGCATTGTGCTCCTGCTTGACCGCTGTCAGTGGGATCAAAATAGCCCCCAGCCCAGCGGCGGGAAGCTCCGCTAGCGTTGAGGCCCCAGCGCGGCAAACAGCCAGATCGGCAGCCCCAAAGGCAGCCGTCATCGAGCGCGAGGAGTCAGCATGCAGGTATGGAAACACCTGGTAGCGCGCGGCCAGCGCCGGATCGAGCTGATCACGGGCTGTAGTGAGCCAAGTTTCGTCGCCTTCACGACCACAGACGTGTAGAATATGCGCCCATTGTACCAGATGCGGCAAGATTGCTGCGATGGCGCGGTTGATGCTGCGTGCGCCGCGACTGCCGCCGTACACCAGCACCACCGGCAGGTCGTCGGCGATGCCGAAGGCGGCGCGGCTGGCCTGCCGATCAACGTTGAAGAACTCTGGCCGCACAGGGTAGCCTGTCTCGATCACCTTGTGCGCTGGCAGGTACTTTTTTGAGTCGTCGTAGGTCACGCCGATCTGGGTGGCGAGGCGCGCTAGCACCCGCCCAGCCCAGCCGGGCACAATATCCGGCAGGTACAGCAGCGTCGGCACATGCTCCAGCGCCGCCGCCACAAACAGCGGCACGCAGACATAGCCGCCAGTGCCCAGAATCGCCGCCGGCCGCTCCTGACGAATCAAACGGCGCGCTGCGCGCACACCACGCAGCAGCGTCAGGCTGTTGCGCGCCATCGCCAGCGGGCCGCGCCCGCGCATCGCCGCAGCAGGCAGCGCAACAAATGGCAGCTGGGCCTCGCGGGCTACAAGGTCGCCCTCCATGCCCCCAATCGAGCCAACATACAGCAGCCGCACATCAGCGGCGCTCAGAGCGGCGCGGTCGTTCGCTGCGGCGGGTGGCGCGCTGCTTCTGCGACTCGATGCGCTTGCGCCATGTTCCGCTGAATGAACTGCCGACAGCGAGGCTGCTGGGGAGATCACGCTCGGCAGCGCGCTCGCCACTGCTAGCGCGGGATACACGTGTCCGCCGGTGCCACCGCCGCATAGCATCAGCAGCGGCGATGACCTGCGGCCGGAGCTGGCCGATGGGGGGGAGGCTTGCTTCATGGGCGATTTCCTCGGCTTGTTTCTGCGGCGCATACCGCGAAACGCTGAGCAACAGGCCCGCCGCAATCATCGTCATCAGCAGCGACGAGCCACCATAGGAGATAAACGGGAGCGTGATGCCAGTAAATGGAATCAGGGTACAAACAACGGCGATATTGACCAGCGCCTGCACCACCAGCCAGGTTGTCACGCCAATGGCGATCAGCGCGCCAAACGGGTCGGTGGAGCGCGCCGCGATGCGGTAGCCACGAATCGCGATCAGAATAAACGCGCCTAGAATGAGCAGGGCGGCCAAAAAGCCCATCTCCTCGCCGATCACGGCCAGGATGGCATCGGTGTGCGCAAACGGCAGCCAGTTGAATTTTTGGCGGCTCTGGCCAAGGCCCACGCCAGTCCAGCCGCCAGAGCCAAGCGCATACAGGGCGTGGATCGGCTGATAGCCGCCCTCAAGCGCGTAGTCCCACGGGTTCTGCCAGACCAGCAGGCGCTGCACACGGTAGCCCGCCGAGTTGATCGCGGCCCAGCCTACCAGCGTAGTCAGCAGCGATGCCACGCCAAGGTGCGTGAGGCTTGCGCCCGATGTAAACAAAATAGCGGTGCTAATCACAATCAGCACCACGGTGGTGCCCATGTCTGGCTCCATCAGGACCAGGCCAGCCAGCAGACCAAGCATAATACCAAACGGCATCAGCCCTGTGACCAAGCGCCGAATCTTCGAGCCACGCCGCGAGAGCCAGTCCGCAAAGTAGATGATCGCGGCAAACTTGGCCACCTCGCTCGGCTGCAGGCCAACCGGGCCAAGGTAGATCCAGCGCGAGGCACCGTTGGCGTGGGTCAGGCTCTTGGGCAAGATCAGCACAAGCAGCAGCAGCGCAAGCGTGCCCAGCATCAGCGGGATGGAAAAGCGGCGCAGGTTGCGATAGTCGAAGCGCATCGTCACCAGCAGGCCGATCACGCCGAGCACCGCCCACATTGCCTGGCGCAGCACCCAGTATGTCGATGAGCCATAGTCAATGTAGGCCACCACAAACGAGGCGCTATACACCATCACGAGGCCAAAGGCGACCAGCCCACCAATCGTGGCAATTAATACTTGATCTGGCTTGCGCACATTGCGTTCGTTCATCAGCCACCTCCCGTGGGCGTGTGAGTTCTGTTCGTTGCTATGCAGTGAGCAGTCTAAGCTCGTTCAGGTACTCTTGGCGCAAATTGCGCATCTCAAACAGCACCTGCGGATCAGCCAAACGCTGCTGGTGGACAAACCACGCGCCAGCCAGCGCCACGGCGACCACCACCACCACGCCAAGCCAGCGCCACGACGGCGCATAGTCCGCCACAATCTGCCGATTCCAGCCATCGGAGACGAGCCGCAGCTGCGGAGCCAGCAGCAGGCCAATCAGCACACCGCCGGTCAGGCCACCGATATGCGCTAAGTTGTCGATGCCGCCAATCGAAAAGCCGATAAATAAGTTCAGCACCGCCAGCACCACGATCTGGCGCAGATTGCGGCGCGCAAAATCGCCAAGCACCGAGCGCGCATTGAACGAGAAGGCTCCGAGCGCGCCCATCAATCCAAATATAGCCCCAGAAGCGCCAATCGCTGGCGACTGAATCAACCCAAACATATACGAGGCGACCGAGCCGACCAAGCCTGCGCCAAGGTAGATCGCCAAAAAGCGCAGCGTGCCAAACAGCCGCTCCACCTCTGGCCCCAAAATGTACAAGGCGTAGGAGTTAAAGGCGAGGTGGATCAGGCCGCCGTGCAAGATCATCGCTGTGAGCAGTCGCCACCACTGGTTGTCAAGATCAATCAGCGGCGAGAACTTCGCCCCAAGCCGAATGAGGATAATCACATCGTCGATGCTGCTGCCCATCAGCGAAAAACCCAGCAGCAGCGAGCCTAAGAAGACCAGAATATTCAGGCCAAAGATGCCCCAGGCCAGCCACACCCGCGGGTGCAAAAAGTTCAGGCGGATCGGCGGCGGTGCCGAATACATTGGCGGCTGCTCAATCATAATTCACTCACTATGCGACGAAATTCCTCTCCGCGATGAAACTCGTTGCGAAACATTCCAAACGAGGCCGCCCCTGGCGAGAGCAGCACGGTATCTCCAGGCTGTGCTTGGCTCGCGGCCGCCTGCACTGCTGCGGCAAAGTCAGCGTAGACGCTGGCTGGCGTATCAAGCTGCGCCTGTAGCTCGGCGGTGGCGGTGCCGTCCAGCAGCACCAGCCCGCGCAGGCGCTGCTCGGCGCGCGCTGCCTTGAGCGCAGCGACCAGCGGCTCCCAAGCGAGCTTCTTATCAGCACCGCCAGCGATCAAGATGAGCGGCGCGGCGAGCGAGCGCACAGCGGCGGCAGCAGCGGTGGGCGTGGTGGCGGCGGTATCGTTGATGAAGCGCACGCCGTTTAGCTCGCGCACCAGCTCCATGCGGTGCTCAACGCCGGTAAAGCTGCGCAGCGCACGCTCGATGGCTGCGCGCGGCGCACCAAAGCTTGTGGCCAGCGCCGCCGCCGCCGCAATGTTCGCAGCGTTGTGGCTGCCGATCAGCGCGCTTGGCGGCCACTGCGCGGCATCAGCGGCGCTAAACCACACAACCTGGCCAGGCGCAAGCGGTGCCCAGGTGCTGACAATCGGATCGTGGCGCGGCAGCACCACCAGGCCGTCGGCGTTTTGATGCACAAAAATCTGCTGCTTGGCCGCGCCGTACTCCTCCATAGAGGCATAGCGATCCAGATGATCCGGCGACAGATTGGTCACGCAGGCGTACTGCGGGCTGAGGCCAGCCGCGCCCACGCCCTCCAGCTGCCACGATGATAGCTCAAGCACAACTGGTGTTGTCGGCGTGATGCGCGGCAGCTGCTCCAGCGCGGACACGCGCAGATTGCCCGCCACAACGGTGTCAGGCCAGTGCTCGCG
This sequence comes from Herpetosiphonaceae bacterium, assembly GCA_013538855.1. Taxonomy (GTDB): domain Bacteria; phylum Chloroflexota; class Chloroflexia; order Chloroflexales; family Herpetosiphonaceae; genus OHK22. Next base: position 13,933 of record JABXJS010000079.1, read on the forward strand.
CAGCATCGCCCCCGTCAGCAGCGTCGTCGTGGTCTTGCCTTTGGTGCCAGTGATGCCGATGATCGGGCCAGGGCACAGCCGAAAGAAGAGCGTCATCTCCATCTCGATCTGGGCACCAGCCTGGCGGGCGAGCTGCAGAAAGCGCGACTCACGCGGCACGCCTGGGTTGCGCACCACGATGTCCGCATCCGTAAAATCTTGCTCGCGGTGCTCGCCGAGCACAAAGGTGATCGGGTACTCACGCAGCGCATCGAGCGATGGCTGGAGCTGCTCGGCGCTACGGAGATCGGTCACGGTGACGATCGCATCGTGCTGCGCCAGAAACCGCGCCACGCCCAGGCCGCCGCCGTGCACGCCGAGGCCCATCACCGTCACCCGCTTCCCCTGAAGATTAAGCATCAGCGGCCCTCCTGCGTTGGCGTTACAATCACCGTCGGCGTCAGCTGATCATCGGATGAGCTGAAGGGCTGGTTGTTTGTCGACAGCTCCAGGCCCTGCTTGGCTGGCAGCGGCGGATTGAGCGCCAGCGACACGCCGACCATCGCAGCAATAATGCCGACCATCACAAAACGCTGCACCACCTGCATCTCCGACCAGCCCTTGAGCTCGAAGTGGTTGTGCAGCGGGGCCATGCGAAAAACACGCTTGCCAGTGCCAGTCTTGATGCGCGTATACTTGAAGTAGTAGCGCTGAATGACCACTGCGGCGGCCTCGGCCACAAAGACAACGCCTACCACCGGTAGCAATAACCAAGCCTGCGAAATCAGCGCCACAATTGCCAGCGTTGCACCGAGCGCCAGCGCGCCTGTATCGCCCATGAACACCTGTGCCGGATGGGCGTTGAACCACAGAAAGGCCACGCACGCGCCACAGGCGGTGAACGAGTAGGTCACGAGGTAGTCGAAGCCATAGACAAAGGCGATCACGCCAAAGGCGGCAAAGGCGATCGCCAGCGTCCAGCCCGCCAGGCCATCGAGGCCGTCGGTGAAGTTGACCGCATTGGCCATGGCGACGATGAGGAAGGTGGCGATTGGAATATACCAGTAGCCGATATCGACCACGCCATAGAACGGCACAATCACGTCGCCGCTGTTCTGCAGGCCATAGGGCTTGGGCAGATACAGGCCCAGCGAGAGCAGCAGCGCCAGCATCACCAGCCAGAACATCTTGGCGCGCTCGGTCATGCCGAAGGTCGCCGAGCGCACTTTGGTCAGCGAGAGGAAATCATCGAAGCTGCCGAGGATGCCGTAGCCGATCAGCGCCGCCAGCGGCAGCAGCATCGAGAGGCGGCCAACAAGATTGAATACGACGGTCAGCACCACAATCGAGAAGATGATCATCACGCCGCCCATCGTCGGCGTGCCAGTTTTGACCTGATGCGTCTGCGGGCCATCGACGCGAATCGACTTGCCGATGTTGTGGTCGCGCAGCCAGCGAATCCAGCGCCGCCCGATCACGAGCGTGAGGATAAACGCGGCAGCAGCCAGCAGCAGCGCCTCGGCTAGCTTGAGCACCAGTGCCCGCTGAATGTCAATAACAACCTGCTGCTCGTTCACGCGCGCCCCTCCTGGTCGCTAGTTTGTACGCGCTCCACCACCGAGCGCAGCAGCGCCGAGCGCACACCTTTGATCAGTACATAGTCGTCTGGGCCAACGGTCGCCTTGAGCTGGGCCAGCAGCTCATCGGCGCTGGCGCTGAAATGAACGTGATCAACGGCCATTCCACGCTCAAGCGCTTCGAGGCCAATCCAGCGCGCTGGCTCACCGAGCACGAACACGTGGTCGAGAACATCGGCCGCGCGCGCCCCAACCGCCCGATAGGACTCCTCTTGCAGCTCAGCGTCCAGCGCGCCAAAAATAGCGCAATGCCCGCCGCTCAGCTCAGAGAGCAGCGTCAGCGCCGCAATGCTCGACATCAGCGATGCGCTGTAGGTATCCTCAATCAGTGTCGCACCGCCGATCATGGGGTACGAGAGCAGGCGCAGCTGCGCGCTTGTGCGCAGCCCTTCGATCAGCGAGTCCCAGTCAAGGCCCTGAACCAGGCCCACCGCCGCCGCCGCCAGCGCGGTATGCACGCTATGCAGGCCGATCAGCGGCAGCTTGACGTGCGAGGTCTGCTGACGGTAGTGCACATCGAAGGTGATACCATCGAGGCCGCGGCTCTCGATATTGTTGGCCCACAGATCGGCGCTCGGATCGAGTCCATAGGTGAACACCTGGGGCACAGCCTGCTCAGCCAAGCGCTGCACGCGCTCATCATCGCGGTTGAGGATCAGCCATGCATCGGCTGGCAGCTGCTGTACAAACGCGTGCTGCGCCTGCCAGACAGCCTCCAGCGAGGCGTGCGGCTCCAGATGCAGCGGCCCAATCTGGGTCACGATAACGATCTGTGGCTGCGCCATCGCATAGAGAAGCTGGGCATCCTCCTGCGCATCGACGCGCAGCTCCAGCAGCGCATTTTGCTGCTGGGTGCTGAGGCCGAGGATCGCCACCGGCAGGCTGCGCAGGGTGCCGGTGCCGCGTGGCGCTTTGTAGGTGCGCAGCGTTGGCGACAGCATGGCCGCCAGCACCTCCTGCGTGGCAGCCTTGCCCACCGTGCCCAGCACGGCCACCAGGACCAGATCAAAGCGCTGCCGCTGGCGCAGCGCCAACCGCTGTAGCGCCGCCAATGGTTCATCGACGCTGATCAAAAACACGGCGTCGGCTGGCGCATGGGTGGGCCAGATACCTTGCTCGGGGTCAATATCAACACAGGGGCGATCAAGCCCAAGGCTGCCGTGGTCGGCGACACGGCCACGCTGCACCAAGGCGGCCCGCGCCCCCCGCGCTGCGGCGGCGGCAATAAACGCATGGCCATCGCCGCGCTCGCTCGGCAGGGCGACGTACAGACAGTCGAGCGTGGCCTCGCGCGAGTCGATACATGCGCCGCTTAGGCGCACAGACGCAAGGGTACTCGGCAGCTGGTGCGCCGCCGTTAGCTCCAATTGAACACCAACGATAATCTGTTCAAGACTAATCACACTGTTCCTCCGCCATCACGTACAGGCGGCGGTATTTTAACAGAAATATCGGTGTTTCCCCGTGAGGTGAAACACCGCTGCATCAATCACCGCTGACAATCAGCGATCAGGCTGGGGTCGGGCGGGATGTGGTAGTGGGTCAGCAGCCGCTCCATCACATGGGCATAGACCGGGATAGCCAGCGATCCCCAGACATCAGACGGCCGATCAAGCTTGACCAGCACGGCGAACTTTGGCTCCTCGACCGGCCCAAAGCCAATCACCGAGCCGATTGTTGCGTTCTCGTAGCCGCCATTGCCATCAGGGATCGAGCTCGTGCCGGTCTTGGCGGCAACATTGTAGCCAGGCACAAGCGCAACGCCGCCGCTGTTGCCGTTTGGATCATAGTAGCCCTCGTAGAGGCACTTTTCCCACATGCCCTGCGCGAAGGCATAGCTGTTGTTGGCGGTGCGCACCATCATCGGCTTGATCAGCTCTGAGACCTCCGGGTCGATCACTTGGCGGATGACCTTTGGCTCGATGGTGTGGCACTCTTCGCCCTCGCACCACTGCTTAATCAGATAGGGCTGCATCAGCTTGCCGCCGTTGGCCACCGCCGCAATCGCCCGCAGGTGCTGGAGCGGCGTCACCGAGATGCCCTGGCCATAGCCATTCGTCGAGAGGACAATCGGCCGCCAGTCCTCGGTGCTATCGGGCCACTGGACCATGCCTGCGCCCTCGCCGTTGATCTCGATGCCGGTCGGCTCGCCATAGCCAAAGTCATGGACGCCCTGGTAGAAGTGCTCTGCTCCGGTCATTTCAGCAAACTGGAGTGCGCCCACGTTCGATGAGTGCAGCAGTACATTGGCCGGATTCATCGGCGCGTGGCCGGCACCGTTCCAGTTGGAGCAGCAGCCGGGGGCGCGGGCGATATAGCCAGGATCATCGACCACCGTGTCAGGGGTAAAGGCGTGGTTCTGAAAGCCGATGGCCAGGTTGATCACCTTGAACGTCGAGCCAGGCTCGTACTGATCGCTCACCGCTGGATTGCGGTTGTACACCTCGGGCGAGTACTCGGTATAGCGATTGGGGTCGTAGAACGGCCAGCTAGCCATGCCGAGCACAGCGCCGGTTTGCGGATCGAGCACCAGGATTGTGCCGCCGCTGGCGCTCTTGGCACCGATCGCCTGCGCCAGCTCCTCCTCGATGATGCGCTGCACGCCAGGGTCGATGGTCAGCGTAATTGCTGCGCCATCGCGGGGGGCCTGCACCTCGGGCGGGTCGATCCAGATGGGATTGGCGGCGGAGTCGATCTCGGCCTCCATCGAGCCGGGGACCCCGCTGAGCAGCGCGTTGGCATAGCCCTCGACACCGCTGATGCCGACATTCTCGTGGTTGGCCACGCCGACGATGCTAGAGGCGAAGGTGCCGTGCGGATAGACACGGATCGGCTCAGGGGTGAGCACCAGGGCCGACTCGTCGAGCTGGCGCACCTGCTCGCTGGCCTCAGGCGTCAGGCGGCGGCCCAGCACCACATACTCGCGGGTCGTATCGGTGAGCAGCTGCTTGACCTCGCTTGGCTGACGGCCAACCAGCGGAGCCAGCACCAGCGCTAGCGTATCGACGCGCTCAGGATCGATCAGGCGCGGCGTCACGCCCAGGGTGTCGCGATCAACATTCATCGCCAGCACACCGCCATCGCTGTCGCGGATGATTCCGCGCTGCGGCAGCAAGGTGCGCTTTGATTGCACCTCGGTGGCGGCCAAGCCCGAAAGCTCAGCGTGGCGCACCACCTGCACATCAAATAATTTTCGGCCATTCGCCAGCGCCAACACCAAACACGCCAGCAATATCATATTGATACGCCAGCGCGCCAGCGGCGGCGCTGCCGGAGGAGCAGTCCGAGTCGCCATACAAGCGCCTCCAGAGCTAACGAGCTTCAGCAGTCCAGCGGGAGTCAGGATGGATTTTAATTGTCAGGTAGCGCGTCTGATCCGGGCGGATCGGCTGCATGCCCAGGGCGAGTGCGCGCTGGCGCACCGCATCGAGCGACTGGGCCTGTTCGATCTCATACATCAGCTGCTGGTTGGTACGCTCCAGCTGGGTGCGCTTGTAGCTCAGCTGTTCGAGCTGATAGCCCTGGGTGGAGACGCGCCCGACCTGCACCAAGTACAGCAGGCTCATCAAGGCCGCCACGACCGCGAGAGTCACCAGCAGGTTAGCCCGCTGTGGACGGGGTGCGGCGGTTGCTGCTGCCTTAGATCGGCTCCAGCCGGAGAGAGGGCGCGAATACACAGCCATAACGTACCTCTTAAAGTTTTGCAGCGACCCGCAGTTTTGCAGATCGAGATCGGACATTCCGAGCGACTTCTGCGCTTGTCGCTTCGATGGGCTTTTTGGTGATCGGCTGCAAGCTGGGAGCGTAGTTGCAGCTGCGACCAACCGGGTAGATGCATGGCCTAGGCCCAGGCAGGTCTGGGGCCAGGATGTGCGGGCAGGCCAGAATTTCTAGTTTGGCCGGCAGCAAACATGGGCTGCTGGCCCTGCGAAACCACTCTTTGACGATGCGATCCTCAAGCGAGTGGAAGGTGATAACAGCGAGGCGTCCGCCAGGGCGCAGCAGATCAGTCGCAGCGTGCAGCCCTTCCTCAAGCGCCTTCAGCTCATCGTTGACAGCAATGCGCAGCGCCTGAAACGTGCGCGTTGCTGGGTGGGTTGGGCCGCGCTTCCCACCAAGGGCGCGGCTGACGATCTCGGCCAGCTCGCTGGTGCGCGTGAGCGGACGGGTCCGGCGCTGCTGCACAATGCGCTGCGCGATGCGCCGCGACTGGCGCTCCTCGCCGTAGGTGTAGATCAGATCGGCCAGCTCATTCTCTGGCAGGGTATTGACGAGGTCGGCGGCGGTCAGCGGCTGCTGCTGATCCATGCGCATATCTAAAGGTGCATCGGCCTGGAACGAGAAGCCGCGCTCAGCTGTGTCGAGCTGCGGCGAGGAGACGCCGATATCGAGTAAAATACCATCGACCGCCTCCCAGCCTTGGGCGCTGGCGAGCATGCGTAGCTGGCGGTAGTTGCCATAGACGATCGTCGCACGGTCGCCAAAGGGCGCGAGGCGCTCACGGGCCGCCTCCAGCGCCATAGCATCTTGGTCGATGCCGAGCAGCTGCCCATCAGGCGCGGCGTGCTCTAGGATGCCAGCGCTGTGGCCGCCCCAACCGAGGGTGCCGTCGATGTAGCGCCCGCCTGCGCGAATAGCGAGGGCCTCAAGCACCTCGGAGTATAGGACTGGAATGTGCGGGGTGGTATCGGTCATCACGCTGGCTCGCCTTGTGTGCTGCGAGTATGGCGCTAGGCGCTAGCGGGCGGCGCGCTGCTAGATGCCTAGCGCGGCCACTTGCTCGGCAATCTCAGGGCCTTGCTCGGGGAAACTGTCGATCACGGCCTGCCAGCGCTCGCTCGACCAAATTTCGATGAACGAGTCCATGCCTGCGACAACAGCATCGGTCTCGATACCGGCGTACTGGCGCAGGTTGGCTGGCAGCAGAATGCGCCCCTGTTTATCGAGCTCCAAGTCAGCAGCGCTGGCGAAGAGCAGGCGGCGCAGGTTGCGCGTAGCAGGCTGGCTCATCGGCAGCGCGTTGACGCGCTCGGCCAGCTCCTTCCATACGCTCATCGGATAGACCAAGAGGTTCTGGTCGAAGCCGCGCGTTACCACAAGGCCCTCTTCTAGCTCCGAGCGAAATTTCGCCGGGATCGCTACGCGGCCTTTGGTATCGACTGTATGTTCGTACTCGCCCAGAAACATTGGTACTCCAGTGTCAAACCTTTTAGAACATTGGTTCTATAGATGGGTGGGCTTTTAGGGAAAGATCTCTGTGTTTTTCCCCACTTTCCCCCACTTATCCCCACCGTTGTCGCTATTATATGTCATGCTGTAGGTTTTTACAACCTAGAAGGGCAGCATCATGACTGTCTGAAGCCTGTGCTGCTCTGCTATCGCCAGGCGTATAAATCATAAACTATTGACACTTTTCGCAGCATGTGGGCTACCTGATCGTCATAGATTGTTAAGCTTGCGCGGCTGATTTAGCTTGACGCTAGCATGAGCCTAGCTATAGAATGACCTTGCACGACATCCGACAGAGAGGCACAGCAGTATGGCGCGCGGGATTTTCCTGAGCATATGGAGCGCTGTTGTCACCACGGCCCTACTGTGGGCAGGCCTTGTGCTGCACGTTCCAGCGGTTTGGTTAATCGCCTTGGGCGTCGTACAGGTTGGGTTAATGTGGTGGCAAGAACCATGGGCCGTGGGCAGCATGCTTGGCAGCATTATCTTTGGGGCCATTAACCACTGGTCTGGTCTTCAGATAGGTCTGCTGGGCGCGCTGTTGCTGCTCCAGGGCTGGCTGCCGATGGTTGTATTTCGCGGGCGCAAGCTGGCCTACGATCTGTGTCGTGACACAGCACTGAGCGCATTTCTGGCGCTCGGTGTCTTGCTTAACAGTGGGCTGAGCGCACTGTGTGGCACACTTGTATGGTGGCTACAAAACCAGCGCGACGAGCTGCCAGTGACGATCGCTATGCTCTGGCTCGCCCACAGCATGATCGCGCTGGTTGTGGTGATGCCCACCCTGCGCTTCGGCACCCATAAGCTGCCTAACCGCGGGCGATTTAGCTCCCTAGCCGCCAGACAGCGCAGCATCCAGGCACCCAGCCTAACGTGGTCAGATATCGGCCTGCTGCTGCTGATGCTGGTTATGATTGCAACCCTCACGGTGGCGATCAACTCGGTAACGAGCATACCGCCACAGCTCACCAACGTCTTATTTTTGATCCCCATCGTCGTGCTAATGATCCAGCGCGGCTTTGATGGCGCGCTGCTCTCTGCCGCGCTCAGCCTGATTGTGGCCACCACTGTTGCGAACTACATCCTGCCAGCACGCAATCCAGGCGCGACCATCGAGCGGCTGCAGATCGTCACGATTGTGTTTGAGATGGGCATCTATTACTTAATCAGCATTGTGGTCGGCCTGCTGCTCGATGCGCAGCGCCTGGAGCGCAAACGGCTAGCGACGCTGCTTAACCTTGATCGCTCAATCGTCACAGCAAGCAGCGATCAAGAGCTGAGCGACCGCTTGGCCCAGGCCGTTCACCAGGCCACCGATCAGGCGACATGCGTGATCTGGCGCTACGATGCCAGCAGCAGACAGCTGCTCCCGCTCAGTCGTGTACCGCGCTATCTGGGCCGCGACCTGCTGAGTCAGCCACTCCAGCTGGAGCAGTTCCCGATTCTGCAGCAGCCACTCAGCACCAACACCGCCCGCATTCTGCATAGCAGCAACCTCGATCTGCCGCCAAGCACCAGTGCGCTGTGGCTTGAGACTGGCTACATCGCGGCGATGCTGATACCGCTGCCGGGCACAGAAGCACCAATCGGCATGGTGGGGGTGTTTGATCTGCGCCCAGAGCGCCATTTTACAGCGCAGGAGATGCGCTTGATCGAGGTTATGAGCAGCCAAGCCGCCGCAGCGCTCGAGCAGCACCGGCTGATCACCGCGCTGCGCTCGCAAACCCACCAGCTCAACGCAGTCACGCAGATCACGGCCACGCTGAATACAACCCTTGATCTTGACCTCGTGTGCAGCAAAATCATCACCACGATCGGGCAGGTACAGCCCTACGATTGGGCACTCGTGGCGCTGATGCGACAGGATGCGCAGGCCGCCCGCGTGCAAACGATCACGCCCTGGCAGTCGTCACCGCTTGAGGTTGGCAGCGAGATCAGCTTCGAGGAGCGGCTGGTGACGATCTTTCAGCATCAAACCGAGCCGATTACGCTTAATCTCAGCACAAACACAGCAGCCTGGTGCCAACAGCTGCACCAGCATCATCTCCAGAGCGCGCTGCTGCTGCCGCTGCGCCGTGAAGGCAAGTGCCTCGCCGTCGTGCTGCTCTGTAGCACCACACCCCACGATTTCATTACGATCAATCAGCAGGTGCTCGTGGTGCTCGCACGGCACATGGCACTGGCGATCTCAAATGCACAGTTCTACGCTGAGCTAGCGCGCGCCTACCGTGCCCAAGAGGACGCCCAAGATGCGCTGCTGCAAACCGAGCGCTTTAGAGCCTTAGGCGAGTTAGCCAGCGGCATCGCCCACGATTTCAACAACTTGCTCGCCGGCATCTTGGGCCACACGCAGCTCCTGCTGCTGGACGCACCACCAAGCAGCAGCGAAACATTAAGCGTCATTGAGCAAGCTGCGCGCGATGGCACGCATATGATTCAGCGCATCCAGCAGTTTGCCGGGTCACGCGGCGGCCATATCAACGAAGAGATCGACATCCACCGGCTCATCCACGATGTGATCGAATTTACGCGCCCGCGCTGGAAGCAGACCCAGGCCCCAATCCAGCCTGTGTTGGATCTCCAGCCGGTACCAAATTTCTGGGGATCGCCGCACGAGCTACGTCAAGTGCTCGTAAACCTGGTCATCAATGCCATTGATGCGATGGCCGCAGGTGGCACGCTGACAATCCACACAACACGCAGCGCCAGCGACCTGATCATTCAAGTCTGCGACACTGGCATCGGCATGAGCGAAGCAACGGTCGCCGCTATGTGGACGCCATTTTTCACCACCAAGGGCGAGCGCGGCACCGGCCTAGGTATGACCATGGTGCACTCGATTGTTGTCCAGCAGCATGGCGGGCGCATCGACGTCAACAGCCATGAGGGCCAAGGCACATGTATCAGCCTCTATCTACCCTATAGCCACGAGGATCAAGAGCCGCGCAGCGCGCCAGCCAGCAGCGATGCGGCGCAGGTAACATCCGGGCTGATTCTGGTTGTCGAGCATGATGTGCGCGTGCAGTCCGCCCTCAAGCAGCTGCTCACCAGCTGGGGCCATGCGGTTGTGTGCGTCACAATGGGCAGTGCAGCGCTCGCGGAGCTAGCAGCGAGCAGCTTTGATCTCATCATCATCGATGGCAGCCTGATCGACATGAGCGCTTGGGCGCTGGCAGCGCAGGCAAAGCAGCAGCATAGTCGACTCGCCGTGGTGCTGCTGACATTTTGGCTGGGCTTTAACGATAATGAGCAGCGGCACAATGTTTTCGATGCCGTGCTACCCAAGCCATTCGAGTCGCAGCAGCTATACAGCACGATCAGCGAGCTAATGTATCAAAAACGAACAGTCGAGCACTTATGAGTTTTCTGCTACACCCGCCGACCGTCCATTTCCCAATCGCCCTGCTGCTCATCGGCTCACTCATCGAGCTTGGTGGCGCACGCTGGCCGAGCTGGCAGGCCAGTGGCCAGCTTATGCAGCGCATCGGTCTCTGGAGTGCGCTGCTCGCCATTCTGACCGGATTCATCAGCGTTGCGCTGGCCTTTGCCGCACTGCAGCCCCACCTTGGTTGGCTCAACGCCCATGCGGCACTCGGGCTGGGCATCACAGCGCTCTACTGGCGCTTAGTCATGGGGCGCACAGCGCTATCATGGCAGGCACGGCGGCGCTGGCTGATTCTTGGCTGCGCCCTGATCGTGCTGAGCGGGTGGATGGGCGGCAAACTCACACTGTGGATTCATTAACATCCTTTAGACATCTTCCCCATCATTTGATACTATTCAGCAGGGACCCGCCTCTACAATAGCTATGTCAACTTGTTGCATTCGTAATTCAGTGTACAATAAGCTCGGTCAGCCCCTCTCTGGCGCAATCTAACTAGCGTTGCCGTTCATGTCGAAGGGCAACACCACAGTATGCGCTGCGATAGGGGCGTAGCAATGTAAAGGCATCGGTGGGGCGTGATGGCTCCCCGGGTTTTTCGCGTTTTGGTCTCACCGAAGGAGGCATCAATGCCGTATCGTCGGCCAACCAAGGCCCTAGGACGGATCGGGTTGCTGTTGATCGCCGCAACAATGTTGGTGGCATGCGGCCAAGCAACTCCCCAGACAATGCTCGACCCACAGTCCGACAGCACACGCACGATTTTCAATCTGGCGGTGCTGCTGTTCTGGCTGGGTGTGGGCGTGTTCGTGATTGTCCAAACATGGCTGATCGTATCTGTGTTCAAGTACCGCCACAAGTACAACGATCAGCTGCCAGCTCAGATTCACGGGAACACCAAGGTCGAGATCGCCTGGACGATTGTGCCAGCGATTATTGCGATCTTCATCTTTGTGTTGACATTTCAGGCGATCCAAAAGATCGAGGTCAAGCCCAGCGTGGCTAGCGCCGATGAAGTGCACATTCAGGTGATCGGACACCAGTGGTGGTGGGAGTTCCGCTACCCTGACATCACCACCGCCGACGGCAAGGTGCTTGTCACCGCCAACGAGATGTGGATTCCCGCAGGCAAGGTGATCGATCTCACGGTCACATCGGCGGACGTAATCCACGACTTCTGGATTCCGGCGCTCTCTGGTAAGCGCGACGCCCTGCCAGTGCACGAGACCAAGATCTGGTTCAAAGCCGACGACGTGCCCGATGGCGAGCCAAAGGTCTACTGGGGCCAGTGCGCCGAGTACTGCGGCACCGAGCACGCCTACATGAAGATGCGCGTTGTGGCCGCCAGCCCCAACGACTTTCAGACGTGGGTGACGGAGCAGAGCGGCCCGGCCGTCAACGCCGATCTACCGGCAGACTTCACTGCGGCAGGCTGTATCGGCTGTCATGTTATTCGCGGCACCGATGCGGCCAACGGTGGTCAAATCGGCCCCGACCTGACCCACTTCGGCTCGCGCATGACGATTGCTGCTGGCACGCTGGACAACAACCGCGATAACCTGCATCGCTGGCTCGACAGCCCAGATGCAGTCAAGCCTGGCAATATTATGACGCAAGTCATCAAGGACGATACGCTAAGCCCGGAGCAACTTAATACCCTGACTGACTACCTGATCAGCCTTGACCCGGGAATTGATGCCAAAGAACAGGCCGCTAAATAGGAGGAGCCTCTATGGCAACTGATGTTCAAGCTCTTCACGCGCCAGAGGTCAAGCCCAAGGGAGGCTGGCTCTCATGGCTCGTGACCGTTGACCACAAGAAAATCGGCATCATGTATTTGGTGACCGCGTTTGTCTTCTTTCTGATTGGCGGCCTGGAAGCCCTGATGATCCGGGTGCAACTTGGCACGCCAGAGAACTCGTTTTTGACGCCGCAGGCCTACAATCAGATCTTCACCATGCACGGCACGACCATGGTGTTCTTGGCGATTATGCCGCTGAACGCCGGGTTTATGAACTACTTCGTGCCGCTGATGATTGGTGCTGGCGATATGGCCTACCCGCGCATGAATGCCATGAGCTACTGGCTGCTGCTCTTCGGCGGCCTGGTCATGTACGTCAGCTTCATCTCTGGCGGCAACGCGCCCGACGCTGGCTGGTTCGCCTATGCGCCGCTAACCGAGAAGATCTATTCGACCACACGAGGCATGGACTTCTGGGTATTAGGCTTACAGCTCTTAGGTGTATCATCGCTAGCAGGCTCGGTCAATATTATTGTGACGATTATTCGGCTGCGTGCGCCGGGCATGCGCTTCAACCGTATGCCGCTGTTTGTCTGGATGAGCATGATCACCTCGTTCTTGCTGATCTTCGCACTGCCCAGCATCACGGTCGGCATCACGCTGCTGTTCTTCGATCGCAACTTCCAGACCAACTTCTTCCTGCCGGCAGCAGGCGGCGACCCGCTGCTGTGGCAGCACTTGTTCTGGTTCTTTGGCCACCCCGAGGTGTACATCATGATCCTGCCGGCCTTCGGCATGATCTCGGAGATTCTACCTGTCTTCTCGCGCAAGCCCATCTTCGGCTATGAGTTTGTGGCCTACTCGGGCGTCGCGATCGGCTTCCTGGGCTTTGCCGTGTGGGCACACCACATGTTTGCAACCGGCCTCGGCACCGTCGCTGACACCTTCTTCTCGGCGGCCTCGATGCTCATCTCGGTGCCAACCGGCGTGAAGATCTTCAACTGGCTCGCGACGATGTGGCGCGGCGATCTGCGCTTCAAGACACCGATGTACTTTGCCGTTGGCTTTATCGCCATGTTCGTCATCGGCGGCATCAGCGGCGTGTCGCTGGCGGCACCGCCCTTCGACCTGCAGGTGACCGATAGCTACTACGTGGTGGCGCACTTCCACTATGTGCTGTTCGGCGGCGCAGCCTTTGCGCTGTTCGGCGGGGCCTACTACTGGCTGCCGAAGATCACTGGGCGCATGCTCGATGAGCGGCTGGGCAAGTTTAACTTCTGGATGATCTTCCTCGGCTTCAACTTGACCTTCTTCCCCCAGCACATCCTGGGCATCGAGGGCATGCCACGCCGTATCTGGACCTACCAAGACAACCAGGGGTGGAACCTCTACAACTTGCTGTCGAGCATCGGTGCCTTCCTCATCGCCTTTGGCGCGCTCATCTTTGTGGTCAACCTCATCCTGAGCCTGCGCCGCGGGGAGCCTGCTGGCAACGACCCGTGGGATGCAGCCACGCTTGAGTGGGCCACCACCTCGCCGCCGCCGGCGCACAACTTCGACGCCGAGATCATCGTCAATAGCCGCCGCCCACTCTGGGACAATAAGTACAGCGGCGAAGACCGCGGCATGACGCTCAACCACGACTGGCATCCGCACCTGCCGCCGCCGTCGAGCGCGCCCCTGATCTTCTCGTCGGGCCTGTTCGTGCTGGCCTTCGGGATGTTCTTCTTGGGCAGCACGCCAGTCCTTGGTATTCCGATTATCTTGGTCGCGCTGGCCATCGCCGGCTTTGGCATGAGTCGCTGGGTTGGCGAGATCGCCGAAGATCCAGTGTTGTAATCCACGTACCCTTGCGTGCGCTGCGAGCGTAGCTGCACAGCGCACGCATAGGTACCCAGAGGAGTTTCTATGGCACAGGCGGTACGCACTGAAACGACCAAGACCGATCCAGGGCGCGGTCTTGATCTTCGTAAACTGGGAATGTGGACCTTTCTTGGGTCGGAAGTGTTCTTTTTTGGTGCCCTGATCGTGACCCATATGGCGATGCGCGGCGTCGAGCCGCTGTCAAGCTCGTTCAAGTCGATGAACGTTGAGGCTGTGCGCGAGCTGTTCGGCTACAACGTCATCACCTCAGTCTTGGCCTTCATCTTGTTGATGAGTAGCCTGACAATGGTGCTTGCGCTCGACGGCGTGAAGACCAACAATCCCAAGCGATTTCGCTTCTGGCTTGGAGCCACGATCTTCTGTGGTCTATGCTTCTTAGGCGGCCAGGTGTATGAGTTCACGCACATCATTCACGAAGGTGTGACGATCCGCAACAGCATGTTTGGCTCGACCTTCTTCACGCTCACCGGCTTCCACGGCACGCACGTGTTCGTCGGCGTGGTGTGGCTGACATCGCTGCTGATCTCATCGCTGCGCCATCCCAACCGCTATAACGGTCAGAACTTCATGGCGGTTGAGATGGCCGGTTTGTACTGGCACTTCGTGGACCTGGTGTGGGTCGGCATCTTTACCTTGGTCTATCTGATCTAGTCTTGGCTGCGAGGAGGCCGCAATGGCACACGTGCATAAAACCGAAGCGGTGCAGGAGTACCATGAAGAACAGATGCAGCACCACAGCCACACCAAGCTCTATGTGCTGATCTTCTTCGTGCTCTTTGCTGTCACTGCGCTTGAGATTGCGATCCCGATTTTACGCGAGGAGGGCATGCTGCCCATCGCCAAGATCCCCGAGGTGCTGGCGCTGCTCACGCTGATGACGGCCAAGGGTGCGATGGTCATTATGTTCTATATGCACCTCAAAGGTGATCGGCGCATGTACGGCTCACTCTTTGTGTTCCCGCTGATCATCGTTGTGGTGATGTTCTTGGGCTTTATCTGGCTGTTCCAGCCAACACTATGGTGATCTATGGGCGGTTCTTGGACCATTGATTGGCCGCTTTTATGTGGGCTAATCACGCTGGTCGGAGCATACGTGTGGGCCGTTGGCCCCGCCCGCTCACGCTTCGGCGGCCCGACGGCCTTCCCTCGTGGGAAGGCCATCGCGTTTTTGAGCGGCCTGCTGGTGATCGGGCTAGCGATTATGTCGCCGATTGGCGAGCTTGCCGACCGCTATTTGTTTGCGCTGCACATGACCCAGCATCTGCTGCTGACCGTCGTGTCTGCGCCGCTGCTGCTCTGGGGCACCCCGGAGTGGCTGGCCCGCTGGCTGATCGATTTGGTGCCAGGCGTCTACACGCTGGTGCGCTGGCTAACCAACCCGATCGTGGCTTTTTTGGCGTTCAATATTACGTTCAGTGGCTGGCACCTGCCACAGCTCTACGATCTGGCGCTGCGCAATAGCCTTGTGCATATCTTCGAGCATCAGACGATGACCGGCACGGCCCTGCTGCTCTGGTGCCCAGCTATGTGTCCGCTGCCAGAGCTGCGGGCCAGCTATCCGGCACAGATCGCCTATTTCTTTCTCAACTCGGTTGTGCCCACCGTGCTCGGCGCACTGATCACCTTTGCTGGGCAGGTGTTGTACCCAACCTATGCCCTAGCTCCGCGCCGCGTCTGGGGGCTTAGTCCACTGTCGGATCAAAAAATCGGGGCCTTGATTATGTGGGTGCCCGGTGGTCTCGTCTTTCTGATCGCCGTCACCGTGGCATTTTTCCGCTGGATGGGCCAGGAAGAGGATGATGAGTGGATTGCGTCGCCTGGGCACTAGCTCAGGCGACCACCACCGTCTCTGCCCCGCTGAACAGGTTGCCAATATTGGTGATGCGCACAGTGCGCACATAGGGGGCCGCCTCTGCGGCCGCCTGCACCACCGATGTGTACGTCGCATCGATCACGCCCTGCTTAATGTAGCGATCGGACTGGCGCGCCGAGATGCCGCTCACCCGCTTGCCACCAGAGAACACCCCCGGCGTATTCACCAAAAACGTTAGCTCATCGGCACCAAGCCCGCTGGCGATCATCTGCGCTGCCCGATCAGCATTCAGCACGATGCCGCGCTTGGCGGCTAGATCAAGCGCGAGCGGGGCCACCACCGGCAGCCACGCCTGATCGAGCAGATATTTCAACACCTCAAAGCGCACAATTGGCTCAGTCGCCCGCAGTGGAATGTACATCAGCTCTAGATCGATGCCGCTCAGGCCAATCGCCTGAATCCCACGCTCGACCAGGGCGGCGACAAGCTGCGGATTGATGCCACCGCGCAGCGCCATCGCGGCGACCTCGGGCACAGTTTGGCGATTATGCATCTGCTGCAGCGCACGCGGCAGAATGCTCCCGCCGCCGTGGATCAGCACCACCTGGCCAGTCAAGCCCGTCACAATATCCACTAAGCTTTGCAGGGCGCTAGGCTGATCAAGCTCATAGCCGCTGATTTTTATTACATGCGTCATAGGGACTGCTCCTGTGATAGTCTGCTACCGAGTCTAGCGAGCAGTCAGGGGAAATACAATCTGAGCGGATGACGGTCTGGTGACAGTTAGCGCGGGTGTGACACAACCCAAGGAGCCTCGTACCAGCCAACGTGGTCGGTGGCGCGCTGCGTGAGCTGGTGCAAGATCAGCGTATGAAATGGCGCGAGCGGCGGCAGCTGATCGTGGCTAAACCAGCCCATCTCGCTCACCTCAGCGGACGGGGTAAACGTGCCGCCGACAACACGTGCGCCGACCACAAACTCTAGCTTGGGACGATCCGGCGTTGTCCCAACCAGCAGCAGACGCTCTGACCGCACCTGGAGGCCGGACTCCTCGCGCACCTCGCGCTCGAGCGCCTGCAGCGGCGACTCGCTGCGCTCCATCCAGCCGCCAGGCGTGCCCCATGGATGCGAGCGGCGATAGGTGTGCTTGAACAGCAGCAGTCGATCGGCGTCATCGGTAATGATGCCAGCGACACCAAGCAGAAACCGCGCGTTGACAACACGCGCTAGGTGCCAGTGGAGGCGTGGTGGAATGCGGACCCGCTGCAGCAGAGGGTAGATAAAATCAGGCAGGTTCATACAGCAACCTCGCTTCAGACGCTGGCACCCTAAGCCATTGGCACCACAGCGCTGCTATGGATACTCAAGCGCTGACGAACAATATCAGTTAAGCGCTGCGTGCGCTTGAGCAATGCCGAGCGGGGGTTGAGCGCTACCATTTCAGCTAGCTCGGCGCTTAATCCAGTAACAGCAACCTCGCAGCCAAGCAGTAGCACCGTCTCGATCAGCGCCTCTAGCTCGAGCATGCTGTGCTGATTGGCCACCACCGCGCCGGTCATATCCAGCACCAGCAGTTCAGCGCGCAGCGCGTGGATCTGATCGGGAACGATGCCGCCGAGGTGCTCCAGCCGTGCGGCATCGAGCTGACCAACCAGTGGCAGCAGGACCAAGCCCGCGCCTAAGTTGATCATGGGCGAGCCAAGCTTCTGCACCTGCTCATTGAGCAGCGCTTGGTCCTGCAGCGCCTGCTCGAGCTGCTGGTTCGCCGACTGGGCCTCGGTGTAGGTACGCTTGAGGGTGGTGTTGGTCTCGGCTAAGGTTTGCAGCGTTGCGCTGGTGCGGCGCAGGGCGCGCTGCTCGTCGCGGCCAACAATGGCGATAATCAGCAGCAGAATGATATTGGTGATCAGCAGCACGAGCCAGTTCAAGATCAGATTCTCGCGTGGCGAGAGCAGCTCGACCGCCAGCACGCCGTTGAACTCCAGCAGCGGGATACACACAAGCAGGCCGACCTCGAGCACAGAAAGCAGCACAAAGCGGCGCATGCTGCGCAGCACCAGCAGCGCCACCGGCGGCCACACCAGCAACAGTGGCCATGAGGAGCCGGAGAGCGTGCCATCGAGTGGATCAACCGCAGCAACAACCAGCACGGTGAGCACAAGATCCCAGAAGGCCACGCGTACCCGCCAGCGCGGATCGCGCAGCAGCAGCAGCGCAATGGGTATCAGGCTAACAACGGCCATGCTTATCGTCGAGATCGTGGCCGTTTGGGTATTATCGATGGCCGTCCAGGTTACGATCAGCAGCAGCCCAATCATCACAAGCTGGATCACAGCAAACAAACGGATGCGTGCGTCGACCATGGCTTGCAGATTAACCTCAGGGAGGATCACCGAAGAGGAGGTCTCGCGTTGCATGGGTTCTATCCTTAAAGTAGATACGCCAACTGGATGCGCTGATTATACCAGACCTGATCTGCTTAAACACAGGGGCTGGCGGTGCATAGACCGCCAGCCCGACAGCTGAACAATGCTGGGATATGCGCGCTAGCTCAAAATAAACATGATCGCCATAATCGCCACGAAGACGAGAAGGATCGCGAACAGCAGCGATGCCATCGCCTGACTTTGCTCTGGGGTCATAGACTGGCGCTGGCGATTGATAAGCTGCTTGCGCATATCATCGGAGACCTTGAGGGGCTTGCGCTTGCCCTGCTCTGCAATGGCGGCCTGCTCCTCGGCGCTAAGCTCAATATCCTCATAGCGCACACGGGCGCGCTCGATATAGTGGCGGAGATCATCGGGTTTAAGTGACTCGTCGATGCGCGGCGCTTGCTCAATCCATGTATCAGCCGTGCCGATCGGAGCGATATTGCGCTCAATTAGTGGCGCAGGACGTGCACGTCCACCGTGCGTATATGCCGTGCGCTCTAGCTGATCAATGCGCTGCTGGAGCTGTTGAAGCTGCGCGGGGTACGCGCCAAGCTGTTGGCGCAGCTGCGTAACCTCGTGAAGCAGCAAGGTGATCGCGGTTGTTTGCAGCTGATTCAGCTCGGTGGGCGTCAACAGCGCCGCTTGCTCTAGGCGCTGCAGCAGGTTTGGCAACGTTTGGGATGACATAGCAACCTCACAAAGTTCTTCACTCGCTAGGATGTACGCGCTCATTGGTTTGAATGTTGCCAGATGTTACAGAGTTCTGATTAATCGCTCGGGCGCGGCGTTGGTTGTCGCAAGAAAAAGGATGTATAATCCCACGCAACTTTGCTGCACAATGGCGTGCCCAACTCAACTACCTGGAGGTTCTGATGGAAAAAATACCCGTTGGTGTCCTTGGCGCGACCGGCACGGTCGGGCAACGGTTTCTACAGCTATTGGAAGAACACCCCTGGTTTGATGTTGTGATGGTAGCCGCCTCCGACCGCTCCGCTGGGCGCAAACTTGGCGAGATTGGGCGCTGGCATCTAAGCGGCGCGATGCCTGAGCGCTATGCGGCCATGACCGTGCAGTCGATCGATCAGATCGGCGACATTCCGCTGGTGTTCAGCGCGCTGCCTGGCGATGTTGCTGGCGAGACAGAGATTGCCTGGGCCAAAGCCGGGTCGATTGTGTGCTCAAACGCGAGCGCCCACCGCCGCGACCCGCTCGTCCCACTGCTGGTGCCAGAGGTCAACCCTGATCATATTGGCCTGCTTGAGCTTCAGCGCAAGGAGCGCGGCTGGAGCGGCGGCATTTTAACCAACCCCAACTGCACCACAACCCATGCCATCCTGCCGATGCGTGCGCTCCACGACACGTACGGCCTCAGCCAAGTGTTGCTGGTAAGCATGCAGGCGATCTCCGGCGCAGGTTATCCTGGCGTGCCGAGCCTGGATATTATCGACAACGTGGTGCCCTACATTGGCGGCGAGGAAGATAAAGTCGAGTGGGAGCCGCGCAAGCTGCTCGGTCTCTTCCGCGATGGCGTATTCATTGAGGCCGATATTGCGATCAGCGCCCACTGCAACCGCGTAGCAGTAATCGATGCGCACACCGAGTGTCTCTCGATCAAGTTCGCGCATCCGCCGCAGTCGGTGGACGAGATCACCGCAACGCTGCGCGAGTTCCGTGCGCTGCCACAGGCACTTGAGCTGCCAAGTGCGCCGCCAGAGCCAATTCTGGTGACCGAGGCCGTTGACGGGCCGCAGCCGCGCCGAGACCGCGATGTCGCCAACGGCATGGCCACCATTGTTGGCCGCGTGCGGCCATGCCCGATCTTGGACTACAAGCTGGTGCTGCTAGGGCACAACACGATTCGCGGCGCAGCTGGTGGATCGCTGCTAAACGCCGAGCTGCTGGCGGCGCAGGGGCACATCCCTGGCTTTGCAGCGCTCCGCGATCTCTAACACTAACGGCCAAACCACCAGCGCCGTGGGCGCTTAGTCTGAACTGGCGATGGCTCAGCAGGCGGTAGCGGATCATCGTGCAGCAGTGCATACGGGGTGATCTCGACCAACTGCTGGGCCATTGGTGCGCCTTGCAGCATGCGCACCTTCTCGACTGCGGCGGCCATAAACGGCGCGCGCACACCCTGGGCCGCGTGGGCATCACTAGCGATCAGCTGGACCATGCCGTGGCTCAGCAGCTGGAGGGCCGTGGCCTGCAGGCGCTCGCCATGGGAGCCGACGATGCTTGCGGCCGTAACTTGCATCTGCACCCCGCGCTCCACGAGTGGCAGCAGGGTATTTGGATCATGCTGGACGCTGCGGATGCGCTCCGGGTGCGCTAGCACCACACGGTAGCCAGCAACTTGCAGCTGATAGATGATCGTTTCAAGCGCTTCTGGGATAAAATCGTTGGGGCTTTCGAGCAAGACAGCGCGACTGGAGCCATAGCCAAGCAGCGTGCCTGCTTTGATCTGCTCGACCAGGCCAACGTCAAACGCGATCTCAGTGCCCAGGACGACCTGAAGGCTAATTTTCGCACGCTGAAGCTGCTCGCGCAGGCGCATCACACTGCTGCGCAGCGCGGCGATGTCGTAGGATTGCGACTGGCTAGAGGCAGGGCTATGCGGCGTGGCCCCAACCGTCGTCACACCCTCGGCAACCAGCGTGCGCGCCAGCTCCAGAGCAGCCTCCCAGGAAGCGGGGCCATCATCGTAGCCAGGGAGAATATGGCAGTGCAGATCGTACATAGGGCAGTCCATCCTTTGTAGTCAGGGGACCGCCGGACGTCCCCTTAGGAATATGCCGAATACGCAGCATGCTCGGCGCGGGTATTGGTGAGCACCACACCCAGCACATGTGCGTTTACCTTCTGCAGCAGCTGCACCGCTTCGCGAGCGCGATCGCGGCGCGTCTTGCCACTTTTGGCGGCCAGGACCACTCCATCAACTTTCGTTGCCAGCACAGCGGCATCGGTGACCGACACAACTGGCGGTGCATCGAACAGGATCAAATCTGCTTGACTGCGCAGGCGGGCGATCAGCGCATCCATGCGCCGCGAGCCGATTAAGTCTGCCGGTCGCGGCGGCAGCGGACCGCTTGGCAGCACCAGCAGCCCATCAACCTCGGTGGCAGCAAGCGGCAGGTCGGCAGTCTCAGCGAGCAGGGCGCTGGTTAGGCCGTGCTCATTGCTGATGCCAAACACCGTGTGCAGCGTTGGGCGGCGCAGATCACAGTCGACCACAATCACTCGCTGCTCCGCCTGGGCCAGGGTGACCGCCAAATTTGCCAGCAGCGTGCTCTTGCCCTCATCGGGCGAGCTGCTGGTGATCAACAAGGTGTGGATCGGATGATCCAGGCTGCTAAACTGCAAGTTTGTGCGCAGCGTTCGATAGGCCTCTGCAGCGGGAGAGCGCGGATCGCGCAAAGTAATCAATTCAGTCGTCACGCCAACCTCTATACAGATTCATTGGCTGGGATCGTCCCCAGCGTCGGCAAGCCAGTCCAGCGTTCGATATCAGCGCCGGTCTTGAGCGTATCATCAAGGTACTCAAGGCCAAAGGCGACCAGGAGGCCGATCACGCCGCCCAAGATGCCGCCAGCTAGGACATTGATCTTCGTCTTGGGCTGTGACAGCTCGAGAAACTTGGCCGGCTGCTGCACGCGAATGTTGATTGCATCGGTGCTCAGGCGCAGGTTATTCAGCGCCGCCACCTCGCGCTTAAGCGTCTCGCCAACGGCGTCAGCCAAGCGCACGGCCGTCTCGGCATTGGGGTAGTCGACCTGAATAATCAGCAGCAGGTTGCCTGGCTGGGGCTGAATAGCAACATACTTGCGCAAGTAGTCTGGCGAGCGATCAAGCTGGAGCTGATCGCTGATCTCCTGCAGGCGGGCATCGGTAAGCTGGCCGGACCAGTTGTTCATCACATTGGGCAGCTGATTGATCAGCCCCTGATCCCAGCGGCTGGTAATCACGTCGTAGGTAGCTTGTGCGCGAAACAGCGGCGTTTGCAGCTTGCTCACACCGTAGGCGGCAGCGGCGGCAACCAGGGCGATCAGCACAATCAGCCACCAGCGCCGCAGCAGCACGTTAAAATAGTCGCGAGCTTGCAGCATCGGCTCTACTCCTTTGGAATACTGACCAGCAGCGGCACGCCAAGCTGCGCCAAATCGGCGCGCTCGCGGACTGTGCGATCAAGATAGTGGCGCAGAAAGGCCAGGCCCAGGCCAGCCACAACGCCGAGCATCAAACGCAGGGCCAAGCGGGTGATTGGCTGCGGCCAGCGGCTCAGCGCCCCCGCCGTCTCGGGCACATCGAGCACCCCAACCGCCAGACCGCCAGGCGATGAGCGCTGCCAGAACTGCAGCGGATCAGCTTGTAAAACGGCGACGCTGGCGTTGGCGATCGCCAGCGCCGTCTCAGCGCTAGGCGCATTCACAATAATCGACAAGATGCGGTGCTCACGCTCGACATCAAAGGTACCCTGGATCATGCCAGGGTCGAGCGTAAGGCTCTGGGTGCGCTGGGCCTGTGCCGCCACCGCCTCGGCAAAGCGGCGCGTGCGAATAATCACCGGCAAGTCATCGATCACATATTGAGAGCTTTGCCACGAATTGTAGGTATCAAACGCAGGCAGCGCCGAGTCAGGCGCGGCGGGATCGGCCTCCGTAACGACAACTTTGGCCACCACACGGTAGCGCTCAGGATCTGGGCGCAGCATGGGCAGCGATACCAGCAGCACCAGCAGCGGCACGCCGAGCACAAGCCACCAAGCACGTTGAACAATTGCAGCGTAGCGTCGCAGTTCCATCGCTCTTCCTTAATTATTGATCCCGGCCTGCTCCAGCGCCGCAGCGATCACCGCCTGCACACGCTGCATAAAGACAGGGCGCGCAAAGGACTCGGCGTGCTGGCGGATCAGCGCGGGATCGTACACATCGTGTTGAAACGCCCGCAGCGCTGCGGTCAGCGACGACACTGTCGGAGCATCAAAAAAGCGCCCGGTCACGCCCTCCACAACTGTATCGAGTGCGCCACCAGCGCGCAGCGCAATCACCGGGCGGCCGGCCCCCATTGCCTCCAGCGGCTGGATGCCGGCATCTTCCTCGCCTGGCATCAGGTAGGCGCGGCAGCGTGCGTATAAGTTCTGCAGCATCGCACTGGACACTTTGCCCACAAACTGAACAGTTGGCCCGGCGATGCGCTCCAGCTCGGCGCGATCACGGCCGTCACCAAAGACGACGAGCCGCAGGCCCAGCTCACTACATGCGCGCACGGCGAGATCAAGCCGCTTGTAGGGCACCAGCCGACCACCGGCCAGGAAAAAGTCCTCGGCGCTAGCGGGCTGCCATGCCGCAAGCTCCACCGGCGGCGTGATCACCGTGGCCGAACGGCTGTAGAAGTGCTTGATGCGGGCAGCGACTGTTTGGGAGTTGGCAATAAACACCTGCACACGCTGGGCAGTTTGCACATCCCACAGTCTAACATACGTCAAGAACAGCGGCAAAATCGCCTTGAACATGCCGCCGATCTGCTCACGCTCGACATAGTCGGCGGAGCGCCAGGCAAAGCGCATAGGTGTGTGGCAGTAGCACACGTGCACCGCGCCAGGCCGCGTGATCACGCCTTTGGCGTAGGCGCTCGATGAGCTAAGCACAAGATCATAGGCGCTGAGATCAAAGCTCTCGAAAGCGCTCGGATAGAGCAGAAAATATTTACGAAAGTGCTTGCGCCAGCCAGGCAGCCGCTGCATAAACGAGGTGCGAATATCCCATGAGCGATACGCGGCAGGCAGCGCGCTTGGATCATAGATCGAGGTGTAGATCGGGGCGCTTGGATAGAGCGCGTGGAGCACCTCCAGCACGCGCTCGGCCCCACCATACTGGTTTAAGTAGTCGTGAACTAAGGCAACCTTCATGATCTGTTCCAAATACCAATAATACTCGGCGGATTATACCAGATGTGGCGCTGGCAGCGATGCAGGCGCGTATTTGTCAAGCATGGTAAAGATGTGTAGCATGACAGCGGAACCGCATATTCTGCTATGTATCCACGACTTTCAAGGAGAATATCATGAGCCGACCAGACTTCCATGTTGTGGCCCATGCGTTACAAGAACAGCTGATTGAAGACCGCCGTGATCTGCATATGCACCCTGAGCTAGGCTTTCAGGAACACCGCACGGCAGGCATCATCGCCAAGCGCCTGCGCAGCCTAGGCTACGAGGTCACCGAGGGCCTGGCCGAGACTGGTGTGACCGGCGTGATCCCGCCGCGCAACGGCGGCAAGCTGGTGATGCTGCGCTTCGATATGGACTGCCTGCCGATCAAGGAGCAGAACGAGGTGGACTACCGCTCGCTCACCGAGGGCAACATGCACGCCTGCGGCCACGACGGCCATGTGGCGATCGGCCTCGGCGTCGCCGCAGCACTGGCCGAAAACCGCGCGGCCCTGGGCGATGGCGGCGTGAAGCTGCTCTTCCAGCCCGCCGAGGAGGGCGGCGGCGGCGCACAGCGCATGGTCGAGGCTGGGGCCATGGACAATCCACGGCCTGATCTTTCGCTGGGCATGCATATTTGGGCCGATCTGCCACTGGGCATCGCCAATGTGCGCTCAGGCCCGATTATGTCATCGGCCGACGAGTTTAAGCTCACCATCACTGGCAAGGGCGGCCACGGCGCACAGCCGCACACCACCGTCGATGCCGTGCTCGTCGCCGCACAGACGGTGATCGCGCTGCACACGATTATCAGCCGCAATGTCAACCCCGAGCAGCCCGCCGTGCTCACTGTTGGCTCGATTCACGCTGGCACAACCCACAATGTGATCGCCCAGACCGCCAGCTTAAACGGCACCATTCGCACCTACGACCCGGCTGTGCGCGACACCGTGCGCCAGCGCTTGTTCGAGGTTGCCTCTGGTGTGGCCGCAACATATGGGGCGAGCGTCGATATTCAGTACTTCGATACCTGCCCAGCGGTGATCTGCTCCGATGATGCAACCGCGCTTGTGCACCGCGCCGCCACCAAAGTGCTTGGGGCCGAGAACGTCATCAACAGCGAGCGCTCGATGGGATCAGAGGATATGTCGGTGCTCTTGAATGCAGTGCCTGGCTGCTACTTCTTCCTCGGAGCCAAAAGCCAAGCGCGCGAGCTAGGCGTGTACCCACACCACCACCCGCGCTTTGACTTCGATGAGGGCGTGCTGCCGCTTGGTGTTGCTATCTTATGTGAAGCAGTGACCAGCTATCTAAACGGAGAAACCCATGGCTAAGCACTCCTTGGCCCAACGCTGTAGCCTGATTGGCCTGCTGCTGATTGTGCTCAGCGCCTGTGGCGGCGGCGCAGCCACCACAGCGCCGCAGTCAACCGCCACAGCAGCGGCAGACGCACCGAGTCCAACGCCGCTGATCTCGTTTGAGATCGAGCCGACGGCAACCCAGGCCCCAAGCGACCTCCCGGCCAATTTCAGCGGCCAGCATGCGCTGGAGCTGGCCACGCAGCAGATGCAGTGGGTGCCGCGCGACACCGGCAGCGAAGGCTGGCAGGCCACCGGCGACTGGATCATTGCAACGCTCACCGGCTACGGCTGGGATGTTGAAGAGCAGTACTTCCCGGTGCCGGAGGGCAAGCAGGGCCGCAACATCATCGCCAAGCGCGGCACCGGCCCGCTGAAGATCATTGGCGCACATTACGACGCACGTCGCTATGCCGATCAAGACCCTGATCCAGCCAAGCGCCAGCAGCCTGTGCCCGCCGCCAACGACGGGGCCAGCGGCGTGGCCGTGCTGCTCGAGCTTGCGCGCGTGCTGCAGCCAGACACGCTCAATGAAGAAGTCTGGCTGGTGTTCTTCGATGCCGAGGACAACGGCGATATTGGCGACTGGGGCTGGACGCTCGGCTCCGCTGATCTAGCACCGAAGCTGCCGCGCGCCCCCGAGGCGGTGGTCGTGGTCGATATGGTTGGCGATGCCGATCAGCAGCTCTACTACGAGATGAACTCAACGCCAGCACTGCGCGAGCAGATCTGGAAGGTGGCCGCCGATCTCGGCTATACCTCGTTCATCGCCGAGCCAAAAACCTCTGTGCTCGATGATCACACGGCGTTTATCGCCCAGGGCTATCCAGCGGTTGACATTATCGACTTCGACTACCCTGTGTGGCATACCACCGCCGACACCATCGACAAGCTGAGCGCGCAGTCGCTAGAAACTGTAGGGCGCACGCTAGAGACCTGGCTCACACAGCAGTAAGCTGTTGGGCGACGCAGCCGCTAGGGCTGTGCGCCAACCGCGGCTGGATCAGCGCGGACCACCTGATCCAGCCGCACCTGCACAACACCGGCCTGCACCCGCGTTGGCAGCCAGTCGAGGCTGCGTGGGGCTGGCCCGAAGCGCCAGCGGCCAAAGCGATCAAAGGTTGTGCCATCGTGCCCGGCGACAAACAGCTGCTCATGCGGACTCCAGGCGATGCTACGCTCAGCATTGCTTGGATCATGGTTCAGCAGCACACGATACTGCTGATCGGGCAGCTGCACCACAAAGACGGGCAGCCCCTGGACGCTGGTAACAAACGGCCAGTCCGCCCGCACATTCAGCACCGGCGTGACATCGACCCAGCGCTCACCGCCGCAGCCTCCCAGCAGAACCAGCAAAACCAGCAGAACTATTGCGACCCCAGACCAGTGCTTACAGCGCATACTCTAGCCTCCTCGTATCGCTGTCACATTAAAAATACCACCATCCTACCAACGCACCTGCGAGCGGGTGCAGGGGACAACCCTGCCCGGGCGTGGGACTACGTCCCAAACCGCCGCACAATGCTGGATGGCCAATGTGAATTGGCAGGATGCAGCCAAGCTGCATGCTGGAGCGTAGTCAGCACACATAAGGCCACGAGCTGCACGCAACAAAAAAACAGCGTGGAGACAATCCACGCTGATCGCAGTGCTGATGCTGGTGATCGTAGCGCCTAGGGCACATTTTCGCCGTACAAACGCTGGCGCAGCGTCATAATATCGTTGCGCAGGCGGGTATCGGTGCTGATCTCCTCGCTGATCTTCTGATAGCCGTGCATGACCGTGGTGTGATCGCGCCCGAGCAGCGCGCCAATTTCAACGAGCGACGCCTCGGTCTCCTCGCGCAGCAGATACATCACCACCTGGCGTGGCAGCACCACATTGCGTGAGCGCCCGCGGCCTTTGATCGCCCGCTGATCGACGCTGTAGTGCTGCGCCACCTCGCGGAAGATATCCTCGTGCGTCACGCGCTTGCGGCGGCTGGTGTCGAGCAGATCGGCCAGCGCCGCCGAGGCGACCTCGATCGTCAGCGGCTGACGGTGCAGATTGGCGTAGGCCACCACACGGTTCAGGCAGCCCTCAAGCTCGCGAATGTTGCTCTGGATACGGTGGGCCAGAAAGTCGATCACATCGGACGCGACGGGCACCTGCAGGGCATCACCCTTGGCGCGCAAAATCGCGGTACGGGTCTCTAGATCGGGATTTTGCACATCAACGATCAGGCCCCACTCGAAGCGCGAGCGCAGCCGCTCCTCAAGGGTGAGGATGGCCTTCGGTGGCCGATCTGAGCTGATGACGATCTGCTTGCCAGCGCCGTGGAGCGTGTTGAAGGTGTGGAAGAACTCTTCCTGCGTGCCCTCTTTGCCAGCGATAAACTGAATATCGTCGATCAGCAGGATGTCGATGTTGCGGTAGCGAATCCGAAACTCTTCGGTTTGCTGGCGGCGAATGGCGTTGATCAGATCGTTGGTGAACTTTTCTGATGATACGTAGAGCACATTGATCTCGCGATTGCGCTCTAGCGCATAGTTGCCGATTGCGTGCAGCAAGTGCGTCTTGCCCAGCCCAACGCCGCCGTACAGGAACAGTGGGTTGTACGCCTGCGCTGGATGCTCGGCCACCGCCACACAGGCCGCATGGGCCAGCCGGTTCGAGCTGCCAACAATAAACGAGGAGAAGGTGTAGCGCGGATTCAGCACCGACGAGCGGCCTGGATCGCCGAGCAGCACGCCGTTGCCAAAGCTGCTGCCAATGCTAAAGTCTGTGTCGGCAGCGATAGCCGCAGGCGGTGCTGGCGGCGGCTCGGGCTGCGGGTCAAGCGGCTTGACCACCACCTCGCTGGCCGCCGGGCTGCTGGTGTGCATGATGACGCGCACATTCACAGGGTAGCCCAAGACCTCGCCGAGCGTTCGCTTCATGGCGCTGATAAACCGGTCTTCGATCATTTGTTTTGTGGCCACGTTCGGCGTGCCGAGCACAACCATGTCATCATTCAGGCTGACAAGCGAGGTCGGCCTGAGCCATGTATCAAAATCCTGACGCACCGTCTGCGCTTGCAGGGCGCTGAGAACAGATTGCCAGATTTGCTTAAGATCCAAAAGGAGCCTCCTCAGAAGCGATGTGGAGCACCCTACTCATTGTGAGTAGACTCAAATACACCGCCGCAAGGCGACGGATCAAGGAGTTCTATCGTTCCAGCAGGTGTGAAACCTCTGGCCCAGCATGATAGTCGATTCAAATCGTGTTTTCAAGTAGATACACTCCTTACTTCTATAAGTATCGCTTATAGTTGAATGCACCACAGCATGAGTGTTCCTACTGTGACGAGCCGATTTGTTGGGGGAAATGTCGATAACTTTTTGCCATCGCTGTGGATAACTCTGCAATGTTATCCACAGCGATGGCGGCGAACTGGCTCTGGGAGGGCCGCGAGGTGCTAGTGAGTGCGCTTGGACGCATTGTGGATAGCTCGTGGACGAGCGTGGGACAGGTCAGGCAGCACTCCGGTTATTGCTGGCCGTAGCATCATGGACGGTGCGCTTGATCAACTTCTTCGAGCCGCAGCGTCCACAGGTCGCTTTCTTCGACACCGGGCCAACAACGCGGGTCTCATGGCTGCATTTGGCACACACCAGGGCGGTCGTGGCAAAATCAGCGAGATCTTCATTAAAGGTCGTTGCAATACGCATGATTGCCTCCTTGAACGTATTCATCAACAGAGCAGTAGAAGTTGGAACCTATCTACTTAGCACAGGTGCTTGTCTGTCTTTACTATAGAAGGCGCAGGCCATGAACACGAGGGTTTTAGATGACAAAACCCAAACAAGCGCGCTGCAACAAAGTTACCAAGCGCGGCGTCCGATCTACCAGCAACACCAACAAGGAGGACACGATGAACCAGCCATACAGCGAGTACGATACAGAGCAGGCCCGCCAGCGCGAAAAAAGCGCCCAGAATATGCCGGTGCCCACGCCACCAGCCTACCCAGGCTATCAAATGCCAGTTCAGCCACAGCCGTTTGAGCAAGGCCGCCGCAAGAATGCGCTGGCGATCGCACTCATCGGCGTCGGGGCGCTGATGCTCAGCGGGCGCGTGCTGCCTAACTTCGATGCGATTCAGCCAGGCATTATTTTGCTGACGATTTCGAGCTGTTTCTTCTTCTTCTCATTCTGGCAGCGCATCTTTGGGCTGATGATCCCTGGTGCAATTTTGGCCGGTCTCGGCATTGGCGTGCCGCTGGCCGAGCTAACCAATGGGGTGTCGGTGCTCTGGGGCTTGGCGGCAGCCTTTATCGCGATCGCCGTGCTCGGGCGCGGGATGTTCCGCGTCAATAGCTCGTGGGCCACTATTCCAGCCAGCATCTTGTTTGTTAT
Source organism: Herpetosiphonaceae bacterium (assembly GCA_013538855.1). GTDB lineage: Bacteria > Chloroflexota > Chloroflexia > Chloroflexales > Herpetosiphonaceae > OHK22. Next base: position 43,688 of record JABXJS010000079.1, read on the forward strand.
CGGCGCAGTGGTGCTGGTTGCCAACCTGCCAGGAATGTTTATGCTTGGCGGGCTGGCCTTCCCCGCGCTGCTGGTGGGCCTTGGTCTGTGGCTCGGCTGGGGCCGCCGCGTCACGCACTAGACAAGCCGCTCCGCCACATGCACACCTAAACGGACAAGCGCGCCAGGATCGTTAAGCCTGGCGCGCTTGTGTTTTAGGTGTGTGCTAGCGCGCTCCATCAGCTGCACAGCGCGAGATGTCGCATGTGACCGACCAGTGGTGGCTACGTTTGCGCAGCCACCACCTGCCCACGCAGGGCATGATCAAAGAAGCGCTGCACACGGGCAACATAGGCGGCGCGATCAACAAAATATGCGCCACAGTGCGGCGCATCGGGCACAATCCATAGCTCCGCTGCGTCAGCGGTTGCTGCGTGTAGCTGATAGGCATGCTCGACAGGAATCATCGCATCGGCGGTGCCGTGGATCAGCAGCAGTGGCCGTGGCGCAATTGCCGCGATCTGATCGATCGGGCGCACGCTGTGGAAGCGATAGCCGTACAGCCGCTCCGTCCAGCGATCAGCTAGCTCAACCACCGCACGGGCGGGCAAGCGGCGGCTGGCCACGGCGTGATTCACAACATCGCGCATGACCGCAAAAGAGCTGTCGGCAACCACAGCGGCGATCCTCGGCTCGTCCGCCGCAGCCAACAGCGCCACCGCCGCGCCCATGGAGTAGCCAACCACGCCGATCTGCGCGTTGGGGCAGCGGGTGCGGGCGTAGTCAACAGCGCCAAGCAGGTCGGCGACTTCGTGGTAGGCCAGCGAGCAGACCGAGGTAGCGCTTGAGCCGCGGCCACGAAAGTCGAAGAGCAGCACATTGTAGCCAGCGCGCCACAGCCCCGAGCCAATGCCCAGCAGATCGGCCTTTTTGCCCCGATGGCCGTGGCAGCCAATAATCACGTCTTGGCTGGCGGGGTTGGGCAGCCACCAGCCGCTCAGCGCTAGGCCGTCGCGCGCCGTAAACGTCAACGGCTCGTGCGGCACATTGGTCTCGAAGGGCGTGAAGATATAGGTTTCATCGCGACAGGCGGCAGGCGTTGGCCCGCTTAGGCGGCGAGCAGTGTAGGCCGCAGCGGCCCCAGCCAGCGCGCCAAGCACGCCTAAACCCGCACCAGCGCGCATGAGAGTCCGTGACATGGATTTCCTCGTGAGAGTGCTACTCAATACTAAAGACCATCTCCACATCGCCGATGCGGATACGGTCGCCAGGGCGCAGCGTGTGGGGCTGATGCGCAGTCATCGGGATGCCATTGATGCTGGTGCCATTAACGCTGCCCTGATCGATTAACTGATATGCGCCACCGTTCTGCTGGATCACAGCATGGCGACGTGAGGCGATGCCGCGATCATGCTCGGCCAAGTCGATCTCCGGCAGATGGTTTTGCGCCGGATCACGGCGGCCGATGCGGCAGGGCATGTGCGTAAGCGGCATCTCCCACACAGCGCGCGGCGATGTGATCACGAGCTTGGCCGAGGGCCGCTTGAGCTTGTTGCCGCAGCCAGCGCAGAAGCGCGCCTCGGGCTTATTCAAGCGACCACACACCTCGCAGACTGGGCCACCAGGCTGCGGCGGCGGCATCCACTGTGGCTGGGCTGGCGGCGTCCACTGCTGAACCGGCGGCGGTGTCCACTGCGGCTGGGCCGGCGGTGGCGTCCACTGCGGCTGAGGCTTCGCCGCTGGCTGGGCCTGCGCTGCTGGCACTGGCGGCGGCATGAGCACAGGTGGTGCAGCCGGACGCGCTGGCACCGCCTGGGCCGCCTGGGTCGGCAGATCAATCGGGCCGCTAGCGCAGGCGAGCAGCGCCTGCTCAAACTCCTCCATTGTCTGGTAGCGGGCGTTAAGATCAAGCGCCATCGCCTTGATAATCACCGCCTCTAGCTCAGGCGTTACCGACTGATTATGGCGGATGATCGAGCCAGGTTTCGGCGGCTGCAGCGGCACCGGTGGCAGGTTCGTCAGCAGGTGCAGCAGGGTTGCGCCAAGCGCGTACACATCGGCGCGCGCATCGGTCTGTTTTTTACCGTACTGCTCGGGAGGTGCATAGCCCGCTGAACCCATCGCCACGGTATCTTTGCTCTTTGACTGCTTGTATGTGCGTGCGACGCCAAAGTCGATCAGCTTGATCACTCCCTCGGGCGTGAGCATCACGTTCGGCGGCTTCATATCGCGAAAGATAATCGGTGGATTGCGCGTGTGCAGATAGTGCAGCACGCGCGCAATCTGCACGCCCCAGGCGATCACGTCGTGCTGAAAAAACGGGGCGTTGGTCTCGCGCTGCTTGTCCTCAAGCGTCTTGCCCTGGATATACTCCATCACGAGATAGGGCCGCCCGCCCTGCTCGAAGTAGTCGACGACCTTGGGCAGATTGGGGTGGTCTAGATTTTCGAGCAGCTGCGCCTCTTGGATGAACAGCTTGCGATTTTCGGCCACCTCCTCCGCCGTCGCCTCAAGCGGGGGGCGCATCTCCTTGACGGCCCAGACAGAGGTGTCGCTCAGGCGCTCGCCGCGATAGACCGCGCCCATGCCGCCACGGCCAATCACACCGAGAATGCGATATTGATCGTTACGTCCTTGTAAGATGGTCCCATTTGCCAGCAGATCAAACACGTTGCTCTCCTACCTTGCCGCAAGCTTTTGGGTATTATAACAAGTTACGGAACAGTGAACGCTATACGCGCATCAGCCAGACTGCGCGGCGGCATGCTGACGCCGCATATACTCAAGCACCGCTGGGTCCAGCTTGGCTCCGGCAACCAGGCGCTCTTCAAGATTCTCGACGCCGCTGTAGGCATCCAAGGCAGCGCGGGTCGCATCGTCATAGGTGGCGTTGAGCGGGCCAGTGTAGTAGCCAAGATCGCGCAGGATCGTCTGTAGCTCGCGGGCTAGGGTCGCATCAATCGTCAGCAGCGTGCTTGGGTCGGGGCGCGTCATGTAGAAGCGATGCAGCTTCAGCAGGCGCGCCAGCTCGGCGACAGGCGCGGGGTGATCGTCGACGCGCAGGTCGATGTAGCGATCAAGCTCGCCGCCGTAGGCTCCGCCGGTGCGCACCACATAGAGCGCCGCCGACTGCCGCCCGCGCCGATCACCGCCAGCGGCATCGCCAGCGCTAAGGGCGGCCAATAGGCGCTCGGCCAGCTCGCCCTCGGCCTGCTCGAAGTGCTGAACCATCTGATCAAGCACCTCGGGGCCGGAGAGGATGTTGCCCTGCACGGCCCAGCCTGGCCCGGTGCGGCTGCCGGCCCACTCCATGCAGCCAGCGCCAGTCCACGAGATCGCGCGGCCAGCAGCATCGACGATGCCAACCTGGCGCTCATCGCGGCCCTCGTCGGCGGCCAGCAGCTCTTTGAGCACCTGGTCGGCGGGCTGGCCTTGGGCGAGCTTCTGCAGGCCAAGCGGGCCAAAGCTCAGGTTAGCCAGCGCCTGGGTGGCAACCGCGCCCACCTCGGCCTGCGCCCAGGCGACGACCGCGCCAACAGCTAAAAATTTTGAGGCCACAGCGATGCCAAGATCGCCATTACGGGCATCACGGGCGACAATCGAAAACGTGGCAACTAGCGGTTGCATACAGCCTCCTCGTAGGCGCGGCGCTTGGCCAGCAAAAACTCCTCGGCCTGACACGCCTGGGCATAGTCCCAGGCTTGGGCGGCAAGGTCGGACTCGGCGCTGGTGAGGAAGGCTTGGACGGCGGGCAGCAGCGCCTGGACGGCGGCGGCGATCTCGGGCTTGATGCGGGCGTGTGGATTGCGGGCGAGCAGGAGCGCGCCGTAGAGCACGCGGCGATCGGCCTCGTGGGCGCGGTCGGCGGGGGAGCTGTCGCGCCGACACGGTGGCACATAGTCGGTGTTGGTCATGATGATCTTTCTTGGGCATGATCGCAGCGCTGATCACACCCACGCTCAAATCAACGTTCAAACACCATCATACCACCGCGTCGACGCCAACAGTATATTTGGGCCAATGCAGCTTCGCGCAGGCGCATGGTGCAACCCTGCCGGGGGGCGAGGCTGCCCCACGCCGTCTTAGCCATTGGTCTACGCATCTAGACCACGGCTGCGCGTGGCCAGCGCTCTGCTGCGTGAGCGCACACCGCCTGACTCTGCGGCGTGGCCAACGTCGATTGGCACACGAATCTGGGCGACGGCTGCCTGTGGCCGTCGCTCGACCAGGCGCGAGGCTGCGCAGCACGCTGTCCGGCGCTATGGCTGATCCAACGTCGATTGGCATACGCGCCTAGACCATGGCTGCGTGTGGCCAGCGCTCTGCTGCGTGAGCGCACGCCGCCTAGCTCTGCGGCTGATCCAACGTCGATTGGCCTACGCGCCTAGGCACGCTTGGTGTGGCCAGCGCTCTGCAGAGCGAGGCTGCGCCTCACATCGCCATGTCGATTGGCCTACGCGCCTGGGCCACGGCTAGGTGTGGCCGTCGTTCGACGTTGCGGACAGAGCGCTGGCGTGGGAGCCTAGCGCTCTACCAGCATCATGCCGCTGAGCTGGCGCACGATGTCGGTCTGCGAGATGACGCCGACGGGCCAGACACGGCCGTCGTTGCGCTCCTCGACGACAACGAGGCGGTGAATTTTGTGCTCGGTGAGCATGCTGGCGGCGCGGGTCATATCGACATGCGACATACAGGTGATAACGCTCTTGGTCATGAACTCGCCGACGGGGCTAGCCATGGACTGCTCGTAGTCGAGGCCCTGACGCCAGGCGCGCAGCGCGTCCGTCTGCGAGAAGACGCCGGCTAGGTAGCCTGGGCCTTCGACGACGACCAGCGCGTGGATACGATGTTGTTGGAGCATGTCGATGGCTTCACGCAGGGTGGTGTCGCTGGTACAAGAGATAACGTGGGGGTTCATGATCTCGCCGACAGTGGTTGGGTGGTCGCTCATGGGTTGCTCCTTTGCACCTGAGTTGCAGCTGAGGTTCACTCGTTGCAGTGTAGTATAGCATAACGCATCGCAGCATGGAACAGCGAATTTTCGCCAAATAGGCTATTTTCTCTGGAAATCGACAGCTCTTGACAGCAATTGACAGTTGCCTACCACCTACGCCACGAATCGTGCCACTAGGCTGGGGCTGCGCCGCGCGCGCCAAGTCGCCCGCACGAGCGGGCTGGCCGCTAGCTGCGGCTACGGTTGAGCCGCAGACAGGCAGCCAACGACGATTCTTTTTCTAAAATACGCGCGCTTTTGGCAGCCTAGCGGCGCTGCGAGGCGACAAAAACGCCAGAGGCGGCTATACTTAGGGGCAGCGATCAACCCCCGCAGAGCAAAGGTAGGCGCATATGCAACACCCCAACATTATCCTCATCGGGATGCCTGGCGCAGGCAAGAGCACGCTCGGCGTCCTGCTGGCCAAGGCGCTTGGCTACACATTTCTCGACAGCGACGTCGTGCTGCAAGCGCAGGAGGGTCGGCTGCTGCAGGAGATCATCGACGCCGACGGCGTGGCCGGTTTCTTGCGCATCGAAGAGCGCTGTCTGCTGAGCATCGACGTGCAGCACACCGTGATCGCCACCGGCGGCAGCGTTGTGTATAGCCCAGCGATCATGGAGCACCTGCGCGCCAACGGCGTGACCGTTTGGCTTGAGCTAGGCATCGAGGAGCTAGTGCAGCGCATCGAGAACTTTGACTCACGCGGGGTCGTGATGGCTGATGTCGACGGACAGATGATCGAGGGCTGCGAGACGCTGGCCGAGCTGTACATACAGCGCGAGCCGCTCTATCGCCAGTACGCCGATGTGACGGTGCACTGCGGCCTACAAAGCCACGAGCGCAGCGTAGCCCAGATTATCGCGGCGGTGGAAAAGCAGACAGGCATAGAGTTTGTTCACAAGGAGGTGCTATGAGCGACCACGTCTACAAGCTGATTGAGATCGTTGGGTCTTCGCCAAACTCGATTGAGGATGCTATTCAGAACGCAGTCACGCGGGCCGGCCAGAGCATTCGTAATCTGCGCTGGTTTCAGGTAATTGAGACACGCGGGCACATCGACAACGGCAAAGTGGCGCACTACCAGGTAACGCTGAAGATCGGCTTTACGCTTGAGTCCGGCGATAAAGTCAGCTAGACTGGCGCACGCGCCCCGCTGCTCGCCTGAGCAGCGGGGCGTCTGTTTTAGGCGTCGGGGTAGCGCGACAGCTCGATCAGATTGGCGTCGGGATCGCGCAGGTAGACGGATGTGACGGGGCCGCAGGCTCCGGTGCGCTCGACCGGGCCAAGCTCGATGGGCACGCCGCAGGCGGCGAGGTGCGCCACCACCGCGGCGATAGGCGCGCTGACGATCAGGCAGAGATCGGCGCTGCCGGGCGTTGGCGCGGCGGCGTGCGGCACGATCTCGTGATCGACGCGATGCAGGTTGATTTTTGATTGGCCGAAGTGCAAGGCGCGCCGATCGGCACCAAATATTTGCACGTGCATGCCCAAGACGCGGGCGTACCAGTCACAGGTGCGCTCAATATCGCGCACGGTGAGCACCAGATGGTCGATGCGCTCGATCTGCATAGCTTCCTCCTAGACAAAACTCCACCAGCGAGCTGTGTTAGCATACATTAAAGAAGATAGGTTGCCGAGGCGTGAGCCTTGGCGCTAGTGGAAGGAACCTCATGCGCGATCCACTTATGTTAACCTTACCGGCGAGCGTGCGGCCGGAGCTGCTGACGACGGCGCAGGAGCTAGCGGCACAGTTCGCCCCGCGCGCCGCCGAGCACGACCGCAGCGGCGAATTTCCGCATGCGAACATCGACGCCCTGCGCGCGGCGGGCTACCTGGCGCTGACGGTGCCCAAGGCGCTTGGCGGCGCAGGGGCCAGCCTGCTGGAGACGGTACTGTGCCAAGAGGCGCTTGGGCGCGGCGACGGGCCGACGGCGCTGGTTGTTGATATGCCGCTGCACATTATTGGCGGAATTGCCGAGAGCAATGCCTGGCCCGCTGATGCCTTCGCGCGCGTGTGCCAGGCCGTGGTTGCCGAGGGCGCGCTGATCAACTCCGCCGCCAGCGAGCGCGAGATGGGCAGTCCCTCCCGCGGCGGCACCTTCGCCACCGTGGCGCGCCAGACCCCGAGCGGCTGGCGCATCAGCGGGCGCAAAATCTACACCTCGGGCGCACCAGCGCTGACGCACGCGCTGATCAGCGCCGCGCTAGACACCGGCGCGGGGCCGGGCAGCACCTCCGGCGTGTTTCTGGTGCGCACCGATCTCGACGGCGTGCACGTGGAGCCGACCTGGCAGGGCACGGGCATGCGCGCGGCGCGCAACGACGACCTGGTGCTCAACGACGTGCTGGTCGCGCCCGACGACCTGCTGCTGCGCCGCGAGCCAAACGCGCCCGACCCAACGCAGGGCAGCGGCAGCACGTGGTTTCAGCTGACCATCGCCGGGCTGTACCTGGGCATCGCCGAGGCGGCCTTGGCGGCGACGGTGGAGTTTGCGCGCAATCGACGGCCGACAGCACTGGGCGGCCAGGCGATCAGCGAGCTAGAAAGCATACAGCGCCAGCTCGGCGAGATCGAGGCGCGGCTGCTGCAAGCGCGCGCGCTGGTCTATCAGATCGCCCAGGCGTGGGATGCGCAGCCAGGGCAGCGCGGCATGCTCAAGCCGTATGTGGCGCACGCCAAGGCCAACGCCACCAGCCAGGCCGTCGATGTGGTCGAGCGCTGCATGGTGGTGGTCGGCGGCGCGTCGATGCAGCCGGACCTGCCGCTAGAGCGCCTAAGCCGCGACGTGCGCGCCGGCCTGTTCCACCCGCCCACACTCGACGCCAGCCTGGTTGGGCTAGGCCGGGCGCTCGGGCAGTAGGAGCGCATATGCTACATCTCACCGACGTGCAGCTGAAGGCGCTCAGCGCCGAGCAGACGCAGAGCTTCCCATTTCACATCGCCAGCATCCAGAGCCTGCACGCTGCGCCGCTGCGCTTCAGCAGCCCGGTGACGTTCTTCATCGGCGAGAACGGCTCGGGCAAATCGACGCTGCTGGAGGCGCTGGCGCTGGCGGCGCGCTCGATCAACGTTGGCAGCGAAAACCTTGAGCGCGACCAGAGCCTGGAGCAGGTCGAAAAGCTGGCGCGCCAGCTCAAGCTGGGCTGGACCAAGCGCACGCAGCGGGGATTTTTCCTGCGCTCGGAGGACTTCTTCGGCTACGCCAAGCGCATGCAGCGCATCCGCGAGGAGGCCGAGGCCGAGCTACGGGCTATCGACAGCGACACAAGCCTGTCGGTACAGAGCAGGCTGCTGGCGCGCCAGCCGCACGCCAACACGGCCCACGCGATCAAGCGGCGCTACGGCGCGGGCGGGCTAGACGGCGTCTCGCATGGCGAGAGCTTCTTCACGCTGTTTCAGTCGCGCTTTGTGGCCAACGGGCTATATCTGCTGGACGAGCCGGAGGCACCGCTGTCGCCACGGCGGCAGCTGGCGCTGCTGATGCTGATCAAGCGCATGGCGAGCGAGGAGGGGGCGCAGTTCATCATCGCGACGCACTCGCCAATCCTGATGGCGTACCCGGCGGCGACGATCTACAGCTTCGATGGTGGCCAGATTACGGCGCTGCGCTACGAGGAGATCGACCATGTGCAGTTCACGAAAGATTTTCTGAACAACCCAGCGCTCTTTCTGCGCCATATCTAGGGCGGCAGCGCGTGCGTTAAAACGATCAAGCCCCGACATACACTGTCGGGGCTTGATCGTAGGGAGGGAAGAAAGGACTTAGAAGTCCATGCCGCCCATGCCGCCCATACCCGGAGCGCCGCCAACGGGAGCAGCCTCTTTCTCGGGGATGTCGGTGACCAGCGCATCGGTGGTGAGGATCATCGAGGCGATGGAGACCGCGTTCTGGATGGCAGAGCGGGTGACCTTGGCCGGGTCGATGATGCCCATCTTGACCATTGAGCCGTACTCGCCGGTGATGACATTGTAGCCGATGGTCGGCTCGTCCTTCTCCTTCTGGAGGCGGCGAACCGTATCGATGATAACCGCGCCATCCTCGCCGGCGTTGCGGGCCAGCTGGCGCATCGGCTCCTCGAGGGCGCGGCGCAGGATGTTGACCGCGACCTTCTCGTCGTCGTTAGCGGGTGAGATGCTATCGAGGGCGTTCATCACGCTGAGCAGGGCGACGCCGCCGCCGGGGACGATGCCCTCTTCGACAGCCGCGCGGGCGGTCGAGAGCGCGTCCTCAACGCGGTGCTTGCGCTCCTTCAGCTCTGGCTCGGTGGCAGCGCCGATCTTGAGGACGGCCACACCGCCGGCGAGCTTGGCGAGGCGCTCCTGGAGCTTCTCACGGTCGAAGTCGCTGGTGGTCGTCTCGATCTGGGCGCGGATCTGCTCGATGCGGGCCTTGATAGCGCTCTCATCGCCGCGACCCTCGATGATGGTCGACTCGTCCTTGGTGGCGACGACGCGGCGAGCGCGGCCAAGGTCCTCGATGGTGGCGCTATCGAGCTTGCGGCCGATCTCCTCGCTGATGACGGTGCCGCCGGTGAGGATGGCGATATCCTGGAGCATCGCTTTGCGGCGATCGCCGAAGCCAGGGGCCTTGATGGCGAGCGCGTTGATGGTACCGCGCAGCTTGTTGACGACGAGCGTGGCCAGGGCCTCGCTGTCGATATCCTCGGCGATGATCACCAGATTCTTGGTGACCTGCAGGGCCTTCTCGAGGACCGGCAGGACTTCCTGAATGGAGCTGATCTTCTTGTCGGTGATGAGGATGTAGGGATCGTCCAGCTCGGCCTCCATGCGGTCACTGTTGGTGACGAAGTAGGCGGAGATGTAGCCACGATCGAACTGCATGCCCTCGGTGTACTCGGTCTCGTAGCCAAGGCCGCGGCCCTCTTCGACGGTGATGACGCCGTCTTTGCCGACCTTCTCCATCACCTCAGCGATGAGATCGCCGATGGTCTGGTCGGCGGCCGAGATGGCGGCGACGCTGGCGATGTCGTTGCGATCATTGATCGGCTTGGCCAGATCGCGAACGGCGTTGACGAGCACCTCGGTGCCCTTGTCGAGGCCGCGCTTGATCATCATCGCGTTGGCACCGGCGGCCACCTGGCGCAGGCCCTCGTGGACGATGGCCTGAGCGAGCACGGTGGCGGTGGTGGTGCCGTCGCCGGCGACATCGTTGGTCTTGGTAGCGGCCTCAACGAACAGGCGCGCGCCCATGTTCTCGTAGGGGTCTTTCAGCTCGATCTCTTTGGCGACAGTCACGCCGTCGTGGGTAACGGTGGGCGAGCCGAACTTTTTATCGATGGCGACGTTGCGCCCGCGAGGGCCGAGGGTGGTCTTGACCGCATCGGCGACGATATCGACGCCGCGCTTGAGCGCCCGACGGGCCTCTTCATTAAAAGCAACCTGCTTAGCCATGAACTATTATCCTCCTCAGGATTCAAAGATGAGAATCGTGATCCGCGATTACTCAGCGACGACGGCCAGGATGTCCTTCTCCGCCAGGATCAGGTAATCCACATCGTCGATCTTGATCTCGGTGCCGGCGTACTTCGCGAACAGCACCCGATCACCCGCCTTCACCGACATCGGCACGCGTTTGCCGTTGTCATCCAGCTTGCCCTCGCCAACAGCGACGATCAGGCCCTCCTGGGGCTTCTCTTTGCTGGCGGTATCGGGCAGAAACAGGCCGCCTTTGGTTTTTTCTTCCCGCTCGGCGGGCTTGATCACCACGCGATCTGCAAGCGGGCGAACACGGAAGTCAGACATTGATACTCCTCCTTGAATGCATTGAGTTTTAGCAGTCATAAACGACGAGTGCTAATTCCGCTGGGTAGTTTAATCCGCTCAGCCACCTTTGTCAAGGCGCTGTTCATCGGCGCATGGCGAACAATAGTGTAGCCACTTTTACCAGAAGAAAACGCCTAAAAATCTTTACACAGGAGCATTTTCAGGCTGTTAAGTGAACGTTAGAATTTAGCAAAGTGGCGCAGCGAGTGCTAAATCGAGCGTAGCGCAGATGGTGCAACTTGTGCACGCAATGAAATCTTGGCACAATGCGCAGGAGCAACTACTTTAGGAGGTAAGCCATGGATGAGCGGCTATCGCCAACCCTACAAAGCGACGTGATGGACTATCTCGGCGTAGCAGCGGCGGAGCCAGCGCTTGCGCTGCTGACAGCGCTGGTCAGCGCCTACACGCGGCGGGTGCCCTGGGAGAGCGCGTCGCGGATCGTACGCTATGCCGAGGTGCCTGATGTAGACCAGCGCCCACGCGGCGCGCAAGGCTTTTGGGAGCAGGCGCTGGCGCAGGGGACAGGCGGCACGTGCTTTGAGAGCAACTGGGCCTGCGCGGCACTGCTGCGCGGGCTGGGCTTTGCGTGCGACCTGACGATCAACAATATGCACGAGCATGTCGGCTGCCACACAGCCCTGGTGGTGCACCTCGATGGCCAGGACTGGCTGGTGGACATGGGCTACCCGCTGTATGTGCCAGTGCGCATCGACGCCACGCAGACGACCACAGCCGCCAGCCCGCAGATGGGCTACACGCTGACGCCAGCCGGGCCGCAGCGCTACACCGTGGAGCAGCAGCCGCACCCCAAGCCCTACGCCTTCACGCTCGACACCACGCCGGTTGACTCACGCCCCTACTGGCGCGCCACCTGCGCCGACTACGACAGCCAGGGGCTGTTTCTCAACCGCGTGATCATCCACAAGATTGTCGACGAGCGCACATGGCGCTTCGACAGCCAGGAGCAGCCCTACTGTCTGCAAACGTTTGAGCATGGCACACGCACGGACCATGCGCTAGCCGCAGACCCGAGCGCGCAGCTGAGCGCCCACTTCGGCATGGCGCGCAGCATCATCGCCAAGGCGCTCGCGTGCGTGGGCCAACAGCGCGCCGGAGAAAGCGCTTAGGCGTCGCTGCCGCTGGCGAGGCGGTAGCTGGTGGCGCGGCCCTCGCCGATGCGCACGAGGATCTGGCGCTCGACGAGGTCGTTGAGGTCGCGGGCGGCCTGCTTGGGCGAGATGTTGGTGAGGTCGCGGTAGTCGCGGTTGGTGATCGATGGGTGATCTTTGAGGTAGTCGAAGACCTGCTGCTGGCGCTCGTTGAGGTTTGCCGCTGGCGGGTAGAGGCCAGGGTAGGCGTGGGCGAGGGTGCTCAGATCGTTGAGCAGGCGCTCGAGGCGGCCGGCGTGGGCCAGCGCCACAGCCTGATCGAAGTAGGCGCGCATTTGCTCGACCTGGCCTAGCTCGGCGTAAGCCTCGGCGAGGTCGTAGCAGGTGTTGGCGAGCCAGTTGCGATTCTGCATGGCGGTGAAGATCGCGTGGGCGCGGGCGTAGTGCTCGATGGCGCGCTCGTAGAGACCGAGCCAGAAAAAACACGCGCCGAGGCTCTTCTGGCACAGGCCCTCCATGCGGCGGTTGCCGTTCTCCTGGGCCAGCTCGGCGCTCTGGCGCAGGTAGAGCAGGGCCTGATCGTACTGGCGCAGGGCGACATAGTCGTTGCCGACATTGTGGGCCATGTGCGTCATCAGCAGGGCGTCCTGGGTCTCGTTGGCGGCGAGCCACGCCTCGCGGTGGTACTCGAGCGCGCCGCTGAAATCACCCTGGTGCGAGCGAAACATACCCCAGGCGTTGGTGAGCTCGGCCCAGGCGGCGCGATCGGTCGGGTCGATCAGCGCCTCGGCGCGCTGGAGGCTCGCCTCGGCCTTGGCCCAATCCTGGCGATCCTGAAAAAGCATCCAAGCTTGATCGAGGTAGACGCGATAGAGCAGCGGGTCGGTCGGCGCGTGCTGCTCCAGCAGCTTGATGCTGTAGGCAAAGTGCGCCTCGGCCTCGCCGGTGTGCTGCGAGCGGAAGGCGCGGCCGCGCTTGTAGTAAGCCTCGGCCTTGATGAGCAGCGACTCGGCGGCGAGAGCCTGCTGGTACTCGGCCAAGGCGGTGGGCACATCGTCCATGGTCATCGCGACATCGCCACTGACCAGCTTGAGGCGCGGCCAAAGGTGCGGCGCGTTGATCTCGGCGGCGCGAAAGCTCGCGAGCAGATCGCGCAGCTCCAGGCCCTGAAAGTTGTCGATGATCGCCTGGTGCTGGGCGATGATCACCTCGGCGGCGGCGGTATAGTCGCCAGCGGCGCGCAGGTGGCTAGCCGCAGCGAGGTAGCGCGCCTGCGCCAGGGCATCGCTGGCAATAATCGCGTGCCAGGTGCGCCGCTCCTGCGGCGGCAGAAGCGTGCGCAGGTACGGGATGAGCTTGGGCTGGAGCGCAAACTCCGAGCGGCTGGGGTTGGTCTGAAGCATACCGCTGCTGATCAGGGCCTGGAGATGCAGCTCCACATCGGGCAGGTCAACAGCGCGGGCCAGATCATAGACGAGGTGCACCGGCAGTGGAGTGCTGGTGAGCGCGAGCAGGCGCAGCAGCGTCTGCTGGGGGCTAGGCAAGCTGGGATAGAGCGCCTGCAGCGCATAGTTGGGGCGCTCATCGGCGGGAGACGTCAGCTCCTCTTGCAGCAGGCGGGCGAGCGACGTCAGCGCCTGCGCGCGGATGGGGTAGACAGTCTGCTCGGCGACGGCCAGCAGCTCGGCCAGCTCGGCGATACGGCGGCCCTCGCAGTAGAAGCCGCGCAGCACATTGTAGGCGCGCCAGCTCAGCTGCGTCCAGCTATGCTCGCCGACAGGGCGCAGGCGCTCGATGAGCCACTCCAGCAGCGCCTGCAGCGCGCGCCCGCGCTCGGTGGAGCCGCGCGGCTCTGCGCCAACATACCAACTTGCCAGCAGCGGCACCTGCGCCAGCGGGGAGGCGGCGAGCGCCAGCAGATCGCCCTCGCGCACCATGCGCAGGGCGTCGCCAACCAGCTTCTCAAGATCGGTTAGGCCAAGACTTCGTTGGTGTTGCTGTTCCATGGATTGATCCACCTAGAGGCTCTTGCAGCCATTATACACTGTCGGCCAGCGCTACAGCAGACAATCGGCTTAATCGGGTCATGAACAGTGCTGAACCCTGGAAAAATCGGGTCAAAAGACCAGAGTGAATTTGATTGTATGGGCTGCGCCAGTTTGGCATACTAAAAGCACACACACCCTACACTCAATCCCCCACTCATTGGCCTGTGACACAGTTGGAACAGGAGGAACAGCATGCGCTACGTGATGCGACTCGGTATGGTCAGCCTGATTATTGCCATGAGTGGCCTGCTTTGGTTAAGCCAGAGCAGCGCCACCGCCATGCGCAGCAGCCAGGCGGAGCGATCCAAGTCCAACGACCTGAACGGTGGCAGCCTTGACCTAGGTGACGCGCCGGACAGCACCAACTCGTTTGGATTGGCGATGGATGCCTATCCCAGCATCCCGGCAAAATTTCCCACCGTCTTTGATCCGACGACCGGCTATCCGCCTGGTCCGTCGCACATCAACCCGCAGGCGGTCTTTTTAGGCGACGCCGTGACGCTGGAGCTTGAGGCCGACGGCGGAGCAGACGCCGACGGTGTTAACAACCTCGACCCAGCCAACAACATCGCCAACCAAGATGGAGCCGACGACGCCTTCTACGCTGGGCTGCCGCCGCTGAGCGACTTCGTGCCGTGCGTGCCGATGCAGCTCCAGTTTCGCGTGACCGTGAACACCATGGTCAGCGATCTGATGTTCGTTAACCTCTGGTTCGACTGGAGCCACAACGGCCAGTGGGGCGAAGTGTTCGACTGCCCCGGCCAGAATTTCCCGTCACAGGAGTGGGCGGTGCAGAACCAGCCGGTCACCTTCAGCGGGCCAGGCGTCTACAACTTCACCACCACCGCCTTCCTACCCAATGGGACAGCGGCAGGGCAACTAGACACATGGATGCGCATCACGCTGAGCGAGACGCAGGCGAGCAACGCCGATGGCCGCGGCCCGGACAACCGCTGGCAGTATGGCGAGACCGAGGACTACCTGCTGCGGGTGCAGCCAGAGCCAACCAGCACGCCCACGCCACGAGTCACCGAGACGCCCACGCCGACCGCCGTCGGCCAGCCGACCGACACGCCCACGCCGCGCATTACCGACACCCCCACCCCGACACCTGCTGGACAAGTGACGAATACCCCAACGCCGATCAACGAGCTGATCGCTGATCTCGGCGACGCCCCCGACAGCACCAACTCATCGGGCACCACCATGACGACCTATGCGGGTGCGATCCCGGCGCGCTTCCCAACCGTGTTCGGCCCTGGCAGCCCCGCCTTCGGCCCCATCCACCACGACATCCGGCTGTTCAACCTAGGCCCCGCTGTCACCGGCGAGACCGAGGCCGATACCGGCCCCGATGCTGACCCATCGAACAACATCATGCCTGCGTTCAACGCGCCAAACCGCGACCTAGCCGACGATGGCCTGGTGAAGCCCAACACGCTGGCAGGCTTCCCGCGCTGCCAGGAAGTACGCCTGACCTACACGGTAAACTACAACGGACCAGGCATACGCGATGTGTACTTCAATATGTGGGCGGACTGGAACCGCAACGCCGCATGGGGCGGCTCCTACGATTGCCCAGGCGCGGTGGCCAACGAGTGGGCGGTGCAGAATCAGGTGATCACGCTCGCGCCTGGATTAAACACCTTCGTGAGCACCGGCTTCCTGCCATGGCATAGCTCGACCAGCTACGGCCCGTTCTGGATGCGCATGACGGTCTCTGAGTCGCCAGCGCTGAGCGATGATGGCAGCGGCACAGCCAACGGCTGGGAGTATGGCGAGACTGAGGACTACTTCATCCACGGCGACACGCAGGAGCCAACCGCCACGCCGACCCTGCCGCCGCAAGAGACGATCTCCGACCTGGGCGACGCGCCGGACAGCTCTAACTCGACCAACTCGTCGATGAACGCCTATCCCAGCGTGCTCGCGCGCTTCCCAACCGTGTTCGGCCCTGGCAGCCCGGCCTTCGGGCCGCTGCACCACGATGCACGCCTCTTCTTCCTTGGGCGCAAGGTAACATTTGAAAAAGAGGCTGATGTTGGCCCGGACACCGATGTCATCAACAACATCAATCCGCCGGGCAACGTGCCCAACCAAGATGGAGCCGACGACGGTCTGCTGTCGCCGACCAGCCTTGGCGGCTATCCGCACTGCACGCCAACCTATCTGACCTACGCCGTGACCAACAACGGCCCGCCGCGCGAGGTCTACTTCAACATGTGGGCGGACTGGAACCGCAACGGCAACTGGGGCGAGCGCATCGACTGCCCGACCGGCCTGCTCGCCGACGAGTGGGCGGTGCAGAACCAGGTCGTCAGCCTCGCACCGGGCCTGAACATCTTCACCACACCGGCGTTCACCCCCTGGCACAGCCCGAATCTGCCGCCAGCCTTCTGGATGCGCATCACCATCAGCGACACACCGGCCAGCGCCCCCGATGGCAGCGGCCCGAGCAGCGGCTGGCGCTTCGGCGAGACCGAGGACTACCTCATTCGCGGCGAGCCAGCAACGCCAACGCCAACCAAGACGCCTGAGCCGTCGCTGACGCCGACGCCATCGCCAACCCCAACGCCGCCAGCAGAGCGCCGCTCGGACCTTGGCGACGCGCCCGATAGCTCCAACTCGTTCAACAACACGACGATGAGCGCCTACACCGGCGTGCAGGCACGCTTCCCAACCGTGTTCGGGCCTGGCAGCCCGGCCTTCGGCCCGCTGCACCGCGACATCCGGCTGTTCTATCTTGGCCGCCGTGTGACCAGCGAGGACGAGGCCGACACCGGCTTCGATGTGGACATCACCCACAACATCTCGCCAACCATGAACATCGCCGACCAGGATCGCGCCGACGACGGCCTGGTCAGCCCACGTCGCCTGATCGACATACCCAACTGCAAGCAGATCCAGGTCAAGTACACCGTGACCTACAACGGCGTCGCGCCGCGGCGCGTCTACTTCAACCTGTGGTCAGACTGGAACCGCAACGGTGCGTGGGGCGGCGCAGTCCAGTGCCCGAACGGCCTCGCCAACGAGTGGGCGGTGCAAAACCAGGTGATCACGCTCGCACCGGGCCTGAACACCTTCAGCACACCGCTGTTTATCGCCGCGCACCCGCAGCAGGCCCACGCCGACCTCTGGTTCCGCATGACGGTCAGCGAGACCCCGGCGGCCAACGACGACGGCAGCGGCCCGGCCACTGGCTGGGAGTACGGCGAGACCGAGGACTACTATCTGGCTCCCGATCTCGGCGACGCGCCCGACAGCCACAACTCGCAGCTGGCGGCGATGCCCGCCTACTGGTGGCCATTCATCCCGGCGCGCTTCCCAACGGTCTACAATCGCATTCCAGCGTTCATCGGGCGCGGCGCGCTGCACAACAACCTGGGGCTGCGCTACTTCCTGGGCAAGCAGATCACCGCTGAGCAGGAGGCCGACCAGGGTGCCGACTCCGACCCGACCAACAACCTAGTGCTCGCAGTCAAGAGCGGCAACCGTGATCTCGCCGACGATGCCTTCATCGGCGGGCCGCCGAGCACCACCAGCCTGCGCCACTGCACCCCGCAGGTGCTGCAGTACCAGGTGACCGTGCCGGCCAATATGCCGCCGACGCAGGCCTATGTCAACCTGTGGTTTGACTGGAACCGCAATGGCGAGTGGGGCGGCGTGCGCCACTGCAAGAGCTGGCTCTTCCCGTGGATCTCCAACGAGTGGGCGGTGCAGAATCAGGTGATTACACTGCAAGGCCCTGGCGTGTATAATTTCACCACGCCGGTCTTCTTCCCGTACCAGCCCAACCCACTGCGGCCAGCCTGGATGCGCATCACCCTCAGCAACACACCGGCAACCTCGGCCAATGGCAGCGGCCCTGTTGGCGGCTGGGAGTACGGCGAGACCGAGGACTATCTGCTGCGACCAAAGCTGGTGATCGGCCACGTCACAGGCACCGTGGTGACGGTTGACAACCACCCGCTGCCTGGATCCAGCGTGCTGCTGATCACACGCACCGAGGACATCAGCGCCAGCAATCCGCTGCAGATCGTTGGCCGCACGCTAACTGACCAGATGGGCCACTACAGCTTCAGCGATGTGCCCAGCGGCGATTATCTGGTGCTGGCTGGACATGCAGGCTTCCAGCGACAGTGGTACGCAGATGCCAGCGAGCCAAGCGCAGCCACGCCGATTCACGTTGGCGATAGCCTGGTGAGCGACATCGACTTCCATCTGCATCCAATCGTGCCGCCGCCAGTGCACGTGCACGGGCCGGGCAACGTCGCCTACGATCCCAACACCGGCCACTTTACCATCCGCACCAGCCGCCAGAACAACGGCGATACGCAGCTGATCATCTCCAGCGGCTGTATCACCTGTCCGAACGGCATCGTGCCCAGCAACGCCCACCTGGAGCTGCGCTACGTCGGCGATAGCACCGTGCTGCAGTCCTATCCGGTCACGTTCGACTCAAGCAGCAACACCTATGGCGCAACCATCACCGCTGGTGACCTGAACGCGCTGTTTGACCCGACCGGCGGCCACACCAGCATCGAGGTCTATCTGGTGTGGGACTGCGCAGGCGTGCGCATGGAGAAGTTCTTGGGCACGATCGAGATCTACGACCCAAGCGGCGTGATCACCGATCTGCACACCGGCCAGCCGATCGAAGGCGCAACAGTCGCCCTGTTCCACGTGCCCGACTGGGAGGCGCGCACCAGCCCGAGCGACACGGACCTCAGCTCGTGTGAGTCGAATCTGTCGCGCAATGGTCAGCCCTGGAGCCAGGAGGCCCCGACTGACCAGGGCATGGCGGCCGATCCCGACCTAAGCCTGATGTCACCGGCCGCGCCGGAGCAGATAACCGGCAGCGACGGCCACTACGGCTGGGATGTCGGACCAGGCTGCTGGTACGTCCAGGTCAGCGCGCCAGGCTATGCCACCAAGGTTAGCCCGGTCGTGGGCATCCCATCGGCGGTGACCGATCTCGACATGGCGCTGATCAGCACGCAGAACCAAATCTTCCTGCCGACGGTTCAGCGCTAAATTCATCGCTGAGCGTGCTCAGCAGTTGGCTGCTTGCGGTACCTGCCATCTCCTTGCGTGAGGTGGCAGGTACCGTGCGCAACGAGGAGGAATCTATGCACCCCAAACTTCACCGCCGCTGGCGCTGGTGGTGGGCGTTTGGGCTGATCGTGGGGCTGTTGAGCAGCACGCCACGGGCATCTCAAACAACCAGCGCCGCGCCGCCGCCACCGAACAGCGTGGGACTGCTGTCCATCTATGTGCTGGCCTACGACAATCGCCCTGGCAGCTCGCTTGACCTGACACCACACTACAGCACAACGCTCAGCAGCCTTGTCAGCGCCAGCAGCGGCCATCCAGAGAAGCTAGCGGTGGTGCTCGCCGACCTGCATGGCCAGGGCGATACGCACATCCGCCTGATCTACGATGGCAGCATCACCACGGTGTTTGGGCTGCCGGATGCCAGCGGCGTGCTCAGCCCCACGCTCAACGAGTACGATGTCACCGATGCAGCCACCCTCGGCGGGTTTCTACGCTGGGTGCGCGCGCGCTTCCAGAGCGAGCGCACGACGCTGAGCTACATCGGCCACGGCACGCCGCTAGTGCCAGAAACCGATCTGAGCCTGATCTTCGGGCCGAATCCGCTGCGCCCTGCCGCTGCGCTGCCGCCGCTGCCAACCAACATCGGGGCCAACCCCGACCTAACCGATAACCACACGCCGCCAGGCAGCCCGCTCAGCTATGGGGCGCTGACGCCCTATGCGCTCGCCCAGGCGCTCGCACTAGCGAGCGCGCTCAATCAGCCGCTCGATGTCATCGATGTGGTTATGTGCTTCGGCGCATCGGCCGAGGAGTTCACCGAGCTGGCCCCCTACACACGTATGCTGGTTGGCTCGCCGAACTACGAGTTCTTTGATCCCACCAGCCCTGGCGCGGTGTTAGCCAGCTGGAACCCAGCCATGACTCCGGATGCGATGGCGATCAGCGCAGTCGATACCTACCACGCTATGCTGCCGAGCAGCCAGCACCCGCGCATCCTCATCGCCGTTGACGCACAGCAGATGCAAAGCGTCAAGGATGTCTGGGATGCCACGGCCCAGGCGCTCTATCAATTGCTGCAAGACCCTGGGCAGCGCGCCCCAACGCGCCAGAAGCTCATTCAAGCCTACCAAGCCAGCTACAAGTATGATCTCGCCCAGTGCCCACCCCACGACTGGGAGCTAGCAGCGCCCGACGGTCTTGTTGATTTGCGCCATTTTGCCGATAATTTGCGCCAACAGTTTCAGGGCACAGCCGTCGCCACGTGGGCCGAGCAGACCGAGCTGCGCATCAGCGACCCGCTCTCCAGCACCGGCGCGATCATCCATCGCCGCAGCCTGAGCGACGTGCCCTGGTTTGCACCGAGTGTGAGTCCGTGGACCTTCGACGGCTCCGACCCAACCAGCATCGACGACGACGCAGCTGGCCTAAGCCTCTACGCCGATCTCGTCGGGCGGCCGGTCAGCGCTTCGACGGTGGAGCTAAGCTGGCACGCGCACTGGTACCACGATGACGACACGGTCGCTGATAACCAGCATCCATACCAATTTGTGCGCGATATGAGCACCGCCGTCGGCTGGGATGAGGTGTTTCAGGATTTCTGGAGCGGCTTCAGCCTGACCACCGCTGCCTGCCTGCCAGAGTATCCCGTCGCCCGCAATCCCGAGCCTGCGACCGACCTTGTGCTGCGCCGCATCGTCCAGCCTGCGGTGCGCTTCGTGCCGCTAAACCAGCCCATGGTGATCGGGGCCGAGGTTGTGTCACGCGGTCGCAGCCCTGGCTCGCTGCTGCATGTTCAGGTGCAACAGAACAGCGGCATCGTGTTTGATCAGCGCATCAATGTTGGCCCGCTGCTGCCAGGCAACTACCAGCTCAACGCGCCGCTCCCGTGGCGGCCAACCAGCCTTGAGCCATTTAGCATCACCATCACCATCGACAGCGACGACCGCGTGGCCGAGACCAATGAGCAAAACAACTTGCTGGTATTCAAGGGCGAGGTGGTTAACCGCCCGCCGCTGCCGCTGATCCAGGCCAGCACAGCGCAGCGGCTGCTGAGCACACGCACGCTGGTGCTGCAGATCACGCAGAATCAGGCCACGCTGCCAGCAATCAATCGAATTATTGTGCAGGTCTATCAGTACGCGCAGGCCACCCCCGGGGAGCCGCTGCGGCCAGTTCTGCGCGGACGGCTGTTCATACCGGTTAGCAGCCTGCCCGACGTAGCGCTCACCCTGCCGCCGAGCGTCGAGCCAGGCGCGCTGATGCTGCACATCTGGGGCGTCTCGCCAGCCGGGCGCAGCACCGAGCCTGCGCTGCTGCGCCTCAACTACGCGCCGCCCAATGTAGCGCTCGCTCCCGGCGCGCAGGATGTCTACCAGTTCTTTTTGCAGCGCGGCGACAGCGCCAGCTTTAGCCTGGCGGTGCAGCAGGGCAACGCTGACCTGGCGCTGTGGGAGCCGTTCGTCGATGAGCCGCCGACGCAGCAGTCGGCCCAGGCTGGCGGCGACAGCGTGATCATCGACCAAGTGCCGCTGAGCGGACCCTTCACGCTGGTGGTGCAGGGCGATGTCAACAGCAGCAGCAGCTACACGCTCAGCGTGCTACGCAACGGCCAGCCAGCCCGGCAGCCAGCCAGCGTCGGCAGCGGGCTAGCTGGCATTGTGCGGCCGCAGATCATCGAGCCAGTGGTGGAGAATCCCTGGCGCGCCTTCCTGCCGTTTATCCTCAGCCCCTAAAATAGCAACGGCGACGCTAACAGCCTCGTTAGCGTCGCCGTTGCTGCTAGCTTAGGCCGAGGCTTCGCTGCTCAGCTCGGTCAGCTCAACGCCGTCCATGGTCTCGCGCACGAGCTGATCGACCACCGCCTTCAGATCGCCGGTCTCGGCGTAGGTCCGCAGCTGGCGGTCGGCGCTCGTGCCCTCGTCCAAGATCGTGTGGACATACTCGACCGCTTGGCGCGAGCCGAGGTCATCGACGACATCATCGACAAAGTCGAGCAGCTCCAGCATCAGCTCGCGGGCGGGCAGCTGCTCCTTCTTGCCAAAGTCGATCAGCTGGCCGTTGAGGCCGTAGCGCGCGGCGCGCCACTTGTTCTCGTTGATCAGCGAGCGATTGTAGACACGGAACGTCTGATTCTGCCGAAACAGGGTGTAGATCTTAACGAAGATCGCCTGGATCAGGCCCGCCAGCATGATCGCCTCATCGACGCGGGTGGCAATATCGCAGACGCGCACCTCCAGCGTGCCGAACATCGGATGCGGGCGCAGGTCCCACCAGATTTTTTTGCCGTTGTCGATGCTCTTGGTGCGCACGAGCGTCTGCACGTACTGATCGAACTCGGCGTAGGACTGATAGATATCGGGGATGCCGGTGCGCGGAAAGTTGGTGAAGATCAGCGAGCGATAGGAGTGAAAGCCGGTCTTGCGGCCCATCCAGAAGGGCGAGGAGGTGGAGAGCGTCAGCAGGTGCGGCATAAAGTAGCGCGCCACGTTCATGATCTCGATGCAGGTTTCATTGTCGGGCATGCCGACGTGGACGTGCATGCCAAAGATCAAGAGGCGGCGGGCGGCCTCCTGCATCTCCTCGACCACGCCGTAGTAGCGCTCGTGCGGGGTGATGTCCTGCTTCTGCCACGACGAGAACGGGTGCGTGCCCGAGGCGGCGATGCGCAGCCCGCGCTTGGCGGCCAGGCTGCCGATGGCCCCGCGCAGACGCACGATCTCCTTGCGCGCCTCATCGGTGGTGCGACAAACGTGGGTGCCGACCTCGACGATCGACTGATGCATCTCGGGCTTCATCTGCTCGCGCAGCACCAGCTGGCCCTCGTCGATGATCTGCGTGATATAGGAGCGTAGCTCGCGGGTCTCCGGGTCGATGATCTGGTACTCTTCCTCGATGCCGATGGTAAACGGAAAATCGGGGTGCGACGGATCACGGTAGTTCATGACGACCTCTTTTTCTCGTAGATAGCGCTCAACACAGCGATTGAAGCGATTTAGATGTCATGCGGTTCAACTAAAAACGTCGGAGCCGTCGATCCGCCGCCGGCAGTCACATTGAGCAGCGTGACCGTTGACAGGCGCGTCAGGCAGCCCTCTACCTCGGAGCCAAACAAGAAGGGATCGGTATCGACGAGGCGCTGGGCGATGACCAACTCGTCATCGATCAGGGCGGGGTAGTCCTCGTAGGCGATGACCACCCGCTCCTGCACAATAAACGGCTCGTGCTTGGCCTGCTCGACAGCGCGCGTCCACTCGTCAAGCTCGGTCTCCCAGCCGATGGTGATGCCGGAGCCGCCGTACTCATCGTTGGGCTTGAGCAAGAAGCGATCGCGATTTTCCACAATAAACGGAATGAGATCGACCTCCACGCCGGCGTAGTCGGTGCGGGTGTCGCGCACGCGGCGAGTCCAGGGGATGTGCTGGGCGATGCGAGCGGCGACGAGCGGATCGACGCCGGCGGCGCTGGTGACCTCGGGGTTGGTCAGCAGACCAAAGATCATCTTTTTATGCAGCAGCTTCGCGCGGAAGTTGTTGGCGACGCAGGCGCGGCCATCGCGGTAAGCCTGCACGAGCGGGTGCTCGAACGCGGCGTCGCCGAGGCGCTGCAGAAACTCGCTGGTCAGCACGCGCTTGTAGACCAGATTGACCGGCGTGCCGTTGGCGTAGAGCGTGCGCTCGCGGTAGGTTAAATCCTCCGGCGCACAGATCAGGGCGGCGACGCCGTGGTGCTGAAAATAGCTCTGGAACATCTCGAACTCGGAGCGCGTGGGCAGGCCATTCCAGTCGACGATGGCGATCGACGGCTCGGCGCTGCCGCCCCACTCGCGATAGGCGCTCATCAGGGCCTGGAAGAGCTGCTGGCGCGCCGGCAGCGCGGTCACGCGGTGGGTTTGCGCGAACTCCTGCATCACCGGCAGCTGAAAAAACACCTCCGAGAGCACATCCTCGTAGGCGATGGCGGCGGGGCTTTCGGCGTTGTACTCGACAAACTGAAACGAGGAACCATCGGTGGTGAGGAATGAGTCGAGGCGCGATGAGACGCTCAGCTCGCCGTAGCCAGGATCGAGGTCGAGCAGGCGCATCTCGCCAGGCGTGAGCGCCAGGCGCTCGAGAATCTCCGGCTGCGTGATGGCGTAGTTTACCACCTGGCGGGCGGCGACAGCCACCGCCGAGCAAACCTCTTTGATCAACGTGTAGTGATCGGGCGAAATGAAGTGTGGGCGCAGCACCGTGCACAGCGGGCGCGAACCGAAAAACAGATTCTCCTCGCGCTGCAAGCGGGTTAGCGCCGTCTGCGACTCACGAGCGAGATCGGGCGTCAGCAAGCTGTGGTAAGCCTGGATAGCCTGAGCGAGCATACACGTCTCCTGCGGCATGAATCTAAATCTGGTGATGATGGAACACAACCGTGGTGTGATGCTGGGCTGAGCGGGCGTGGCTCACTGCTGAGACGACATCGGGCGTGACGGCAGCCGGGCCGCTGCGCGAGGTGTGACGCGCCGATGTGGCGAACTGGCGACACCGGGCTAAGCGTGCAGCCCGGTGCGCCGATCAACTACTCCGAGACAGTCGACTTACGCGCCGTGCGCGCCTTCGGGGCCGCGCCAGCTTTGGTGGCGGAGCTAGCCTTGCTTGTGGCGGCGGGCGCGGTCGAGGCGGTCAGGAGGCTATCCCACTGATACTTGACGCGGCTCTGCTTGCGCTTGCCGGTGGCGAGGTCGATGCACAGATCGGCCATCGCATTCACAACCCAGGGGAAGTAGTGCTCGGTGAGCGAGTTGATGTCCATGTCGGGCGCTGGGTTGGTGAAGTCGATGGCGTAGGCGACGCCGTCCTTGATGGCAAACTCGACGGTGTTCATATCGTAGCCCAGGGCCTCGTTGAGCTTGCGCGCGCCGTCGAGCACCTGCTGGCCCTCGGCCTCGGTCAAGAAGCCTGGCTCGTGGAAGTAGCGGTGCGGCCAGGGCGCGTTGGCATCGAACTTCATCACCATGATGTTGTCCTTGCCTATGCACATGCAGCGCGCGTACTTATCCCACTCGATGCACTCCTGCAGCATCATGCACTCGGTGCCGGTGGTGTTGTAGGCATCGAAGAGCTGATCAAACGAGTGCAGCTTGAAGACCTGCTTGAAGCCACCGCCCCAGGCGGGCTTGAGAATCACCGGGAAGCCGCCGACGGCCGCGACATGCTCCTCCCACGGAATCGGGTAGACCAAGTTGCGCAGCGACTCCTCGACCACACCCTCGATGTAGGAGTGCGAGGGCAGCGCGATGGTGCGCGGATGCTTCACGCCAATGGCATCGGCCAGACAGGCCCCAAAGAATTTGTCGTCGGCGCTCCACCAAAAGGGGTTATTGACAACCACCGTGCCCTGTAGCACCGCATTCTTGAGATAAGTGCGGTAGTAGGGGATCTCGTGCGAGATGCGGTCGACGATCACGGCGTAGGGCGATGGCTCGTTCATGGCCGTGCCGCCAATTTTGACGAACTCGGCCTCGACGCCAGCATCGCGGCGGTTGACCTCTTCGATAAACGCTGGTGGCCACGACCACTCACGACCAACCAGCACGCCGATCTTTTTGGGCTGTTTCTTTTTGGGTGCCAAATGGGCCTCCTTGATTACACGGGTAGACAGACAACGGCAGCGGCATTGCTAGGGTGAGCGGCGTTGCTGGGAAACAATGATAGCATAAACCGCCTCAGTTGGAACCAGCAACCAGCGGCGGGCTAGTCGGCGCTGGGCCGCGCCTGTAGCTCTTGCTGAAACAGGCAGAACTCGATCACCTGGCGCCGCCGCTCTGCGGGCAGGGCCGCGAACACAGAGAGCAGCGACTCCTGCTCGCGCCGCTCATCGGAGTAGGTCTTCGTCTCGGTCGAGGCGGCCTCGCTCATGATGTCGAGCGCTGTGGTGCGAAAAACGCTGGCCAGGCCCTCTAGCTCGCTCAGGCGCAGCGAGGTTGTGCCGCTCTCCACTGCGCCGATGTACGAGCCAGAGACGCCAATTCGGCTGCCCAGCTCCGCCTGGGTAAATCGATCACGGGCGCGCTTGCGCTTGATGATCGCGCCAACACTCTCGCTCAGGGTTGCCATACAGCACCTCCTAAATCGTGCTCGGATACGCCAGCCGCAGCGCTGCTCGGCCACGTCGGCGCGCTGGCGGCGCTGGTCCAGGGTTGCCGCCACGCACCTGCGCCAGCGGCGGCGTCAGTATAGCACACGCCGCTGCTGGCGCTCGCGTGCGCCCATAGACAATTCTCAGCAGCGCTAGCGCTCGCCCTTGCCGACTGTTGGCTCGCTCTGCAGCGCATGCTCCAGCGGTTCGGCCGCCTGGTTGGGGTGGGCCACGAAGTCATAGATCAATGCCGCCAGCACGCCGCCAATCAGCGGACCGCCGATGTACACGATCAACCAATTCCACTGTGCGCTGCCGCCGATCAGCGCCGTGATAACGCGCGGCCCCAGCGATACCGCCGGGTTGAAGCTCGCGCCGCTGACCGGCCCCAGCGCCAGCACGCCCGCCGTCACAGCCATGCCGATCATCCAGCCGGCCCAGCCCGCCGGTGCGCGCCCGTCAACCGCCACGCCGAAGATCACGCTCACCAGCAGGAACGTGCCGATGATCTCGGCCAGCACTGCGCTGCCAAAGCCGATATTCAAGCCGGGTATAGTGATAAACATGGCTGACTGATCGAAGTTGAAGATCAGCGCATGGCACAGCGCCGCCAGCATCGCGCCAGCCAGCTGCGCCACGTAGTACACCAGCGCCTCGTTCAGCGGCATGCGCCGCGTCGCCAGCAGCGCCGTTGTCACCGCTGGATTGTAGTGGCCGCCAGAGATTTTTCCAAAGGCGTGGATGGCTCCGGCCAGCGCCAAGCCAAACGCCAACCCAACCGCCAGCAGATCGCCATAGTTGGTGAAGGTGAGCGCGCTTGCGCCGCCGCTTAAAATCACCGCCATGCCACCAAAGAACACCAAAATGAACGTGCCCAGCAGCTCCGCCAGGGCCTTCTGCGCCAATGTTGGCTCGTTACGCATGCGCTCTACTCCTTGCTTGCAGAATGAACCTCTGCCGTACCTGTTACCCACACAACCTTGAGATGGCTCTCGCCAGCGCCAGGGGCGGGGAAGTCCAGCGCTGGCGCGGCATAGGTCGCCGTGATCTGCCCGGCCCAGCCAGCAGCAGCAAGCCCGCGCTCCACCTGCTCGCGCACGCTGCGGCGGCTCATGCCGCTGTGGTTGCAGCAGGCAACCAGCACACCAGCTGGCTCCAGCAGCCGACCGGCTAGCTCAACCAGGCCAGCGTAGTCGCGCTCGATCTGCCAGCGCCGTCCACGCGCCCGCGCAAACGAGGGCGGATCAAGCACCACCATATCGAAGCGGCGGCCCTGGCGCACCCAGCGCGCCAGCCAGTCGAACACATCGCCAAACACAAAGTCGCGCTCGTTGACCGCCAGCTGATTAAGCCCGTAGTTCGCACGCCCCCACTCCAGCGAGCGCCGCGAGAGATCGAGGTTGACCACCTGGCCCTGCTCGGCGGCCGCCAGTCCAGCGACGCCAAAGCCGCAGGTGTAGGCAAAGCTGTTGAGGATGCGCGCTGAGCGCCCGGCCGCCCATGCCTGCACCCGTGCGCGCGTCTCGCGCATGTCCGGGTAGAGGCCGATGCTCAGCCCATCGCCTGGCCGCAGCAGATAGCGCAGGCCATGCTCGCGCACGATGATCTCCGGCTGGGCCTGGCCCCACACCGGCTGCGGCGGGGCGATCTCGGCCAGCTCGGCCTCGGTCACGCTGGCGGCGCTGCGCGGGCGAAATTTGGCATAGATCGCCTGCGCCTGCGGCCACTGGGCGCGCAGCGTGCTGATCAGCGCCGGATCAAGCGTGCGCACGGCCTCCGCGTACACCGAACAGACCAGCGTTGTGTCCAAGAGATCGACGGTGAGCTGGCTCAGCAGCGGGTGCTGTGGCCCATCGCCCGGGCCATGCCACACGCGCACGAAGGTCTGCGCAGGATCGCGCAGCAGTGGCTCGCGCCGCTCGGCGGCCAGCTCAAACAGCCCCGGCCAGGCCGCTGGCCCAGCGCTGGTCAGCTCGGGCAGGCCGCTGGCTAGCCGCGCGAAGAGCTGTGGCGCAGGCGTCGTCCAGGTGCGCAGCTGCGCATCGGCAGGGTGTGGCAGCGTCAGCGCGTAGGCGTGCAGCAGCAGGCGCGGCGCTGGGCGCTCGGGATCATACAGGCTATCGCCAACGACCGGATGGCCGATGTGCGCCAGATGCACGCGAATCTGATGCGTGCGGCCAGTCAGCGGCTGAAGCTCTAGCAGCGCAAAGCGCTGATCGGGCGTGGTCTCAACCACGCGATAGGTGGTTTCGGCCGCTTGCGCCATGCGATCAGCAGCCGCCGCCACCTGCATCGCGCTGGAATGGGCCAGCGGAGCCAGCGCGGCGCTGATCGTGCCCACTGGCTGGCGTGGGACGCCGTGCACCAGCGCGAGGTACGTTTTCTGCACCTGATGCTGGGCGAAGGCGTCGGCCAGCGCCGCATTGGCGCGCTCGCTGCGCGCAAACACCATCACGCCGGAGGTGTCGCGGTCCAGGCGCTGATGGACGCCGAGGCGCTCAACGCCAAGCTGCGCCTGCACCAGCCGCACCACATCGGTCAGGGCGAGATCGGGCTGTGGCGCGTGGGTGGGCAGGCCAACGGGCTTGCGCACCACCACCAGATCAGCATCGGAGTAAATCACGGGAATTTGCATAGCGCTATTATAGTGGCAAACGGCATGCGGGCGATAGTTTCAGATGCCAGCCCTTCCAGCAAGCTCGGGTATCATCAGTAGATCACAGGATTGGCTCGGGTGGCGTGTAGGGTCGGTACGGTGCGAGCGGGATAGCCCGAACCATGCCGTAGATGGCCGTTACGGCAT
>JABXJS010000080.1 GCA_013538855.1 Herpetosiphonaceae bacterium
CTCCCGGCAGGGCAATCCTGCCCCACGATGCTGGATGTGCCGAATCACCTGGTGCTTGGGTCCGCAGCAGAGATCGGCGGCGGTGGGGCGCAGCGCCACGCTTCCGGCAGGGAATTCCACCACTCAGGATGCTGGGTGTGCAATATCAAAACGCTAGAAGTGTATGCAGCTTTAGGAGATGAAGCTAATGATTGAAGTTGCCGAAGGTGTGTACCAGATTCCTGTTGCCGCCCGCAACAGCATCAACGCCTACCTGATCGATGGGTTTTTGATCGACGCTGGCATTCGCTCGTCTGCGCCACGCTTGTTTAAAGCGATCGGCAGCCGGAAGCTTGAGGCCCACGTGCTGACCCATGGCCACGGCGACCATCAAGGCGCAAGCGCTGAGATCTGCCAGCGGCTTGGTCTGCCGCTCTGGTGTGGCGCAGGCGACCGCGAGATGGTCGAGACTGGCCAGACCGATATGTACGCGCCCAACCCAAATCACCCCATCCTGCGCTTTCAGCGCCGCTTCTGGGTCGGCCAGGGCCATCCGGTTGCACGCACGCTCAGCGAGGGCGATCACGTTGGTGAGTTTGAGGTTATCGCAACGCCCGGCCACTCGCCTGGTCATCTGGCCTTCTGGCGCGCGCGTGATCGCGTGCTGATCGCTGGCGATGTGCTCAACAACATGAACTTGCTCACCACCCTGACGCGCCTAGGCGAGCCGCCGAAAATCTTTACCACCGATCCGGTGCTCAACCGCCGCTCGATCAAGAAGATCGCTGCGCTCAATCCAGCGGTCGTCTGCTTTGGCCACGGCCCGGTGCTGCGCGATCCCGAGCAGCTGGCGCTGTTTGCCTATCGCCTACCGGCCTAGCTGTAAGCTCGTTGCAAGCAAAGGGCGCTGCCATGGACAAAACGCCTGAGAATATGATCCATCCGCTCTCCCCTGCCGAGTGGCGCGCTTGGCTTGAGCAGCACCACGAGCGCGCGCAGGGCATCTGGCCTGTCAGCTATAAAAAAGCTACGGGCAAGCCGCGCATGGCCTACGCCGAGTCCGTCGAGCAGGCGCTGTGCTTCGGCTGGATCGATAGCGTGGCAAACAAGCTCGATGTCGAGCGCTCCATGCTGTGGTTCGCGCCACGCAAGCCCGGCTCTGGCTGGTCGCGGGTCAACAAAGAGCGCATCGAGCGCCTGCTCAGCGCCGACCTGATGCATCCCGCTGGCCTGGCCAAGATCGCGGCCGCCAAGCAGGATGGCTCCTGGTCAGCGCTCGATGCTGTGGAGAATCTGGAGATTCCCGCCGATCTGGCGGCTGCGCTGGCGGTGTATCCGGCGGCCCGTGGCCACTTCGATGCCTTCCCGCGCTCGGTGAAGCGCGCCATCTTAGAGTGGATCACCGCCGCCAAGCGCGCCGAGACCCGCGCCAAGCGCATCGCTGAGACCGCCCGTCTAGCCCAAGCCAATCAGCGCGCCAATCAGTGGCGCAAGTAGCGAGGGTGCTTGACACAGCACAACGAGCTTGCCGTGCATCAGGCAAGCTCGTTGTTTGATTAAGCCCCGTGTATGCTGCTACTTCTGGCGCTCGACCGTCGGAAGTTGCGCCAGCACCGCCTGCAGCATATCGAGCGCCTGCGCCAGCGGCTGCGGCCAGTCCACGCCGTCCATCGTGGTGATGGTCTTGCCGGCGGCGTTCAGCGTATAGGTGTAGCGATCGCAGCAGCCGTTGTCAGGCATATACTGCTCATCAAGCTGCTGGAACTCTGCGCTGTTGACGAGGTCCTGGATCTGCTGCACCTGCGGCTCGGGAATCTGCCCGCTGGGAATTTCGCCGCCGATGCCCTGATCGGCAAAGACACGGCCATCGCTCCAGATCTCAACTGTGGTGGTCTTGCCTGCGATGCCGCCGCTGCGGGCCAGCGTGGCAATGACGACTGGCTCGCTGCTGCCGCTGCTTGGCTGCTCGGTAGCCTCCACTGGTGCCGTGGCGGTATCGTTGCTCGGCGCTGTCGTCGGCACCGGTGTGACGGTGTTGTCAGCACCGCAGGCGCTTAGCAGCAGGGCGAGCACAATCAACCAACGTTTCATCAAAAAACTCCTTCAACAAGGTTCTCACGTGCTGGCTGTTCTATCACAATGTGGGCCAGCGCCACTACTCATCGTCTTTGGTGCCCTCGACCAGAATCTCGTAGTGGTCGATCAGGCTCGACTTAGCGCCGAGGATCGACGTTTCAAAGCGCGTCGTCTGGCCTGGCTGTAGCTCGGTCGATTTTGGAATAGCGGTCTCGAGATCGATCACTTGGTTTTCGGCATTGAAGAAGGTGATCTTTGCTTGGACAAGCTTGACCGGGTGCTCCTCGTTGTTGGTGATCTGGCCCTCGATGCTTGGAAAGATGCTGTCGCCCTCTGGGATGAGGGTAACCTCGCTCACCGTGAAGTTGCGCTTGTAGAAGTCATCGGTGAGAAACCCGCTGCTCTGACCATCAACTTGTATGGTGTAGCTGGTGTACTCCGGCAGCGCCTCCGAGAAGAGCGCCTGCCATCCGGCGCTTTGGCCCGGCGCAAGGTAGCCCGCCTGTGTGTAGCCATCTTGCTTGGCAACCACTTTGCCGGTGCTGTCCTTAAGCACAACCGTGATTTTGACCGAGTTGTAGTCGCGCTCGGTTTGGTTTGTCACCAGGCCATAAAACCAGGTGCTCTCGTTGACATCCGTTGGCAGACGGCGATACAGCCCGCTGATCGCGAACTCGCCCTCGCTGCTGTCATCCTCGGTGGCTGGGATTAGCTCTAGCTCGGGAATGGTGTTTTTGATCGGCTGCGGCGTGCGTGCTGGTGCAGTTGGCGGTGCCTTGGGCTGGGTGGGGCGCGCCGTTGGCCGCGGCCGGTCATCCGGCTGCGCGACGATTGTTGGCAGGCGCAGGTTCGGGTCGCCGAGCGGGATCTGCAGCGGCCCTTTGTCGTTGTTGGGCGGCGGCACCTGCACTACGGTGGGCTTGCGCTGATTGAGCAGCAGGAATGTGCCGCCGATGATCACCAAGATCAGCAGCGTGACGCTGCCGATCACGCCCCAGAGCAGCCGATTGTTGTTGGGCTGACCAACGGCCATCGTCGGTGCCAGCGGCTGCGACGGTGGCCCAAAGCCGCCGACTGTCGGCCCGGTGTAGGGCGGCTGAAACGGCTGGCTTGGCGTTGCGCTTGGCACGTGGCCGAGCGCCGGGGCCAGCGGCTGCTGCACTGTCGCGCCAACATAGGCGGGATAGGCTGGCGGAACTGTGGCGTTGGCCTGCACCGCGCGCAGCACGCGCGCGATCTCGCCGGCTGTCTGCGGGCGGTCGTTGGGGTTTTTGGCTAGCATCACGTTGATCAGGTTGTCCAGCGCTGGTGGCAGCAGTGCGCCGGTCGAGCTAGGCAGTGGCGCGGGCACATACACATGGCTGTACATCATCTGCGCGGTGTCGCCAGGGAAGGGATGCCGACCGGTGACCATCTGAAACAGGATCACGCCAAAGGCATAGATATCGGTGCGGTGATCAAGCTTCGACGCCTGAAGCTGCTCGGGGGCCATATAGCCGATGGTGCCGATGATCATGCCGCTCTGGGTGATCTGATCGCTGTCGCCCATGGCCATGCGCGCTAGCCCAAAGTCCACCAGCACAAGCTGGCCATTCGGCCGCAGCAGCACGTTGGCAGGCTTAAGGTCGCGGTGCAGCATGCCCGCATTGTGCGCATAGTCCAGCGCCTCGGCCAGCTGGATGCTGATCTCCAGCACGCGCTCCAGTGGAATGCGGCCTTGCTGGAGCACCTCGACCAAGCTTGGCCCTTCGATCAGCTCCATCACAATGTATGGATTGCCCTCATGCTCATCGACATCGAAGACGCGCACAATGTTGGGATGCGACAGTTTGGCCGCCATCTGCGCCTCGCGCAAAAAGCGCTGGCGCGCCTCGTCGGTGACGCTGCCCTGGATGATCTTGATCGCCACGGGAATGTTCAGCTGTGGGTGCTGTGACCGATAGACCGCGCCCATTCCGCCTGCGCCCAAGCGTGACTGAAGCCGATACTTGCCAAGCTGGGTGTTACTCAGATCGCTCATCGCCTATTCCTATGCTTTAGAAGATTTGCTGGCATTATACAAAACGCCTTGCTTGTATGGAATGTTCCGCTACTATACAACAAAGAGCCGACGACCTTGTACAAAGATCGTCGGCTCTTGCGTCTATTGCTCGCGCTTAGCGCGCCGCCAGCATTACCGCCGCCTGCTCCAGCGTGCCATAGAGCAGTGACGGCAGCACGCCCAAGAAGAGCACCGCCAGCACGGTCAGCGTCATCACGAAGCGCGGGCCAAACGGGGCCTTGACGACCTCGCTGTTGGTCGGCTCCTCGATGTAGATCGCCTTGAGGATGCGCAGATAGTAGAACAGGCTGATGATGGTGTTGAACACCGCAAAGATCACCAGCCACTTCGCGCCCTCTTGCCATGCCGCAATAAAGACGTAGAACTTGGCAAAGAAGCCCGACAGCGGCGGAATACCCGCCAGCGACAGCACAAAAACCGTCAGCATCAGCGCTAGTCCTGGCGCGCGTCGGCCAACGCCGTTGAGGTCGCTCAGATCGGTGCCGCCGACCTTCTCTTCGATCAGCGCCAGCACGCCAAATGCGCCCAGGTTGGTTACGGTGTAGACCACGAGGTAGTAGATCAGCGCTGTGCCACTGTCGCGGCTGATGCCAACCAGTCCCAGCAGCAGGAAGCCCGCGTGGGCGATCGACGAGTAGGCCAGCATGCGCTTGGTGTTGGTCTGCGGCAGTGCCGCCAAGTTGCCCACCAGCATGGTCAGTGCGGCGATCACCGCCAGCACGCTGGTCCAGCCGCCAAAGCTCACCGCCGTGCCGCCTGCCGCCACCAGCGCCGCCGTGCCCGTGGTTGTCGGGTCGGCAAAGGCCGTGAGCAGCACTCGGTATAGCAGGAAGAAGCCGGCTGTTTTTGAGGCCGTCGAGATGAAGGCGGTGATCGTCGTCGGCGCGCCCTGGTAGACATCAGGCGACCAGGAGTGGAACGGCACCACCGAGACTTTGTAGGCCATGCCGGCGATCATCATCAGCAGGCCCAGGAAGAGCACCGCCTGGCCAGGGTTGCCCGCCTCGCTGAACGTCATCTGCACCGACGCGGCGATCTGCTGCAGCGTCGAGGGCACCACCGCCTCCGATGAGGCCATCGGCGCGGTCTGCATCGCCATGCCCAGCACAAGGCTCATCCCAAACAGCAGGATGGCCGACGAGAGCGCCCCGAACACGTAGTACTTCATCCCGGCCTCGGTGCTGGTCGCGCTACGGCGATAGTACCCGGCCAGAATGTACAGCGGAATACTGGTCAGCTCGATGCCCAGGTAGATCATGATCAGCTCGCCAGCGGCGGTCATCAGGATCATGCCCAGCGTCGAGAACAGTATCAGCGCATAGAACTCGCCAGGGCTGTTGTTGGGCTGTGTCGCCGTAGACAGCGCCACCGTAACAAAGGCCGCGCTAATAAACAGCAGCCGCCCGATATGCGTCAGCGGGTCGATCACGATCGCGCCGCCGAGAATCTGGTTGGTCTGGCCGCCTGTGCGCAGATTGCTAATAAACGACCAGCTGGTAATGTCGATCTTGAAATTGAGCAGAAATGCCTGCAGCAGGCCGCTCTGGATGAGCGTCACGATAAATGCGAAGGCTAGACCGACCATGGTCATGGTCGATGCTTCGCTGGTGCGCTCCTTGAAGCCCGCCGCACCAGTGCGCCAACGCCCGAACAGATCGCTGATGACCACCATAAAGGCGACGAGCACCAGCAGCAGCTCGGGGATGAGTCTGGATATATCACTTGTTTGAAAGCTCACGCTTGTTCCTCCGCAGCAGGGGTAGTGCTAGCGCGATGCAGGGTCGCTGCACCGCGCTCCGTCTTCTTACCGGCCCGCCAGCATTTGCCCAACATCTGCGATGCGCTGGGCGATTGGTTCTACACCAGTGCCGATCAGGTTCATAATGATCGATGGGAAGAGGCCAACGCCGATGACCACGCAGGCCAGCACGGTGCCAGCAAACTTCTCCTGCCACGTCAGCGGCGGCAGCTCGTAGTAGTGCGGGTCTTTGACGTCGCCCATAAAGGCCATGTAGCCAACCCGCAGCACATATGCGGCGGTGATCGGGATCGACAGCGCGGCGATGGTGCCGATGACCGGGTTGAAGTTCATCACGCCAGTGAAGATCGTGAACTCGGCCATAAAGCCCGCCGTGCCCGGCATACCCATCGATGAAAGGCTCGCGATGATAAAGACCACAAACGCAAACGGCATGATCTTCATCAGGCCGCCTAGCTCTGGCAGCTGGCGCGTATGCGTGCGCTCGTAGACCATGCGGCCGACCACGGCAAAGAAGAGCGCGGTCATCACGCCGTGGGCGAACATCTGCATCACTGCGCCGTTGAGCGCCGTGGTGTTCATCGCCGAGATGCCCAGCATCACCAGGCCCATGTGGCTCACCGAGGAGTAGCCGATCACGTACTTGAAGTCTTTTTGCACCATCGCGATGGTTGCGCCATAGACGACGTTCAGCAGCGTGATGCCGGCAATTGTCGGCAGCCAGTAGTGCGCGCCGTTGGGCATCAGCCACAGCGCCGCACGCAGCGCACCATAGGCACCCAGCTTCATCAGCACGCCTGCGTGCAGCATCGACACTGCGGTTGGCGCAGCCACGTGGCCGGTCGGCGACCACGTGTGGAACGGGAACATGCCCGCCAGCACTGCGAAGCCGACGAAGATCGGCAGGAAGAACACGATTTGGAAGGTGCGGCTGAACACGGTGTTCGAGAGCGCCACCATATCAAAGGTGCCGCCAACCACGTACACCGCGACCATGCCGACAATCACCATCGCCGAGCCAACCATCAGGTACAGCGTCAGCTTCATCGCGCCGTACTCTTTGCGCGTCGAACCCCAGATGCCGATCAGCAGGTACATCGGCAGCACGGCCAGCTCGTAGAACACAAAGAACAGGAACAGATCCAGCGAGATAAACACGCCATACACACCAACGACCAGCAGCAGCAGCAGCACAAAGTACTCTTTGGTGCGGTCCTCGATGTTCCACGAGATAAATGATCCGGTGAAGATCACAATCGCGTTGAGCACGATCAGCGGCAGGCTGATGCCATCTGCGCCGACAAAGTAGCTCATGCCCAACTGTGGCACCCAGTTGATCTTTTCGACAAACTGGAGCTTGGTTCCTAGGTAGCCAGGCGCGTTCGGATCGTAGGCGAAGAAGATCATCACCGCCAGCACCAGCGAGAACGCCGAGGTGCCGACTGCGATCCAGCGCATCGCGTTTTTATACTCGCGCGGCAGGAACATAATCAGCAGCATTCCCACCAGCGGTGAGAGCCAGATCAGGCTCAGATAGGGAATGTTCGTTGGTAAATCCCACAAATGCATAGTTTCAACTCCACGGTCGCTCAAGAGCGACTACTGAAAGACCTGCGCCAGCACTGTTGAGGCGGTGTTCGCTAGGTCCATCAGCGGTTTTGGATAGACCCCGAACACGAGCAGCAGCACCAGCAGCGGTACAGTGACGTTGAACTCCCAGCTGCCAACGCGCATGTCCGGTAGGTTGCTCCAGCGGGCGGTCGTCGGCCCGTAGAAGATCTTTTGGTACATGCGGATAAGCACCAGCGCGGTCACGATTAGGCCAAGCACGGCGATCGCCGTGATCAGTGGCTGCGTGCCCCAAGCGCCGCGGAAGATGAAAAACTCGCCGACGAAGCCCGCCAGGCCCGGCAGGCCAAGGTTGGCGAACATAGCCATACCCATCACGCCAGCAAACACCGGCATGACCTTGCGCAGCCCGCCAAACTGGTCAAGCTGGTAGGTGCCGGTGCGCTCAAAGAGCATGCCGCCCAGGAAGAACAGGGCCGCTGTGCTGAAGCCGTGGGCGATCAGCTGCACTTGCACGCCGTTGATCGCCGAGGCGCGCACATCCACGCCGTTGCTCAGCGTGCCCACCGAGGCGGCGGCGGCGATGCCGAGCATCACATAGCCCATGTGGTTGATCGAGGCGTAGCCGATCAGCCGCTTGAGATGCGTCTGCGCTAGGCCTGCGTAGGCCCCAAACAGGATGCTGGCCAGCGCCAGCACCGCCAGCACTGCGGCGAAGTGCTGCATTTGCTGCGGGAACAGTGGCAGCAGCAGCCGCAGCATACCGTAGGCCCCCATCTTGGACATCACGCCCGACACAATCATCGAGCCAGAGGTCGGGGCCTGCGAGTAGGCGTCTGGCAGCCACGTGTGCAGCGGCCACACGGCCAGCTTCACCGCAAAGGCCACGAAGATACACCAGAAGATGATCGCCGCATAGGTGCCCGAACTGCCGCCAAGCAGGCTGGTCAGTCCGGTCCCTTGCACTGCGCCGTATACCAGCTCCTGCAGGTTCATGCCTGGCTGATACACCAGCGAGCCAAGCTTCGGCGCAACGAGGCTCGGGTCAACCGGCAGGCCCTGGCCGAGCCGCGCTAGTACCGCGAGGTCGAAGGTGCCTGTTGCCAGGTACAGGAACTCGAAGATCAGCAGCATGCCCACCGAGCCGGCCATCGTATACACAAAGAACTTGAAGGCCGCATAGCGCCGGTCCTCGCCGCCCCAGTTGTTGATAATAAAGAACATCGGCACCAGGCTGAACTCCCAGAACAGGAAGAACAGCAGGAAGTTGAGCGATACGAAGTAGCCCAACATCGCCGACTCGAGCAGCAGCAGCAGGGCCATGTAGACCCGCGCGCGCTCTTCAACCCGAAACGCCGCCAGAATCGTCACCGGCGTCAGAATCACCGTCAGCAGCACCAGCGGGAAGTTGATCCCGTCCAGGCCAACGAAGTACTGCGCGTTCAGGAACTCGATCCAGTTCAGTCGATCAACGTGCTGGATCAGCATCTGCGTGCCGTCGGTGGAGCGCGCCGCGTAGTCGAAGCCGCCGCTGAACCACAGGTACAGCGTCAGGCCCAGCGGCACCAAGCTCCAGGCGAACACACCCCACTTGACGGTGCGGTCATCTTTCGACGGCCAGATCAGCGCCAGCACCATGCCGATCAGCGGGCTGAGCGCGATGAGCGAGGTGATGCTCCAGTCGCTCGCGCTGAGAAAATCAGTTAACTGCATGCTCACTCGCTCCTAGAATGCATACAGGTACAGCAGGGCCAGCACGACCACACCTGCGAAGATGTAGAGGCCGTAGTCCTGAATCTTACCTGTCGCGGACTGCCGGACACCATCGCCGACCACCACTGTGCTCTCGCCCAGCGAGTCGGTGCCGGTGTTCAGGAAGAAGTCATCCAGAATGAAGTTCATCCGGCCGATGAACAGGGTCGCCTTGCCCACCAGATTGACTACGAAGTCAACCAGCGAGCGGTCGATCCAGTTCAGCAGCGCGCCTGCGCCATACGTTAGCGCGATAACGGTGCGCTGATATAGCTCGTCGATATAAAATTTGTTTTCCAGCAAAGTCCAGATCGGCCCCAGTGGCCCGGCCAGCGGGTCGCGGTCCATCGAGGTTTTGAAGGCGTTGCGGTAGACCGCATAGCCTAGCCCGATACCCGCAAGCGCAATCACTGTGGCGATGGCCGGAGCTGCAATATCAAATTCTGGCGCAGCCTGGAAGAGGAAGTGCGAGAGCCAGTGGATGCCGAACATGCCGGCATTGGCGAAGCCTGCCAGCAGCGCAAACAGCGCCAGCACCAGCAGCGGGCCGGTCATCGAGCGCGGCGACTCGTGTGGATCGTGCGCCTCGTGCGCGTGATGGTGGTCGTCGTGATGCTCGTCGTGGTGCGCGTGCGCATCGGTCGCCGGATCAGTCACGGCTACCGGCTCGCTGTGCTGGACATCGACCCGCCGCGGGTCGTAGCCGCGGAACTTGCCGAAGAACACCACCATAATCTGGCGCGTCATATAGAAGGCCGTCAGGAAGGCCGCGATGGTCAGCACAACGTACACCACCACGTGGCCCTCTTTGAGCGCGTCGGCCACAATTTCATCCTTCGACCAGAAGCCCGCGAAGGGAAAGATACCCGCTAGCGCCAGGTAGCCTGCCATGTAGGCGATGA
The DNA here is from genome assembly GCA_013538855.1 of Herpetosiphonaceae bacterium. Classification (GTDB taxonomy): domain Bacteria; phylum Chloroflexota; class Chloroflexia; order Chloroflexales; family Herpetosiphonaceae; genus OHK22. Next base: position 10,100 of record JABXJS010000080.1, read on the forward strand.
ACGTGGTCGGCATAAACTTGCGGATCGCGCCCATGTTGCGGATGTCCTGCGCCTTGTCTGGGTCGTGCCCAACCGTGGCCTCCATGCCGTGGATGACCGAGCCGGAGCCAAGGAACAGCAGCGCTTTGAAGAAGGCGTGGGTCAGCAGGTGGAACAGCGCCGCCACCCACGCGCCGATGCCCAGCGAGGCCACCATAAAGCCCAGCTGCGACAGCGTGGAGAAGGCCAGGATGCGCTTGATGTCGTACTGCGCCACAGCGATCAGCGCCGCGAACAGCGCCGTGAAGGAGCCGATAAAGGCCACCACCGGCAAGATTTCGCTCACCTGGAAGATCGGGAACGTGCGCACCACTAGGAACACACCGGCCGCGACCATCGTCGCCGCGTGGATCAGCGCCGACACAGGCGTCGGGCCTTCCATGGCGTCCGGCAGCCAGACGTGCAGCGGGAACTGCGCCGACTTGCCCACGGTGCCCATGAACACCAGGATCGCAATCGCCGAGGCGATCGTCATCCCTGGAATAATGCTGTTGGTGGTCTTGATCGTCTCAAGAAAGGTGGCGTTGAAGATCTGCCCTGGCTCAGTCCCGAAGGTCAGCGAGCCAGATGCATTGTAGAGGTAGACCATCCCCAGCAGCATGCCCACGTCGCCGATGCGCGTGGTGATGAAGGCTTTCTTGGCCGCCTCGCGTGCCGAGGGCTTGAAGTACCAGAAGCCGATCAGCAAGAACGAGCACAAACCCATCAGCTCCCAGCAAATAAAGAAGAGGAGCAGATTGTCTGCGAGCGTCATGCCCAGCATCGAGGCCGTGAACAGCGCGATGTACGAGAAGAAGCGCGACTGGCGCTGGTGGCCCGCCGGGTACTCGTCGTGGGCCATGTAGCCAACGGAGAAAATATGGATGCACAGCGCGGCCAGCGTGACCATCGCCAGCATCAGCGCCACTGGCGCGTCGAGGCGATAGCCTAGCTCAAACGTTGATGTGCCCGTTGGTGCCCAGGCCACCGCTTTGCGGTAGTAGTTACCGAAGTTCGCGATGCTTTCCTCGTGGCCACCTTCTGCTTCAGCGGCCAGCAGCGGCGCGTCGGAGCTGCCTGTCTGTGCCGAGGCCACCATGCTATGGGCGGCGCTCGCCTCAGTCGCTGGCGCGGTGGGGAAGCCCTCGGTGGCCGCCTGCGCCAGCACGCCCCACGCCAGCACCGTGGCAACTGCCAGCATGGCGATGGCAGTTGTATAGGATGCCTGTCGTGAGCGCCCGATCGCTGGAACCAGCGTGATCAACGCAAAAGCTGCCAGCGGCAGCAGCGGGATCAGCCAGGCAAGATCAAAAAACGGCATGGAAGTTAACCCCCATAAAAAGTGTGAAGCGCCAGCAGGTTGGTCTATGCGTGGCGCGTGCGCCGTGCATACCGGTGAGAACCTGCATAAACTTCACACCTTATATCTCATCCTTTGAGTGTGTCAGCTTCGTCTGCATTGATGGTCTGGCGGGCGCGATAGATCGCGATAACCATGGCCAGACCGACCGCCACCTCAGCGGCGGCAACTGCAATCGTAAAGACGGTGAACGTCAAGCCTGCGGTGCCCATCGGCCGTAGATAGCGCCAAAAGGCCACCAAATTGATATTGACAGAGTTGAGCATCAGCTCGATCCCCATCAGAATGCCCACCGTGTTGCGCCGTGATAGTGCCCCAAACAGGCCGATACAAAACAGCCCTGCGGCTAGCGTCAACACCCAGGCAATTGGGATTGTTCCAACCATGACATTCCTCCTACACGGCCTGTTCCGCATCGACGGGAACAACCGCGCCTTCTTCGTCGTGCGGCTCGACAATCCCACGTTTGCGCAAGGCCAGCTCCTCCGCCAGTGTCAGCACTCGGCGGCGGCGCGTGCGTTCTTCAAAGGCGATCAAGATCGCGCCGATCAGCGCGGCGGTCAGCAGCAGCGAAACAACCTCGAACGGCAGCAGGTACTCGCCCATCAGCGCGGCTCCAAGCTCTTCGGTGCCCGCGACCGGGATGATTTCCGGCCGTGTGCCGCCGTTGGCCTCGGTCGCCTGCTGCACGAGGATGGCCTGCGCGTCGCTGGCCGTTTTATCCCAGCTGGAGCCTTGTTGCCAAACTGTCGGCACGATAACGCCGCCGAACAGCGCGGCGGCGGTAAGCATCGCTACCCACCAGCGGCTGTGCAGCTGGCGCGTGCCGGTGCCTGTGATCTGGCGCGTCAGCATGATCGCGAACAGCACCAAAATCGAAACCGCGCCTGCATAGACGAGCACCTGCACAATCGCCAGGAACTCGGCCTCCATGAGCATATACAGCGCGGCCACACCCACAAATGTCGAGATCAGCCAAAGTGCTGCGTGAATAATATTCTTGACGGTGACGACCATTATACCTGACCCCAGCGTGAGCGCTGACAGTAGGAAGAAGATCGTCAGAACTACATAATTCATCCTTGGTTCCTTCCGAGCGTTTCAAGCGTATGGGGCGGTTGGCCGCCCCACAACGATTAGCCTGCTAGGCCCAGAGCGATTTCTTCTTCGGTCAGGTCGGACGGCTGTCGTCGATTGATGCGCATCACTGCGTAGACGGCCAGCAAGTTGATGATCAGCGTTACAACAATCGCCACGCCGTAGCGCAGATAGTTGTCGCTGGCTGGCTCACCAAACCAGTCGGTAAAGATTTGTGCCTGCGGCCCCCAGCGCGTGATCGCCACCCAGATCGCGGTGCTGAATACGTTGACCAGCACGATCGGCAGCAAAAACTTCCAGGCAAAGCCCATCAGCTGGTCCACACGCAAACGTGGCACCGTGCCGCGGATAAGCACCATCAGGAAGAATAGCGCCAGCGCCTTGATGAAGAAGTACACCAGCGAGAGCAGCCCGCCAAGCACCGTGCCTAGCGCTGTGACGCCCGGCCCGTTGCCACCGCCCAAGAACAGCGACGCCATAATGAAGCACAGCGCTAAGTTGGTCATGTAGTTCGACAGGTAGAACACCGCGAACTTCATGCCGCCGTACTCCGTTAGGTAGCCGGCCACGATCTCTGAGTCTGCTTCGGGAATATCGAAGGGCGTGCGCTCACCCTCCGCCAGCGCGGCGATGAAGAAGGTGATAAACGCCGTTAAGCCAACGGGGCTGAAAACATACCAGCCAAAGCCGTACCAGTCACCTTGGCGCGTCACGATGTCCGTCAGCGAGAGCGAGCCGGAGAGCAGGATGATCGGCAGCAGCGCCATTAGCAGCGGGATTTCGTAGCTCACCATCTGGGCTACGCCACGCATACCGCCGAGCAGCGCAAACTTGTTGTTCGATCCCCAGCCGGCCATCAGCATGCCCACGGTGTGTAGGCCGGTTACGGCGAAGATAAACAGCACGCCCACGCGTAGCGACGATGGGAACAGATTGCCCCACGGGATCACAGCGAAGGCCAGCACGGTTGCGCCAAGCATCACCACCGGCGCGAGGAAGTGCACCACGCGATCAGCATCAAGCGGCGTGATGTCCTCCTTCGTCATGGTCTTGATCGCCTCCGAAACCGGCTGCAATAGGCCCTGGGGGCCGACGCGGTTAGGGCCGCGGCGGTCTTGCATGTAGGCGATTGCGCGGCGCTCGTACCAGGTGAGGAACATCATGCCCAGCGAGCCACCGACCAGAATCAGTGTGACTTTGATGATGCTGACAAGAACTAGACCTATCCATGCGTCTACTGCGATAACAGGCCAATACGTCATTGCTTATTCCCCCTGCTTCGCCTTGTTGGCTTCACGAATCGCCATCAAGCGAGCCAGCTTGTCTTCGGACATATTTTTGCCTGGAGCGGCCACAGGGCCAGTCGCCTTGCTGGCGGCTGAGCCGGAGGTCGCCTGATCGCTCGGGGCCACCTGACCAGCGGCGTTGGTCGCCACATCGGCCTCGATGGCATGCGCGCCGCTCTCTGGTGGGCCGCCGCGCTTGCCTGTGTTGGCCTCGCGAATCGCCATCAGCCGCGCCAGCTTGTCCTCGGACATACTGGTGCCAACTTTGGCGATGGGGCCGGTGTACTGCTTGCGGCCTGCGGCTCCAGCTGCTGGTGTAGCTGCCTTTGGCGCAGCGGCGCTAGACTTGCCGGCGATCTTCTGGCCATGATCGACGCCAATGTTGCCAGGACGGCGCTTGATGTTATTTTGCAGCTTCTTCAGCGCTGCGTCGCGCACCTCGGCCCACATCGTTGGCGCGATCGCCTCATAGTAGGAGACTGGGCGCAGCAGGTGGGTGTAGTGCACATCGAGCGCTGGATGATCAGCCGTCGATAGCTCGAAGTCGTGATCCATCTTGATCGCATCGAACGGGCAGACCTCCGCGCAGTAGCCGCACGACATGCAGGTGTCGTATTCAAGCACGAACTCGGCGGCGGCTGGAACCGGTTTGCCGGTCTCGGGATGCTTGGCCTGGGTGATGTGAATCACCTGTGGCGGACAGACGCGCTCGCACTGGAAGCACGAGGTGCACAGCTCTTGGCCGGTCGCGTCATCATAGAGCAGGATCGGCATGTTGCGGTAGGCCTCGGCGAGCACCAGGCGCTCCTCAGGGTACTGGACGTTAAATTGCCCTTCGGTGTCGTCGCGCTCGGTGTTGGCCTTGCCAAACAGCGCCTTGCGAAACTTCCGGAACACAATGTCTAGCCCTTTGAGGGTGCCCTGTCCGGCGTGAATATTGTTATCGTGGCGATTGACTTCCACGATGTTGACGGTGCCTTTGCGTGTGCTCAAGGTCATCGATCCACCTCACCCATCACAATGTCGATGCTGCCGAGGATAACCACGACATCAGCGATCTTGTACCCTTTACACATATCTGCCAGCGCACTCAGATTAATAAACGAGGGCGCGCGCACTTTGTAGCGATAGGCCGAGCCGGAGCCGTCGCTGACCAGGTAGAAGCCTAGCTCACCCTTCGGTGACTCGACGCGGGCGTAGGACTCGCCGACCGGCGGCTTCAGGCTCTGCTGCTTGACCTTCGGGTTGATATGGCCGCCCTCGGCCTCGGGCATCTGCTGTAGCGCCTGCTCCAGAATGCGGTAGGACTGGCGCATCTCTTCAACGCGCACCAGAAAGCGGTCGTACACATCGCCGACGGTGCCGACAGGAATGTCGAAGTCGAAGCGATCATACACCGCGTATGGCTCGGCTTTGCGCACATCATAGGGCACGCCCGAGCCACGCAGCAGTGGGCCGGTGACGCTGTAGCTCAGCGCAAGCTCTTTGGGCAGCACGCCCACGCCCTTGGCGCGCACTAGCAGGATTTCATTCTCGACCAGCAGGCGCTCAAACTCGTCGAAGTAGCGCGGCAGGCCCTGCATCAGCTTTTTAACTTCGCTGATGAAGTAGTCGTCGATATCGCGAGCCACGCCGCCGAAGCGGCTATAGTTGCACATCATGCGCGCGCCTGAGACATACTCAAACAGGTCGAGGATTTTCTCGCGCTCACGCAGACCCCACAGCAGCGATGTTTGCCATGCGCCCATGTCGCCAAGCAAGAAGCCCAGCGCTGACGCATGATTAAGGATGCGCGATAGCTCATCCATAATGACGCGAATATACTGGGCGCGCTCAGGGACCTCGATGCCCGCCAGTTGCTCGACTGCGCGGGCATAGGCGTGATTGTTGACCATCGAGTTGAAGTAGTCGAGCCGATCAGTGAACGGCATATTTTGTAGATAGGAGTTGACCTCACCGAGCTGCTCGTGATTGCGATGCAGATAGCCAAAAACTGGCTTGAGATCAACCAGCGTCTCGCCATCGACCGTCACGAGCATGCGGAACACACCGTGCGTCGAGGGGTGTTGCGGGCCAATATTGACCTGGAGTTCTTCTGTCTTCAGCATTATTCTGCTCCCGTGACGTGGGTATATTTATCGCCCGTCTTGGGGAAATCTTTGCGCAGCGGGAAGCCGGTGAATTCATCCCACATATAGACGCGCGCTAGGTTGGGATGACCAGGGAAGTCGATGCCGTACATATCGTAGGCCTCGCGCTCTTGCAGGTTCGCACCTGGCCACGTTGGCGTCAGCGATGGGATGACACATGCTTCAGGGTTGCGGCCAACGCGCACGCGCACGCGCACATCAGCTGGCTCATCAATATGGTAGAACTGGTACACCACCTCGATCATATCGAAATCGAGATAGTCGACGGCGGTGATATTTGACAGGTACTCGTAGCCAAACGTATCACGCAGGAAGTGGGCTACTGCAGGCAGGTGCTCAGCGTTCACAACTGCGTCGTCCTGCTGCAGGACGGGCTTGTTTTCTTCGCCGTGGCCTTCTTCCGCTGTGGCGGCGTGCTCCGCCCAGCGCTGGTCAAGTGCTGCGGGCATCTCGGTGCTCAGAATGGAGCGCAATTCACCTTTAGTGAGCATGAGCTTCCTCCTGAACGCTGTACTCGCCACTCTTGAGGACTGGCTTGGGCAGATTACCCTCCAAGACGCGCTCGTCGGCGCTGCGCTCGCCCATGCCGCCAAGGGCCGGGCTGACAAACGGGGCCATCTTCGGCAGGCCGCCAACAGGATCAGCAGTGCCGGGGAAGCCGGGCACCTCGAGGCCCTCTGCGCCAAACACTGGCACAGGGAACTCGTTGGGGCCATGCTCGGTGCCATACCAGCGCACCTTGCCAAACGACTGGACGTCGATTTGGCTCTGCAGCGTCATCAGGGCGTGCAGCAGTGCCTCTGGCCGTGGTGGGCAGCCGGGAATGTACACATCGACTGGCACGTACAGATCGACGCCACGCACCACGTTGTAGCCATCGCGGAAGGGGCCGCCCGATGTCGCGCATGCGCCCATGGAGATGACATAGCGTGGCTCTGGCATCTGGTTGAACAGGCGCACCACCTGCGGCACCATCTTCTTGGTCACCGTGCCTGCTACAATCATGACATCAGCCTGGCGCGGCGAGGCGCGGAATAGCTCCGAGCCAAAGCGCGAGATATCATAGCGCGACGCTGCCGCCGCGATCATCTCGATAGCGCAGCATGCCAGCCCAAATTGCATCGGCCAAACCGATGAGCGGCGACCCCAGTTGTACAGTTTGTTAAGCGTACTGAACAGAACACCTTGCTGTTCAAGATCGATTTGCGTTTGCAGATCGCTCATTGTCTATCCTCCACCCAATCTGGGCTGTGCGACTAGCTGCGGAGCGAGGTTAGATCCACTCCAGCGCGCCTTTCTTCCATGCGTAGACTAGGCCTACGGTCAAGATCATGAGGAAGATCCCCATTTCAATCAAGGCAAAAAGACCTAGCTGCCCATACGCAACCGCCCAGGGATACAGAAATACAGTTTCAATATCGAAGATCACGAAGGCGAGGGCATATAGGTAGTACTGAACTTTAAATTGCACCCAGATTTCGCCAATTGCTTCGAGGCCACACTCATAGGTTGAAAGTTTGACTTCTGAAGGGCGGTTGGGGCGAATGATTGCCGAGATAATGAGCGGCAATAGGGGAAAGGTGATCGCTGCTACTGTGAAGATCCCAATGAATGCATAGGTTGAAAGCATGTGTCTTTCTCCTGCATAAACAGCGCCCTTGCTGCGCTGCATGACACACATAAACAGCGAGATGGAGTAATCCACCCTCGCTGAATTTAAATAGTGTGACTACCATGTGCGGCTTTTGAGAAGTATATCACAGGCGCACAGGGCTGGCAAATAAGCCCAAGCGTATTCCAGACCGCTCTCAGGGCTAGCTAGGGCGTGCTTGACAGGGGGAGGTGATGTCGGCTGAGGGCGGTCTGTGGTGTGGCTATGACCACCCTCATGGGGTTCAGCGCGCGAGCTTAAGCTCTACCCGGCCCACGCGCACGATATCGCCGTAGGTCACTGGGGTTGCATCACGCACTTCAATGTCGTTGATAAAGGTGCCATTGGTTGAGTGCTGGTCCTCCAGCCACCAGTTATCGCCGCGCCACTCCAGCAGGGCATGCTCTGACGAGAGAAAGCTGTCGTTGAGCGCGATGTCGGTGTCTGGGCGTCGACCGATCACGTTAATGGGGCCAAGCTCGAAGGCATAGCCAGTCTCAAGGTTGGTGGCACCAGGGCTGATCACAATCAGCTTGCCATATTGGTTCGTGCTAACACTGCGTGCACTTATGGTGTTGCTGGTTCCGGCAACCTGTAGCTCGCGGCGTAGCACGCGCACGACCTGATACAGAAAAAAGTACAAGAAGAAAACGACCCCTATTCGCAACAGGAGAATGACAAAGTCCAACGTAGCGCCAGTGACGGTATCGAACATCAAGCCTCCTCAAAACGCAGTTCTAGGCCACCAAGCGAGATAATATCGCCATGGCGCAGATCACGCTCTTGCACAGGGTCGCCGTTGACAAACGTTCCATTCGTTGAGTGCAGGTCGTTCACCCAGAAGCGCCGTGCGCGATAGCGGATCTGCGCATGCTCGCGCGAGACGCGGCTATCCTCTAGGATGACATCGTTGTTGAGCGCACGTCCAAGATTGAGCACCGATGCAGCGAGTGGAATGCGATGCTCGCCTTGGTCGGTGTAGAGGATCAGGGTGGCGCTAGGCTGACTGGGCGCTGGTCGCGGGCCGCTGTCGATGGACATCATCTGGGTGTGCCCGCCAAGATGGCTTGAGGTCGCCTCGGTCATCTGTCCGGTGACCATAATCGAGCGCTGCTTGACACTTGGATCGCCAATCAGCTCAACCTTGGGATAGTTGAGCATGCTGAACCCACGCTCTTTCGCCAGCTCGGCTAGATAGCGCGCCATCTCTTGCTCTAGGTTCTGGCGCACTGGCTCGAATGCGGCGAAGTCATCAGGGTGCAGGTGTGCCTGATAGTTATTGGGCACAATGATGCGTCCGAGACTGATCGTCTGCTGACTCTCCATGGCCCGCTCTAGGCGCTTGCCAATTTCAGCTGGCTGAATTGGGCTGCGAAACAGCCGGGCAACATTGCCCTCGACCATCCCTTCCATAAATGATTCAAAACGCGATAGTGCACTCATGGTCTTTCTCCAGCAAAAAAACGCCGCTGCTACGATGGGTGTTGTTCAAGAATCGCGCCACCTCACGTTGCTGGGCATAGCGTATAGCCTGTAGTCGGCGTATCAGCTCGCCGCGCTGCTAGCAGCTTGCGCATAGGCGCAAGCACAGCCTCACTCAGCGGCTTTTTCCCGCACAGGCTGCCCAAGATACTGTGGCTCTAGGGTTATCGGATCATCGCGCTCGCCTGCCTGTAGGCGTAGCCAGGCTAGCTCAGCTAAATAGCCGCTGCGGCGTGCTCCCAAGGCGGGTGTGGGCACGACGACCCCATCGCCGCGAGCTGCGTTGATCTCTGCTGCGAGCCGCACATCGATGTCGCCGCATACAAGTGCCAACTCGGGCAATTGGTCGATAAGCTCGCGACGGCTGACGTTTCGCTCTGCCCCAACGCGGCTCCACGAGCGGCGCAGACGGTACTCGGCCACCGCATAGCGGTCACGGCCAAGGCGAATCACCGGCACAACAATGCGCCCTGTGCGCTGATGCGGGTAGGCCAGCACATCAAGGCTGCTGATGCCGAGCAGCGGTAGATTGGCGGCCAGCGCAATCCCCTTCGCGCTGCTTAGCCCAACCCGCAGCCCGCTCCAGGAGCCTGGGCCAAGCGCCACGGCTACGCCGGTTAGCTCATCCATGTTGCGACCTAGATTCTGGAGAAACTGATGGGCCTGCTGCAAAACTTGGGCGGAGTGGTTGCGCCCCACGAGCCATGTGGCCTCGGCGAGCAAGCCTTTTTGCGTGTAAAGCGCAACCCCTGCATAATCGTTGGTTGTATCAAGCGCCAGTAACATACGGCTATTTACCTGCTATGATTGCCCGCAGCTGCTCCACGAGCTGGCGGTAGTGCTCGCCATGGGGCGTGATGCGTAACAAGCGTTTCGTTTCGGAAAGGTGATCAATCTGTATCGCGAGATAATCGGCGGGCAGCGCTTGATCGAGGCGCTCGGCCCACTCGACAATACAGACTGCATCGGTGTCCCACAGCTCCTCTAGGCCTATCGAGTTGAAGTCGGTTGTCTCGCCCTCCAAGCGATACAGATCGATATGGTTAATGCGCTGGCGATCATGGGCGCGATCGCCGGTGTAGTTATTGACAAGCACAAACGTTGGGCTGGTGACATCGGCCTGATCAACACCAAAGGCTTCGCAGAGGCCCTTGGTGAAGTGGGTTTTGCCCACACCAAACGTACCAAAGAGCAACACGAGGTCGCCTGGCTGGAGCAGCGAGCCGATCCACCCACCGATGCGAATCGTATGGGTTGGGCTGTGGCTGATAAGATCAACGCTGGATGGGTCCAGCACGGCAGAAATACGTCCTTTCATGGCGTTATTGTAGCACATGCTTGCGTTCCGACAATGCTCTACCAGAGGGAATTATGGTATACTTGGCCTAGGTGGATTGGCTGCATTGGAGCGGTCAGGTCAGTGTAAAGCGAGGTGCGATGCGGCTCCTAACGGTCAGTGATGAAGTTATTGAACGATTGCAGTCGCCCAGCTTGCCTGCGCTTGTCGGTGCAGTTGACGCAATTATTGGGTGTGGCGATCTGCCGCCCTCGTACCTCGAACATCTTGTGACCGTATTGCATGTGCCCTGCTTCTATGTCCACGGCAACCACGACGCACCAGAGCTGCGCGCCGATGGCTCGCGCTTGCTGAAGCCACGCGGCTGTGATGAACTGAACCTGCGCGTGGTTAACCTGAACGGCCTGCTGATCGCTGGCATCGATGGGGTGCTGTGGTATCGCGATGGGGATTTTCAATATAGCGAGCGAGCATGGTTCTGGCGCTTGAAGCTGCTGGCGCTGCGGGTGTTCTTGGCACAGCAGCGCTACGGCCGCAAGCTCGATCTGCTGGTCACGCACACACCGCCGCAGGGGTTGCACGATGGGCCAGGCGCACACCGTGGCCCGCTGGCGCTGCGCCGCTTTATCGAGCGCGTTCAGCCGCGCTATGTCCTACACGGCCATGTCCATCTGAACTATGGCTATGGGGACCAAAGTCCCTTGCAGCATGCAGAAACCTTGATTATCAATACATGTGGCTACAAAATTGTCGAAATCGAGCCAGTGGAGGCCCTGCACAAAGTGAGTGTTGGATAGGTAGCCATCCCATGCCTGTAGTCTACGTCGACGCTCTTCATGGGCGTCGTTTTGTTTTGAGGAACTGATTATGCTGACGTACTTGGTGACGCTAACGATCATCGTTGATCGTGCGATCTACGAGCCACACCTGCCGGATCACCTCGCCTATCTGGCGCAGCTCAAGGCCGCTGGTCATCTGCTGCTGTCAGGGCCGGCCACTGATCGGACAGGCGGCTTTGTGCTGCTGCGGGCCGCATCGCTTGAAGCTGCAACCGCTTTGGCGCAGGCCGATCCGCTGGTGCAGCGGGGCCTAGACCGCTTTGATATTCGCGAGTGGCGCATCACCGACGGGCAGCCTCAGCTCATTACTCCATCTACTTAGGAGGCCGCCAATGGGCGAACAAACCTGGATCGATCAGCAGGTCAGCAGTGACTTTAGCCGGGCACGCTTGCGCTCGCTGCTCAATGGTGTGGTCGGCTATCTGCGCCAGCAGCCGCAGGCACTCTTACCCTTCGAGGAAGTGCGCGCACGCATCAATATTCGCGGTCAGCACGATCGCGGCATTCAAACAGTGCCCTTAAGCGCAATTATCGGCAGCGAGGGCCGCTATAGCGACTTTGATCGCATGTTCTTGCCGCGGCACGAGGCCACCCGCGATCGCTGGAAGAACGTAGATCGCGCGCACTACCAGGACGTGATTCTGCCACCTGTCGAGCTGTATAAGCTCGGCGAGGTGTATTTTGTGCGCGATGGCAATCATCGCATCTCCGTGGCCCGCCAGCAGGATCAGCACTATATCGACGCGCACGTGATCGAGCTAGTCTGCGATGTGCCTGTGCACTCGGCGCTGACCACCAACGACCTAGAGGCGCTTGAGGAGCGCTCTGACTTCTTGGAGTGGACCAAGCTCAGCGAGCTGCGCCCCGATCAACAGATCGAGGTGACGCAGCCAGGCGGCTACCTGGAGCTTATTCGCCATATCAACGGCCACCGCTACTTCAAAAGCTTGGGTCTGGACCAAGAGCTAAGCTCAGAAGAGGCGGTGCTGAGCTGGTACGATACGATCTATCTGCCGCTCGTTGATGCGATTCGGCGCACGGGGGTGCTCGACGCCTTTCCTGGCCGCACGCCGACCGATTTGTACCTGTGGATCATGGATCACCGTCACTACCTGACGGAGGCTGAGGGCTTCGATCCTGGTGCGCAGGAGGCCGCGCTCGACTACACGCGCCACTTCGGCCAGCGCCGTGTTAGCTCGAAGCTGCCGCCGCCGCCATCTGTGGCAGAGATAGAGTTTTTGGCATGGTCGGGCCTTGGCCAGGCGCGCCCAAGCGTGCGTATTCCGCTAACTAAGGATCGCGACTACGCGCGGCTGCGCCAGCATATTCTCGATCATCAGTACTTCTTGGGCCAAAATCTGAAGCGCGATGTTGCGTTTGACGAGGCGGCGCTCAGCTGGTACGACACGGTCTACGAGCCAATTGTGCAGGCCGTGATTCAGCAGCATGTGCAGCATCTGTTTCCCAAGCACGCGCTCGGCGACCTGTACTTGCTGATCACCGAGCATCTGCACTATAAGCGTGATCAGGGCATCGAGATTGATCCACAAGAGGCGACGCGTGAGTATGCTGAGCTGTTTGGCCATGAGCGGGCCTCGCTGCTAACCGGTGTGCTGCACGGCGCGCGGCGGCTGATGCGGCTTGCCTTATCTGATGAATAGACGTAGGTATCTACGTTGGTCGCGCACAAGGGATGTCACTCTGTGGCATCCCTTGGTGTTTGTGGGCGTGGGTGCACGATGGCGAAGGTGCCCTGGGCCAGCGCAATCAGCCGATCAGCGCTGTCGGTTACGCGGCTGGTGAGCAGGCCGAAGCGGCTGGTGCGCTCGATAAGCTCAGCGACAGCGAACAGGCGTCCGGCCACCACTGGGCGCAGATAGTTAATCTTCAGCTCGATGGTGGCGCAGCCAAGCGGGCGCTCAAGTGCGTTGTAGAAGGCTGCGCCCATGGCCGTATCAACCAAGGTGTAGGCAACGCCGCCATGAGCGATACCGGCCGGGTTATGCATGGCGCGGGTCACATCAAGATAGCATGCGGCATAGCCCGGCCGAACATCGGTGTACTGAATGCCGAGCAGCCACATCATTGGCCCGCCGTGGGGGGTGTGCTGCTGATAGCGCTGGAGCGCCTCAAGGGCTAGCTGCTGCTCGGCTGGACCAAGCTGAGCGAAGATGGCGCTGGCTTGCGCAGTGAGTGTGTCGTTGGTCATAGTTTAGCGTCGGTATAGGCGACGATAGGCTCCATAGTTGGCATAGACTACTTCGACGTAGTGCTGTGTCTCTGGGTAGTCGATCGTTGCTAAGAATTGATCAGGGTCTTGAACCACCGTGCCATTGGCCCAGCGCTCGGCATTGCCTGGGCCGCCGTTGTAGGCGGCCAGCCCACCTTGAATGCTGCCGTTCATGCGCTCGATCTGGGCGGCAATATAAAAGGCTCCAAAGCGAATTGAGATCACCGGCTGATACAGGTCGTCGGGGTGAAAATCTTGCACGCCAAGATTTTGGGCGATGCCCTCACCAGTGGTGGGCATGACTTGTGCTAAACCACGTGCGCCAACCCACGAGGTCGCATCGGGATTGAAGATGCTCTCCTGGCGCATCAGCGCATAGAGCACCCGTGGGTCTAGCTCGAAGTTCGCCGACTGATTGATCACAGCGGTTGGGTACGGTGTTGGATAGAGCATCTGGCGCACAGCGATTGGTGGCTCAGGCGCATCGGCTGGTGCAAGCTCAACTAAGCGTCGTGCTGTTTGTACGGCCGCGTAGGGTGCATTGGCCCGCGCGGCGGCTAGCGCGACGGTGTAGAGGGCATATGGATTATCGCCTGCTGCATCACGCGCTGCATTCCACTCGGCCAGCGCCTCGGTGGGCATATCAACGAAGCTTAGCTCGAGGGCGCGCTCGCTGAATGGATCAACCGCCAGCTGCTGGCTGTCGGTGATGGTTGTGCTGGCCCATGCAGCAATCCATACCTGGCCCTCGGCCTCGGCCTCTGGATCGATGCCTGCGCCAAGTGGCAAGCTAGCGGTTTCTTCGATCCCCAGCAGGTCAGCCACGCGGGCAGCGTAGTAGCTATTTGGCGCAGCGTGATAGGCGGCCTCCAGCAGCCGCCGCCCCTCTGCTTGATCACCAAGGTTAATCGCAGTGCGCCCGGCCCAGTAGTAGCCCTGCGCCTGTGGCAGGCCACGGTTGGTGTCGCCAAGGGTGCGCCAGTCGCTGAGCGCTTGCTCGAACTGCCCCTGTTGGAAGGCATACCACGCAGCCTCGTGGAGCGCCGACTGGCCGGGATTGCTCCAGGGATAGCGCAGTCCTAGCTCGCGCTGAGCGGCGATGATCGCCGCCGGATCGCCACTCCACGAGGTGATCTCAACAACGCGGCGCAGTGCTTCGGGAGCCAGCGGATCGTCAGGGTATGTGCTGGCGAAGGCCCGGTACAGATCAAGCGCGCCTTGGCGATCGCCAGCTTGGCCGTAGGTCTGAATAGCATCAAGGCGCGCTTGACGCCCGAGATCTGTGTCGGGTTGCTCATCGGCGAGCTGTGTCAGCAGCGCCTCGGCGGTAATAAAGTCGCCCTGCTCGCGAATCGCCAGCGCCCGCTTCCGGCGGGCCTCGCCGCGCTGCTCAGGGCTAAGCTCGCCAGCTAAGGCTTGATCAAAGGCGCTGACGGCATCGGCCCACTGTCCGTGAATAAAGGTAATCTCGCCTTGGCGATAGAAATCAACGCTTTGTCCCATGCTCAGCAGGTCGGCGAGCGCCTGTGGGGCCTCGGGCGCATGTGGCCATTGCTCGACAATCTCGCGGAGCCAGGGAATGGCGCGCTCATCGAAGCCGAGCGAGCGTGCTTTGGCAGCGGCATCGGCTAGCACAGAGGGGCGGAACTCTGGCGAGCGGATAAACGTCAGCATGGCCTCAATGTCGGCCAGCGCAGCCGCAGTCTGGTTGTTCGCCAGGTGCTGGTCGATCGCGCTCTGGTAGGCGCTAACCCGCTGCGTAGCAGCGATGGGCGCAGCGCCGCCGGCCTCGAAGGCTTGCACCGCAGCATCGAGCTGGCCTAGCTCTTTGAGCTGTGCAGCTTGCCGAATAGCGGCGTAGCCAGTGAGCGGGCCAGCTGTGTTGATGTAGCGGCGGTAGGCCTCGACTGCCCCGGCGTGATCACCTTGCGTCTCGGCCACGCGCGCCAGCAGAAAGAGCGCACGCTGGTACCATAGATCATCGCCGCCAGCGTTGACAAAGCTTTCTAGCAGCGAGCGGGCAGCGGCCCAATCCTGGCGCAGAAATGCGCTGTGGGCTAGACCAAACTTGGCAATGCGGGCCTCTGGTGAGCTGGGGTATTGTGCGATCACCTGCTGATACTCGCCAGCCGCTTGATCATACTGGCCAACATTCTGCTGCTGAACGGCACGATCAAGTAGCTGCGCCGGCGAAAGCGGCTCAGCAGTAATGGTTGGGGCAACACTTGGCTGTGGTTCGCCGGTGGTTTCACAGCCAACCAGCACAAGCAGCAGCATGATTAACGTTAATCGCTTCAACATCTCTTCAACTAAGTTACAAGTTCTTCAGCGGGGCAAACCAGTTTGTCCAAATTGCGCTGTTTGCACAACCAACTTATAGTGGAAAGCCAGCCATAAACATCGTTTGAGGCATTGCTTGCCCTTATAAGCGGGTTTGGGCCGCAGCCTCAAGCCCTGGCAGGGTGTGCCCCTCGACTCGCTAGGCCGTAGAGCGAACGTGCATTGGGCTAACAGTCAAACGTTTTTAATTGTAGCATGCTCCTTGGAACGATAAAAGTGAAGGTTAAATGATAGTCTGTTATGAAATAGGTCCTATATGACTATTAGTCCAGTCCTATTTGCACAATAGGACAAATGTGGTATGATGCGCGCCTAATCTATTGGTAGAAGTAAATAAAGCAAAGAAGAAGGAGAAATGGACGTTCTATCTGAATGTTTGCTTCAGCGTTCGTGGATTGTTGATCGCCTTCATCTTGGCCGCGCCAGTGCACCACGATTAATCTTGATTGTTGGTATGCCTGGCTCTGGTAAGACGCTGCTGCTGCACTCTGTCTGTGCTGCAAGCGAGCAGCCTGTGTTTACCTTGAACATGAAGGCGCAGCATCCGGACGCTGCCTGGCAGATTTATCACTCTGTGCTACAGCATGAGCTGCGTATCATCAACCTAGCCGAAACGCTGGCTGCAATCACTGAACCAACCCTCCTCGCTATTGACGACCTGCACTGTTTCCTTGATTCACAGCATACACCCCTCCCATTTGTCCAAGCCTGGCTCGATGCGGCGCTCTCGAATCCCATGTTGACGATTGTGTGTACAACGCTGGCTCAGCCTGAGCTGCCGCGGCACACATGGCTGTTTACAGATGGCCTGCTGCGTATTGTTGAAGCGGCTCAGCTGCGCTTTAGCATGATCGAGTGCATGCAGCTCTGGGAGGCGTATCAGGGCACACAGCTAGATGTTCCGCAGGCTCAGGAGCTGCTCGAGTACACCGGTGGCTGGGCTGCGTGTGTGGCGCTGTGCTGCCAGTCCGACTGGCCGCCAGCACCAGCTGAAATCGCCAGCTTAGTCGCTGCGACATGCGCTCAGCTCACTACGGTCGAGCCGTCAACACTGGCCTTAGCGGCGGTTGCTCCCAAACTTGATGCCGCCACGACTGCCTGCATCACTGGCGTCCGCGATGGCCTGCAGGTCTTTAATAGCTGGTGTCGGCTCGGCCTGATCAGCGAGCACGCCGGACAGTTTCTGCCGGTCTTACGGCTGTATTTCCGTGAACAAATTATGCAGGCGGGCTTGGTTGAAGAGCAGCGGATCGCGCAGCTGTGCTGGTGGTATGCGCAGCAGAGTCGCACGCGTGAGGCATGTCAGCTGGCCCACTTTTTAGAACAATGGTCGCTGCTGGCGCGCGTGCTAGAGGAGTACGGCGCTGATTTGTGCTATCCCGCCGCGTATCCCGAGTTAATTGATCTCATTCACAGCTTACCAGCGTCGCTGTGCTCGCCGCCGCTGTCTGGGCTGCTGCTGCGGGGCCTGCTGGCAACTGAGGACTTTGCGCAGGCCGCTGAGCTGCTGGCCGGGCTGCGGCATCCCAGCAGTGACCCGGCGGCGCTGCAGCAAGCTATGCGCTTGCTGCAGGAGCTGCGGCTGCCTTCCTCCATGCTCGAGCAGCTTGGCGTGCTGGATCTGATGCCGCCTATTGTGCAGCAGGATCACGTGGGCGAGCGTTGTGTTGCCGAGGCGAGCGGCGCGTGGTCGGCGGCGCAGCCGCGTAGCGCTGCCGATGAGTTAATCCTCCGCGCTCGGTTGGCGCTCAAGGCGCAGCAGCTTGAGCTGGCTCAGCGGCTCGCAATTCAGGCCTATGTGTGCACGCAGTCGCAGACAGTTGATGAGCATGCAGCGATAGCCGCCGCATGGCTGTTGGGCGATACCGCTTTGTGTCAACAGGAGTGGGCGATTGCCGCTGCGCGCTACCGTAAGGCAGCTCAGATGGCGGCGCAACATAGCCAGTGGTCAGAGCAGAGTCAGCTCTTGGCGCTTGAGGCGCTGGCAGCTTGGCACGGAGCAGTCTACGATTGGTCGGAGCTGCTGACGCTGGTCGATCTTGCCGCGCTGAAGCTGTCGGCACAGGATGTTTGGCTGGGCATTGCCCGTGCGTTGGTGTGCTGGCGCTTAGGGCTGTTTGACTTTAGCACCAGCGCTAAGCTGCTGATGCCGCTAGCCAGCGCGGCCGATCCGGCAGCTGGTGCGACAGGCGCGCTGCTGCTAGCCGTCATCGCGCTCCACATTGGAGAAGTGCAATCTGCCGCAGCGGCATGGGAGCGCTTTGTTGCGTGCTACAGTATGATGCAGCCACCTGACTGGTTGATAGCGCTGCTGGCTGAACAGCGGTCGTTGTTGGAAGTGGCCGCTACACAGTGGCATTCAGCGTTTGCAGCGCGGCTGCTTGGTCGGCCTGTGCTCGAGCCTCTTGGTCGTCCAGCAAGCAATCAGATCCAGCTGCTAGGCAGGCCATGTATTCTCATCGGTGGCCAGGAGATGAAGCTGCCTGAAAAAGGCTTTTTGCTGCTGACCCTGCTTGTGCTCGCAGGTGAGCGCGGCCGTGATCGCTATGAGTTGATCGAGAAGATCTGGAGCCTTGATGACGAGGGCAAGTCTGATGCGTTTCGTAAGCTGCTGCAAAAGGTGCGCAGTGTGCTGCCACCACAGTCGATTGTGCTGCGCACACGCTGCTACCGCCTTGATCTGAAGCGTCTGGGGATGGGCATTGATCTGGACTTTGTGCTGCAAACAGCGGTGACAAGCAGTGATCTGGAGCGCGTGCGTCAGGCGGCAGCGCTGGCGCGCGGCGAGCTGCTACCAGGTTTTGATGACTATCCCTGGGTGCTTGGCGAGCGCGATGCTGTTGCGCGGCGTGGCGCTGAGCTGTGGGTGCGGCTGGGCGATCATGCGCTGGAGCAGGGCGCGCTCGACGATGCCGCCGATGCCTACGCCTGCGCTATCGCGGTGCAGCCGGTCTTCGAGCCTGCGGTTATCAAGGCCATGCAGCTGGCGCTACGCCAGGGCCGCCGCAGCGAGGCGTATCTGATAGGCAGCCGCTACTGTGCGGCCGCCGTCGTTGAGCCATCGAGCGAAATAGAGCAGCTGCTGCGGCAGTCGCTTCAAGGCTAAATTGATTTAGTGGCGGGCGCGCTGAAGTGTAAATGTGAAGCGCGCCCCATCGGTGTAGTTCTCGGCCCAGACGCGCCCGCCATGGGCCTCTACAAGTCCGCGCACAATGGCCAGCCCTAGCCCGGCTCCACCATAGTCGCGTGAGCGCGATTTTTCACCGCGGTAGGTGCGCTCGAAAATGTAGGGCAGATCTTCGCTGGCGATGCCCTCACCCTCGTCAACAACCTCAACCTGCACCTCGTTGCCCTCGGCTAGGACGCGCAGCCGAATTGTCCCGTCGGCTGGGGTGTGACGCAGGGCGTTGCCGATCAGATTGTAGAGCACGCGCTGCATTTTGGGTGGATTCATCAGCACGAGATCGACATCTGGGGCCACCTCGCCAATCAGGCGCACGCCATGGCGCGCAGCATGGGGCTGCAGATTGCTCAGCGTGTCGGAGATGAGGTCGTGCAGCGAGGCGCGCTCAAGCTCGATCTGCAGCACGCCGGCGTCGAGCTGGGCAATTTCGAAAAGGTCATCGACGAGCGTGCTCAAGTTCTCAAGCTGGGCGCGCGCCGACTCAAGGTAGCGTGTGCGCGTTGCCTCGTCCTGTACAACATCGTCGGCGAGCGCTTCGATCATGGCCCGCACCGCAGTGAGCGGCGTGCGTAGATCGTGGGAGACGGCGGCCACAAGGTCGCGGCGGGCGCGCTCAAGGTCACGCTGGCGCTGAGCGGACTGGGCAAGCGCGTCGGCCATGCGGTTGAAGTCGTTGGCGAGTGCGGTCACTTCGTCGTTGCCCTCCAGCGGCAGACGAATGTTGAGGTTGCCGCCAGCAAGCTGCTCCGCGCCATGGCGCACGGTGTTGAGCCGCTTGACTACGATGTTGGCCAAGGTGATGCCAAAGCCGATTGCCAGCACAAGCATAAAGTTGAGCAGCAGGAGCAGGAGTGGCAGATCATGCTCGGTGTTGATAAACATCGCCTGCCCCGCACCCTGCAGTAGCGCTGCGACCAGCAGGCCGCCGAGTGTTACGACAACGATGATCTGTGTGCGCAGGCTGCCAAGCCGATAGAGGATGGCTGGCTGCACGACAAACAGTGCCACCGCACCAGCTACGCTGCCTAGTGATCCGAATAGCATGGCGATGACGCCGAGGTCTTGGGCCGGAATACCTAAAATAAAATGCCCAAGCAGCAGCGTCATACACAGCGCAGTCAGCACAAGCAGCCCCATGGTTCCGACGCGACGTCCGACTGCGATCATCGCTCGCCCCCGGTAAACTTATAGCCGACGCCCCACACGGTCTGCAGATAGCGTGGCTGCGACGGATCGGCCTCGATCTTTTCGCGCAGGCGGCGAATGTGCACCGTCACCGTGCTGGTGTCGGCGGCAAACATATAGCCCCAGACAAGCTCCATCAGCTGATCGCGGGTGAACACACGCTCGCGATTGCGCGCTAGAAAGGCGAGCAGGTCGAACTCGCGCGCTGTGAGCATGACCGGCGCGGCGTTGACCGTAACCTCACGAGTGCGCGGGTCAATGCGCAGACCATCTAGCTCGATTGCGCGCTCGTCAGGCAGCGGCGCATCGGGCTGTGGGGCGACACGGCGCAGCACAGCCTCGACACGGGCGACAAGCTCGCGCGGGCTAAATGGCTTGATGACGTAGTCGTCGGCTCCCACGCCTAGGCCAATAATGCGGTCGTTTTCCTCGGTTTTTGCAGTTAGCATAATAATTGGAGTGCGCCGCTCGCTCTGCAAGCGGCGGCACACCTCAAGGCCAGGAATTTTCGGCAGCATCAGGTCCAGCACGACGAGATCGGGCGTGTTTTGGCGCGCCAGGCGGATCGCCATCTCGCCATCGCTGGCCTCAATCACGGTGTGGCCTTCACGGCGCAAGTAGAGACCGACCACTTCGCGAATGTTTGGCTCATCGTCAACTATTAAGATCGTCGTCATTGCTGCCTCCTGTAGGTAGTGGATGCCGCTTATTGTAAGGGAGCCGTGGCAAAATTGACAGTGAAGCGCTGACACCAGATGCTGATCGCGCGATGAACTGCTGGATCGAAGTCGGTAGGCAGCGTGTAGGTTTGATTGCCCTTGTTGCCTTTAAGCTGGCCCACGTTGATGAAGCCGGCGCTCACAATACTGTCGGCATCGTTGGCGTCGGCGACGGCAGCGGCGTACACATACAGGTCTGGGCCATTTTCCACGTCGAGGTTTTCTAAGCGCAGCACATACGTGCCATCGGGCTGCTGGTAAATCAGCGCATCGCCGCTGCCAGCGTGGGCCACGGCATGGAACTGGCCTTGGCTAACGAGCACAGGGCCGCTTGGCGTTGGCACGCTGGTTGGCTCCGGAACGCTGGTTGGCGCGGCTGGCTGCTCGGTGCTAGTGGTGTTGCTCGGCGCAGATTGCGCTGTCGCAGGCACAGCGGTCGGTTCTGGCGCGGCGGTCGGCGCGGCAGCTGGAGCGGCGGCAGCCTGCGCTACCGGGAAATCCTCGTTGACTTCTTTATCGATAAAGAGCGCTTGAATGCCAAAGACACCAAAGGCTAGATACGCGCCGAGGGCGATAACAACAATACCTGCAATCCAAGCCAGTGGCTGGCGCAAAAGCCGTTTAATCATGTATCAGCTCCTCCGTTAATAATTCGTGCCTTTAGTATGCCCGCCCCTTCTTACAGCTAGCTTGTTGAAATATTACACGTTGCTAAACGCTTTCAGCCTTGTGACTGATATTAATGTATGCATATATCGTTATACTGAAGTAGCCACGCAAACTCCTCCCAATGCACTGTTGAGCAGGTGCAGGGTGCAACTCAGCCGGGAGCGTGGGGCTGCGCCCTAAACCGCCTGTCCATGCGGTGGATCCACCGCGAACTAATAGCATTGCTATATAATAGCAATCATATTGACATTTATTAGCAGATTGATTTATAGTATTTTTATTGAAGTTGGCAATAAATGAAAGGAGCACCGGGTGTACACTGTACCTGAATCTGGGGGGCAAGCACCTGGCTCTGGCGAGCAGCGCAACTGGGGCATGCCGGGCTTTACGATCATCTGGGTTGGCCAGCTGATCTCGCTGGTAGGCAGCGCAATGACAATGTTTGCGCTGACCTTCTGGGCTTGGCAGCTTACCGGCAAAGCGACGGCGCTGGCGATGATGGGCTTTTTCGGCTTCGCACCGGCCATTATTGTGAGTCCTTTCGCTGGTGCGCTGGTAGACCGCTGGAATCGCAAGCTGGTGATGATGCTCAGCGATCTCGCGACAGGCATGTCCACCATCATCATTTTTATCCTCTACTCGATGAGTGTGCTGCAGATTTGGCACCTGTATGTGCTGGGGGCGTTTGCGAGTGTCTTTCAGGCCTTTCAGTGGCCTGCCTACTCGGCCGCAATCTCGACCATGCTGCCGAAAAAGCATTATGGCCGCGCCAACGGCATGATCTCGATGGCCGAGGCTGGGTCTGGCATTCTGGCTCCGGTGATCGCCGGTGTGCTGCTAGCGGCGTTCAACGGCCATATTACGCCCATTTTAATCATTGATATTGTGACGTTTTCGGCAGCGATTGGCTCGCTGCTGGTTGTGCCCATCCCGCAGCCGAAGCGCAGCAGCGCTGGCGCAGCTGGCAGTGGCTCGCTGCTCAGTGAGGCGGGCTACGGCTTTCGCTATATTCTGGCGCGGCCAAGTCTGCTTGGCCTGCAGCTAGTGTTTTTTGCAGTTAATCTCGCTGGTGCGTTTCAGTTCACGCTGCTCAATCCAATGATCCTGGCGCGCACGAACAGCAGCGCCGAGGCGATGGGCACCGTGCAGTCGGCCTTTGGCATCGGTGGCCTGATTGGCGGACTGCTGCTGAGCGTCTGGGGCGGGCCAAAACGCAAGGTGCACGGCGTGCTGATTGGCATGATGCTGACGAGCTTCTTTGGTGGTGTGGTGATGGGGCTAGGCCAGACCACTGCGGTGTGGGCGGCGGCGGCGTTTGGCACCATGTTCGTGCTGCCGGTGCTGAACGGCTCGAATCAGGCGATTTGGCAGGCCAAGGTGCCGCCGGATGTGCAAGGTCGCGTGTTCTCGGTGCGGCGGCTGATTGCGCAGATCTCCAGCCCGCTGGCGATCATTGCTGTCGGGCCGTTAGCCGACTACGTGTTTGAGCCGCGCCTAGCTGCCGATGGCGCGTGGGCGGGTGTCTTTGGCTCCTGGGTTGGTACGGGGCCGGGGGCTGGCATCGCGCTGATGATGGTGATCTCGGGCGTGGTCGGCATCGGTGTGGGGCTTGGCGGGTACTTGTTCAAGGCCGTGCGCGACGCCGAGACGCTGATACCAGATCACGATGAGGTTGGCGCGCCAGAGCCGAGCACCGAGGCCGAGGTGCTACTCGGCGAGCTACAGCCAGCCGAGTAAGCTATTTCGCTGTAAGCATCACAGGCTCCGCCTTCAGTGGTGGAGCCTGTATTTTTTGCGTGATCGCGCAGTGACGCTAGACTGGCATGAGGCGGGTGAAATCGGCGCGGTAGGGCGCATAGGACGCTAGCTCTCGGAGCTGCTCGTATAGCTCGACGCGGCTCAGTGGGTCTTCGTAGACTTTCGTGAGATGCTTGAGTAGCTCGGCCAAATTTTTGGCTGGGCTATATTCGTAGGTTGGTTCGCCGTTACGCTGTGACACATGCAAGATGCTGTGGGCCACAAGGTCGTCCAAGGCTTCTTGAACGCTCCAGCGATCCCGCGAAAGGCGCATGCCTATCTGCGGAGCGGTGGCTGACTGCAAGGTACGCTGCGTAAACAGCATTAAACAATGCAGCTTAAGTGGCGTGTCGATGGCATGCTCCAGTAAGGACTGTAGCCGTGGGGTGATCATGCTCGCCTCCTAGCAATCGTCATTGACTGCGCGGTGAGAGAGCGCCCGCAAACTTGGGGGGCAGGGCTGCTTGGCCTGTGGCTCTGACTAGCCGCTAATACAAGAAAGAGTTTTGGGTGGAGAGAAGGGTGCTCGATGTTTCACATTTCCAGCCTAGATTATAGCAAGTAGTAGAGGTTTAGTCTAGGTTAATTTGATGAGATTTGGTTAAGATCTTTTCACACTGGTCTTTGTTTTGTCAACATACGGTTGTACCACCCATGGTTAAGTGTAAGCAATTTCTAGGCCATGAGCTACGAGTTGTGTGCACAACATCGTGCGGCGCGGTGGGGTTGGCGTGCTTGTTTGAACCACTGCGCTGTGGTTAAGCAGGCTGTGTATGGATTGATCCGCAGTCAGCGTCAAGCGCAGGGTAGCGCGATTAACGCACTGCTCACGCCATCGCACGGCGGTGGTGGGGTGCTGGCACGCAGCCTAGAGTAAATGGGCGAGCGGGCGAGCAACGGAGCCGTGTGCGCTGCGCCAGGGTTGGTTAAACCACTGGCGCAGCATTCACAAAACAATTGACACTTGAGCGCATAGTCGCCACCGTGAGCGAAGCTGTGCCCGGTAGATCTACGAGGCCATGCTCTCTTCCTCGACCAGCGGGAGCGGCTGCTGATCGCCAGGCCGAATGGTGGTGACAGCGGCGTTGATGAAGTCGCGGAAGAGCGGGTGTGGCGCGTTGGGGCGCGACTTGAACTCGGGATGGAACTGCGAGGCGACGAACCACGGATGATCACGTAGCTCGATGATCTCGACCAGGCGACCGTCCGGCGAGTGGCCGCTGATGATCAGGCCGGCGGCCTCGAGCTGCTTGCGATACTTGTTGTTGAACTCAAAGCGATGGCGATGGCGCTCAAGGGCTAGCTCGCGGCCGTAGGCGGCGGCGGCCTTTGTGCCGGGCACGAGGATGCACGGATACACGCCGAGGCGCATCGTGCCGCCCTTATCGGTGATGTCGAGCTGATCGGGCATAAAGTCGATCACCGGATGCTTGGTGTTGGGGTTGAACTCGGTCGAGTTGGCCTCGTTGGACTGGAGGGCGAAGCGGGCGAACTCGATGGTGGCGCACTGCATGCCCAGGCACAGGCCGAGGTACGGGATGCCGTTCTCGCGGGCGAAGCGGGCGGCCTTGACCTTGCCCTCGACGCCGCGGTAGCCAAAGCCGCCGGGCACCACAATGCCCTGCACCGTGTGCAGTAGCTGCTGCGGATCGCTGGCCTCTAGCTCCTCGGAGGAGACCCAGTGGATATCGGCCTCGATGCCTTGGGACCAGGCGGCGTGGCGCAGGGCCTCGGCGACGCTCATGTAGGCGTCGCGCAGCTCGACATACTTGCCGACGATCGCGATGGGCACGCGCTTCTTGGGCTGCTTGATCTGGGCGATGAGCTGTGCCCAGCCTGCCAGCTCGGGCTGGTGCGCACTGAGGCCGAGCTTCTCGACGATGAGATCGCCGAGGCCCGCGTCCTCCAGCACCAGCGGCACCTCATAAATGGTATCGACGGTGGGCAGGGCGACGACGGCCTCGGTGGGCAGATCGCCAAAGAGCGCGATCTTCTCGCGGATCTCATCGTCGACCGGCAGATCGGAGCGGCAGAGCACGACATCGGCGGAGATACCGACGCGGCGCAGCTCGGCGATCGAGTGCTGGGTGGGCTTGGTCTTCAGCTCGCCGCTGGCCTGGAGGTAGGGCAGCAGCGTGACGTGGATGTACATCACATTTTCGCGGCCCACGTCTTTGCGCATCTGGCGGATGGCCTCAAGGAAGGGCAGGCTCTCGATATCGCCGACGGTGCCGCCGATCTCAACGATGACGACATCGGCACCGGTGCTTTTGGCGACATAAGCGACGCGGCTTTTGATCTCGTTGGTGATGTGGGGAATGACCTGGATGGTGCCGCCGAGGAAATCGCCGCGGCGCTCCTTCTGGATGACCGATGAATAGATCTGGCCGGTGGTGATATTGTTGAAGCGGGCCAGATTCTCGTCGATAAAGCGCTCGTAGTGGCCGAGGTCGAGGTCGGTCTCGGCACCGTCCTCGGTGACAAAGACCTCGCCGTGCTGGTAGGGCGACATGGTGCCCGGATCGACATTGATGTACGGATCGAGCTTCTGGATGGAGACGGAGATGCCGCGACTCTTCAGCAGGCGGCCCAGCGACGCCACGGTGATGCCTTTCCCCACCGACGACGCGACGCCACCAGTGACAAAGATATAACGGGTCATGTTCTATGCTCCTTGCGCGGCAGCGCCGCTGTGGTTAAAACAAAAAGCCCGGCCTGGATGACCAAACCGGGATTTTATTATACCATACCGCTTTGCGCTTGCGGTGATGGCGGCGCACGCGTTAGCTTAGGCCGTAGGGCAGCACCCAGAGCCACACGGTGATCAAGAAGGCCACGTGGGCGGCGATGCCGAGCACATGAAACAGCTCATGGAAGCCAAAGAAGCGCGGCAGCAGGTTGGGCTTGCGCAGGGCATAGACGATGCCACCGACGGTGTAGAGCACACCGCCAACGATCAGCAGGGTGATGCCGCCGGCAGGCAGGCGGCTAACCAGCTGCGGCATCGCCAGCAGGCCGATCCAGCCCATGGCGATATAGATGCCCGTTGAGAGCATGCGCGGAATGCCGGGCCAGCTCAGCTTCAGAACCATGCCGATAACCGCCAGCGACCACAGCGTGATTAAGATAGCTGGGCCGATACCATCGGCGAGCAGCACAACACAGAACGGCGTGTAGGTGCCAGCGATCATCACAAAAATATTAGCGTGATCGAATGAGCGCAGCACACGTCGCACCCGCGGACTCCAGCGCCCAATATGGTAGGTGGCGCTGACGGCGTAGAGCAAAACCGTGCTGAGGCAAAACACGAGCACCGCGATCACGCGGCTGGACTCGGCTGCGGTGGAGCGCAGCAGCAAAATCGTCACCACCACAGCGGCGACAGCGGCGACGGCATGGAACCAGCCGCGCAGCACAGGACGTGGAGGAGCGGGAAGCTGAGCGGAGTCTGACTTGGGCATGGGGCCTCCTTTGACATAACATACAGAGTATAGCACAGACAAAGGCGATCTGTGGCATACGTGAGGAGCGGATTCCTAGGGATTATCGGGGTCGATCGCAACGCCGAATATCGGGTCTGCGCCTGATTCACTGCGGCGATCAGCGCTCATCTCCCAGGTATGATTGCGCACCTCTGGCCGATCAAGCGCAGCAATGCAGGCATCGGCGACCTGCTCGCGGGTGTTGCGCATGCCGCTGTCGGCATTCTCGACCAGCCCGCCGGGGCGAATAATTGTATAATCGAGGCCAGAGCGACGAACGACGTCCTCGGCCAGCAGCTTGGGATAGAACAGCACGCTGAGCGGATGGCGCAGCGTGCGGTGGCGGCGCAGGCCCATGGTCGAGACAAAAACATAGTGATCGACGCCAGCGACCTTGGCAGCGGCGATGAGGCGCTGCGTGCCCTCGTAGTCGACGCGCCACAGATTGTTGGCGCGAAACGGCGCGCCGCCCATGGTGCTGATCACGATATCAACATCGCGCAGCGCGCTGTCGGCCCAGCTGGTGGCTGTGTCGCGCACATCGCCAAGCGCCGCCTCGACGCCACGCTGCTCCCACGCTTGGGCCTGATCCTGCATCCGCACCAAGACCCGTACCGTGAAGTCGTCGGGGCGCGCCAGCAGCCGATCAACAACGAGACCGCCGGTGCGACCGCTTGCGCCAGTCACGAGGATGCGCTGTTTGTTGCTCATGCATTACTCCTTCAACACTGGATTCGTACCGCTTGTACTTTAGCACAGCGAGGAATTACTTGTGACAGCACTTGATCAAAAGCTCACGTTTATGCGCTCGATTCTAGCGGCGGAACAGCTTGGCGCGCTGCGCCTGCGCGGCGTTGACTGGTTTAGCTGGGCCACCGACGGTGCTTCGAATGTGGTGCTGCTGGCGGCAGAGACCGGCGTGGCCGAGGTGCTGGTAACACCTGATGAGTCTTGGATTCTGACCGACACGATTGAGGCCGAGCGCCTTGAGACCGAGGAACTGCCGACGGCTTTTCGTGTGCACGCTGTGCCATGGCAGCACCCAGAGCAGCAGGAGCGCTGGCTGCAGGCGCGGGTGCAAGGCCCAATCGCCTCGGATCGACCGAGCGACGCCGAGGTTGCGCTGCCTGCGGCGCTGGTGGCGGCCAAGCGGCGACTCTACCCAGTGGAGATCGAGCGCTATCGACGAGCTGGTGCAGCGGCGGCGGCAGCGGTGACCGAGACGCTGGTTGCCGCACGGAGCGCGTGGACCGAGCAGGAGCTAGCTGGTGCGGCGGCGGCGGCGCTGTGGGCGCGGGGCATCGAGCCAGCGCTGGTGCTTGCTGGCAGCGAGGCGCGCTTGGTGCGCTACGGCCACACGCCGCCAACAACAACAGGTCTAGGTGGGCGCGCGATGCTGGTAGTGTGCGGGCGCTGGCGCGGGCTGTACGTCAACATGACGCGCTTTGTCCACTTTCGCCCGCTGAGCGCAGACGAGCAGCACATATTCGATACAGTGGCGCAGGTAGAGCAGGCCGCCTGGGCCGCCTCGCGACCAGGGGCGACGCTGGCGGACGTGCTGGCGGCGATCACGCGGGCCTATGCTGATCATGGGCATGCTGGCGCGGAGCAGCGCCTGCACCAAGGCGGCAGCACAGGCTATCTCTCGCGCGAGGTGGTGGCGCGCCCAGACGTGCAGGCGCAGATCGCCGCCAATATGGCGCTGGCCTGGAATCCGAGCCTGCCTGGTTTCAAACTTGAGGACACGATACTCGTCACCGATCAAGGCGTGGAGATTCTGACCGTCGATCCTGTCTGGCCGACAGTGGCGGTCAACGGCTACCTGCGCCCATTATCGCTGGAGCGTTAGATGCAGCTAGAGCTACTATTTTCAACTGGTAATGTTCAGCTCGATGCCAGTCTGCGGGGGCTGGTGGAGCTGCTGGAGCTGACTCAGCCTGGCCTCGTGCACTCCTACTACCTAGAGGGCAGCTTCGCTGTTGGCCAGGCAGTGACAGGCAGCGATATCGACCTGACGCTGCTGCTGCACAAGCGGCTGAACGAGGCGGAGTATACGCGCTTTGAGCAGATTATCAACGTCTGGTGCCTGGGCTGTCCGTGGGAGCTGGATTTCTGGCTGCCGAACTGTGATGAGATCGCTCAGCGCCCGGCGGTGAACTGGCTGCTGCGCTCACAGCTGCTCTATGGGCCGGACTACCGCCCGCATGTGCCGATGATTGGATTCGAGCTCTATCAAACGCATGTGGTTGACTTTGCAGTGCGGATGATGGCCTATCTGCGTGGGCAAGAGCTGCCGCTGCACTATCCGCTGCTACCACCTGATCCACAGGCCGAGTTTTTGGGCTACGAGCGGCGCACAGTGCGCCAGGCTGGCCACGCTGCGGAGCCAAGCACAAAGGATTTGGTTGGCGTGGCGCTGCGCATCGCTACTGCACGGATCGCCCTCAGTGCGCCGGTGTATGTGCCGGATAAGCACACCTGCCTCGTGCTATATCGCGAGCATATAAACGACGAGTGGCTGGAGCTGCCAGAGGCGCTGGATCAGCTGTGTCGGCGTGAGTGGTGCTACTTGCTGCCAACCGGTGTGGCGCAACGGCGTGCGCTGCGTAGTCTGGCCGAGGCGACGCTGGCATTTGAGAACGCCTATCTTGTGCAGCGCCAGCTCAGCTTATTAAGCGCCTGGCGGACAGCAGATGCGGCTGCCCGCCAGGCGCTAGAGGCGCGAATTGCGCTAGTGACGTTTTAGATTAAGTCTTTGCGGTAGGTCAAGGTCTCACGCTCGACCACAAAGCCAGCCTGCTGGTAGACGCTCAGCGCACCGTTGGGGTTTTGGGCATCGACGCCGAGTGCGGCCTCGGTCATGCCTAGCTCCTTGTGCATGCGCATGCTGCGGTGCAGCAACGCCGAGGCGATGCCTTGCCGTCGCCAGGCGCGCCGCACGCTGATGCCCTCGGTGTAGCCGCGCTGGCGCTTGAACTCCGCGTTCTCGGCGTGATTGATAAAGTTCTGGATCATGCCGACGACCTGATCGCCCTGCCATGCGATCTGCCACAGCTCGGGCTGGAAGAGGCCACCGTTGAGCCACTGGGTGTAGTCGGCCTCGTTTGGCTCGTGGAAGCCCCAGTGGTCGCGGAAAGCCTCGACATCGGCCTCCCAGATTTGGCGGTAGTGCTCGGGCTTGGCCGGGCGCACCTCGATACCTGGCGGCAGCGGCAGCTCGGCGATAGGCTGGCCAAGGTCGCGCACCATATCGTAACCGTAGCGAATGGGCCGATAGCCCTGTGCTACAAGAAACTGCTGTAGCTCGACTTTGACACCATCGCAGATTGTGCTGAGCACCGGCTTGTTTGCGCTGGGTTGCTCGGCGTTGATGGTTTGGGCGCGCTGCTCAAAGAAGCTGAGCGCAGCCAGCTCGATACCTTGGCCGCGCCACTGTGGCAGCACATGCATAAAGTGAAAGTAGTTGCGCAGGCCATCGCTCTGATCCGACCATTGAATGCGGCCATAGCCAATGAGCTGCTGGCCGATGGCGGCGACGAGAATATCCTGCTCGACATCGCTATGGCCGAGATGGCTGTACTGCTGATGCAGCTGCTCGGCGGTAATGAACCAGTTGTTGCCATCGGCGCGGCCGCAGGCGTTGAACACATCAGCCATGGCCGGAATATCGGCGAACGTAAAGTGACGGAAGATTAATCCTGGGATAGCGGGCAGGCTATCGGCGTGGATTAATGCTGGGGCTGTATCGGTCATGATCAACATCCTCACATGCAATAAAAAGTGCTGCGTTGATCATCGCCGATCCAGGCTGAGCTGACATCGGTCTCCGAAGGTGAGCTGATTC
Organism: Herpetosiphonaceae bacterium; assembly: GCA_013538855.1. Lineage (GTDB taxonomy): Bacteria > Chloroflexota > Chloroflexia > Chloroflexales > Herpetosiphonaceae > OHK22. The sequence continues at coordinate 40,731 of JABXJS010000080.1, forward strand.
AGTCTTGCGATGGAGAGACTGAGCGCACGCAGCGGCCAAGCTTGCTGCGTGCGCCACGACCTACTTTGCGCCAAACAGCCGGAAATAGCCTTTGAGAATCGTTTGCACGAGCGGCTGCTCCAGCGTGCGCACGGCGGCCTGCTGCGCGGCATTGCGCACGCCGAGCGCGCGGGTGGGATAGACGTGAATCGGCCCGGCGACAGCGCTGATGCCCAAGCCGGCGCCCATCGCCACGACAAGCTCGCTGATCAAATCGCCAGCGCCTGCGCCGATGATATGCGCGCCGACAATCGTATCGCTGCGGCCAACCGTGAGAATCTTGGTTAGGCCGAGCGTGTCGCTCTCGGTGCGGGCGCGATCATTGCTGCTCCACGGCAGGCGATACACCTTCAGCGCTGAGCCGTAGCGGGCGCGCGCCTCGTCCTCGTTTAACCCCGCGTGGGCCACCTCGGGGTCGGTGAACGTCGCCCACGGCACCAGATCGTAGTTCATCTTGGCCGCGAAGGGAAAGAGCGCGTTGCGGATAACAACGCCCGCCTCTGCGCCGGCCATATGCGTGAACTGGTAGCGTCCGATCACATCGCCACATGCATAGATGTTGGGATTCGTGGTGCGCAGGTACTCGTCAACCTGAATGCCCTTATGGGGATCGTAGCGCACGCCGGCCACATCGAGGCCCAGCGTGCTCACCGTGGGCGTGCGGCCTGCAGCGACGAGGATCTCATCAACAATCACTGTGCTGGTGGTGCCGCTGCTATGGCTCAGCGTCACGTGCTTGCCGTCGGCGCGCACTTCGACGTTGCTGGCCTTGGTGTTGAGCTGCACGGTGATGCCCTCGCGCTCAAAGGCCTGTCGCAGCAGCGGCCCCATCTCGGGGTCATCTTTCGGCAGCAGGCGTGCGCCAGATTGCACCAGCGTAACCTGTGCGCCAAAGCGCGCCAGCGCCTGACCTAGCTCGCAGCCAATTGGCCCGCCGCCGATAACCAGCAGGCGCTGTGGCAGCTCGGCGAGGTGGAATACCTCCTCGTTGGTGATGAAGCCAGCCTCGCGCAGTCCTGGTACGTCGGGGATGCGCGGTGTGGAGCCAGTGGCGATACAATAGGCCCGGGCACGCACGCGCTGGCCGCTCACATCGAGCGTCTCGGCATCGATAAAACGGGCGCGACCGAGCAGCACCTCGGCTCCAGCGGCGCGTAGCACCTGTGGCGAGTCATCATGCGCGTAGACATCCTCCTGCACCTGGCGCACATGGGCGGTGACGGCGGCAAAATCGATCACTGGCATCTCGACATTGATGCCATACTGCTGCGCGGTGCGGATGGTATGGGCCGCGCGGGCAGCGTGGATCAGCGTCTTGCTTGGCACGCAGCCAGTCCAGGTGCAGTCGCCGCCGAGACGCTGCGCTTCGATGATCGCAACTTTAGCCCCGAACTTCGGTGCGAATTTCCCAAACGTGATGCCGGCTGAGCCACCGCCGATCACTGCCAAGTCGTACATTGCAACTCCTTCGTTCTGTGTGGCTACGAAAACCACACGTAGCATAGCATGAGGATCTGATGTCTGAAACGAAACATTTGCTAAACCTTTGGGCCGCCGAGTACCGCGGCTTTTATCCGCACCTGATTGATGCTGCGGCGCGCCAGGCGCTGCTTATCGAGCCGCCGTGGGCTAGCGCCGTCGAGCGCACCGTGCTTGGGCGCTGGGTCGGCCTCGTCACTTGGCTGCGCTATATTACCGAGCACGAGCTGCATGTGCCGCTGGAGGACGCGCCGCGCTTCTGGCGTGGTCTGCGGGCGGTCGCAGAGAATCGCGCCGCACCAATGTCGCCGCTCGGCAGCGCAATTGTTGCTGTGATCGCCGATATTCGCCGCCTGCCGCTCGTTACAGCAGCGGATCAGATGTTGCTTGGCCTAGCACTAGCCGATGTGCTTGATGGGCTAGCGTCGCAGTATCGCTGGCGCTTGCAGCAGCAGCCGCCGTCGCCAGCCGAGGCGCTGATCGCCCACTCGCGGGCCACAGGCACGCTGGGCCTCTATGCGAGCTTGGGCGCGGTGCGCCAGTGGGAGCTGGCGCTGGTGCTGCCCGCCCATCCTGTGCGCCGCATGATCGCCAGTGTAAGCGATGTGCGCGGGCTGCTGCTGCAGCCGGACCCAGACACCGAGCGTCTACGCACGCTCTTGCGGCAGGTGCAGCACGGGCTAGGCGCGCTGACGCCACAGCAGGCCGAGCTGCGCGAGTGGACGCTCCAGTTGATCGTCGGCACCGAGCAGTGGGCCAACGATCAACTGCAGTCAGCTCCCACGCCTAGCGCAGACCAGTGAGGAGGTCATCTTCGAGACCGTCGCGCTCCGACAGCGGAACACGGCTCTCGACAAGCACAAAATCTTCGTGGGTTAGCAGCTCTTCGCGCAGATCTTCGGGCAGGTTGAGGAAGCCCCAAGTTGGTGCTATCTGCGTTTTGTGGCACAATAGCGCCTCTAGTTTTTGTGGCAGATACGCGGCGATGTTGATCGCCGTGGTGGTGCGCGGGTCGTCGACGTAGCGGCTCAAGTCAAACTCTGGATCATCGAGCGGCGTTTTCTCGCCGCGGGCGCGCATCGCCTCCCACGCCTTACGCCAGACCGAGCGGCGGAACGCCGTGTAGTAGAGCTTGGCTGGCTCCCATGGCTCGCCGACGTCTGGATATTGCTCAGGGTCGCCAGCGGCATGAAATGCGCCAACGGTGATTTTATGCGCCATAATGTGGTCGGGATGCCCATAGCCGCCCTCCTCGTTATAGGAGATCAGCACCTGCGGGCGGTAGTGGCGCACAAGCTCGACCAAGCGCCCAGTGGCCGTGTGTAGGTCGGCCTTGTTAAATGATTCAGGGTGCTCGTTGGCTGGGGTGTTGATCATCCCCGAGTCGCGGTAGCCGAGCTGATGGAAGTCGTTGATCTTAAGCACCTTGAGCGCCGCTTCCATCTCTTTATCGCGCATCTCAGCCAGCCGCGCGTGATTTTCGGGCGTGTCCCACTCGGGGACGACGATCTCGCCCTCTTCGCCGCGAGTGCAGGTGACGAGCACGACGCGTACGCCTTCGTCAGCGTAGCGCAGCGCCACCCCGCCGGTGCCGATGGCCTCGTCGTCTGGGTGCGCATGAACCAGCATAATGGTCGGTGGATGTTCCGTCATGCCTACAAATCCTTTCATTGCCAAGTTTCGTTGGCATTATACCCCTGCTTTTGGGAGAATTCATGGCTGATACACACGCAGAGGCCTGGTACCTTGACCGGGGCATATTGCACCAAGTGCTAGATCGACTCCGTGCCGTTGAGTCCCGCGCCGAGCTGCTGCAGCAGACGCAGGCGTTGCGCCAGGCGCTCGCTGATCCGTCCCAGCCGATCCACCATGTCGCCGCTACGCCTGCCGCAGTGAGCGTGCAAGCGATATTTGTGCTCGATGCCCTGGAGCAGATCGAGGCCGCTCACACACTCGAGCGGGCGCTCTACTATGTGCGGCGGCTTCAGCGCGGCCTGCTGACTGTGCGCACCAACACCATCAACGATATCAACCTCAACCGCTGGAAAGAGTACACCCATATCATCACCGATAGCCTGTGGATCGAGGAGCGCCGTGATCGCTCTGGCACCCACAGCGCCGACTACTGGGGCAACTTCATCCCGCAGATTCCCCACCAGATGATGCAGCGCTACACCCGCAGCGGCGACTGGGTGCTCGATACGTTTGCTGGCTCGGGCACGACGCTGATCGAGGCCCGCCGCCTTGGCCGCAATGCGCTCGGCGTCGAGCTACAGCCAGCCGTGGCGGAGCAGACCAGCGCCCGCGTGCAGTCCGAGCCGAATCACCACGCGGTGCATACATCCATCCACACCGGCGATAGCACAACGGTTGACTGGGCGGCGCTGCTGGCACAGCATGGCCAGCAGTCGGCGCAGCTGGTGCTGATGCATCCACCGTACTTCGATATAATCCGCTTCAGCAACGATCCGCGTGATCTGTCCAATGCTGCGTCGGTAGAGCATTTTCTGCAGGGGCTGAGCCAGGTGGCGGCGAATGTGGTGCCGTTGCTGGAGCGCGGGCGCTTTCTGGTGCTGGTGATCGGTGACACCTACACCCGCGGCGAGTGGCTGCCGCTGGGCTTTTGGGCGATGCAGGCCGTGCAGCAGCATGGCTTGCGCCTGAAGAGCATCGTGGTGAAAAATTTCGAGGATACGGCCGGCAAACGCTCGCAAAAGGAGCTATGGCGCTATCGCGCCTTGGTTGGCGGCTTCTATGTCTTCAAGCACGAGTATATTTTTATTTTTCAGAAGCTGTGATGATCCCAACCGTGGTGACGCACGGTGCAAAAACTGGCATTAACCAACATGAAAATGCGCCCACAAGCTCCTTTTGGTCAATACCAATTCACCTTGCAGCGGGTGCAGGGTTGAACCCTGCCGAGGGCGTGGGGCGGCGCGCCAAACCGCCATGGATTGCAGCGTATCCACCGTGAATTGGTATAAGATTGCAGGCGCACAATGCTGGCGCTAAAGCGTGCTCAGCAGCTGGCTAAACTGCTGTGAGCGGTCGGCAAACACATAGTGTACCGGCAGCACGCTGATGCCGTTCGAGCCGATTGCCCGCAGATGCGCCACCGCCGCTAGCATCTGCTGCTCCTCGACGATCATTGAGACGGCGAACCAGCCTGCGCCGCTGCCGTCTTTGCTCCAGACTGGCGCGATGGTTGGCCCCTGCATGCCCGCTAGCAGCGTGTTGGCGGCCACGCGCTGGCCCACGTCCTCGATGCTGCTGCCAGGCACATTGGCGATCAGCGACACAAAGCTGCGAGCGCGACGGCGCGCCTCAATCAGCTCCATAATCGTCTGCACAAGCGCCTGCTTCTTGGGATCGGCGGCCAGCGTGTGCCGATTGGCGATCAGGCACGACTGCGCCTTAAGGATTGTGCCGCCGTCGATCATCTTAAGATGATTGTCGCGCAGCGTGGTGCCCGTGGCCGTCAGATCGGCGATGATGTCGGCGTAGCCCAGGCTTGGCGCGGCCTCGGTGGCCCCCTGTGAGTCAACGAGGGCGTACACGTTGATGCCATGCTTGATGCACCATGTCCGCACGAGGTTGGGAAACTTGGTCGCAATGCGCAGCTGGCGTCCGCTGCGGGCATACTCCGCCGCCAGATCGGCCACATCCTGCCATGATGTGACATCGAGCCAGCTATCCGGCACCGCCAGCACAAGCTCGCAGCGGCCATAGCCAAGGTCATCGAACGCGACGACGAGATCATCGCTCTCGCTGCCTAGCTCCTCGACCAGATCAAAGCCGCTGACGCCAAGGTCAATCGAGCCAGCGGCGACCTTCTCGACGATGTCTGGGGCGCGATGGAGCAGCACCTCAACACCAGGCAATGTCTTGATGCTCGCCGTATAGCGGCGCGGGTTAGGCCGTGAAACCTTCAGTCCACAGCTTTCGAGGAAGCGAAACGTGTCGTCGGCCAGCGATCCTTTGGAGGGAACAGCGAAACGTAGCATTAGCGTATGATCTCCACAGTCCAATCTACAGTTACATCAGGCACGTTGAGGCGGCGCACCTGTAGCTCGATCTTCCAGCGCCCAATCAGGCTTATTGCGCTAGAGCGGCCCTGATAGCTGCCATCGGGCTGCTGCTCCAAGATGGCGATCTGCTGCCCGCTGGTGATATCGAGCGACTCAAAGCGCAGGCGCACCCGCTCTGCCTGCACAGGACCAGTGCTATCGCTCACTGTTGCGCTGAATAGGCGCTCGCCTGCACGCCGATCATCAAGCTGCAGCGTGATCGTTAGCCCTGCGCTGGTGGCAGTCAGCGTCAGCGGCTCGGCGACAACGGGTGTTGGTGTCGGCAGGGCCGCTGTGCTGCCGCTGCCTGGCGTGCTTGGGCGAGCACTGGCTGTAACAGGGTGCGGCGTCTGCACCAGCAGCCCGGCCACCAGCATAACACCAAGCAGACTCAGGCTTTCAACACACACGCTGCGGGCAAAGCGGCGCAGCGCCGGTGCCTGCGGATCGTGCTGCACTGCCGCTAGCTGCTTGCGGCTGCGCTGCCAGTGCCACGCGCCGAGCGCCAGCGCCACCAGCATCAGCGCCAGCTTGAGCAGCAGAATCAGGCCATAGCGCGTTGTCCATAGGTCGCTCCAGGTGGTTAGGCGCTCAAAAGCCTGAAAGCTGCCAGTTACAATCAGCAGCGCCACGCTGATTTGGGCGAGCGGACTGAAGCGACTGACCAGTGTTGTCACTACAAAGGTGCGCTCGTCGCTTGCGCGGGCGACCCAAACTGTTGTCAGCAGGCCAATCACGCCAGCGATCCACACGCCAGCGGTCAAAAAGTGCAGCCAGTCGGTGAAAATGGGAAACAGCGGCTGTGCCTCTGCCGCCGCATGGCCGCTCGCGCTCCAGCTGAGCAGCATGAGTGCGCTGATGCCTGTCGCCGCTAAACCAGCTCCACGTCGCCAGCGGGTCAGAAACACCATCTGCACGAGAATAACGCTGGCAACTATGCGCGTGAGCGCCAGCGCGCCCCACTGGCTGCTTGCCACAATCCAAAATGTATCCGGCGTTTCAAAGCGCAGATGACCGCCGCCAAGCTCGGCCATGCGCTGCAGAAACTCCCACAGCGTGCCTGCCATTACGCCGAGCAGCGCCCACTGCACGCCCCAGACGCTCTGGCGGGCCAGCCGATTGCCCAGCGTTGGCGACTGCGCCAGCAGCGGCCACACAAGCACAAGCAGCCAGATCATGCCGCCGAATACAGCGGCTCCAGCAAGCACCTGCACCATGCGCGCGATGATCGAGCCAGTGGCTGGCCCGCTGGCGAGCGGCTGCGGCACCTCAACCGCTATCGGCGCTGCGCCTGTGCCGACGCTGAACAGCACAGAGCCGGCGGTTCTGTGGCCGTCGGCATTAGACAGCACGCGGTACACCAGCGTATACGAGCCAGGCCGCAAAATTTCTGGGAGCGCCACATGCATTTGATCGCGGGCTGGAAAGTCGGGGTGGTCAAGGGCAAATGGCACGCTGTTCTCATTGTACAGCTCGATTGCAGCTGCATCAGGATCGATTGGCTCGCTGAAGCGCAGTGTAACATCAGCTGGTGCGACCTCAAGGACCGCGCCGCTGGCGATGCTGCTTTCAACTAGTACAGCGTGTGCGCTAGTGTTTAGCGGCCAGAGCAGCGCTAGCACAAGCAGAATCCAGAGCGTTTGTTTCATAGTTGCTCACAGGGATGGCCGTTTACGACCATCCCTGTGCTTCCTTGTATGCTAGGCGCTAACGCGGCGGCGAATAAGCAAACCACATCCGAGGATGAGCACAGCGCCGCAGATCAACATCCAGCTGATGCTGCCTGTTCCGCCTGTTGACGGCAGGTTCGCCGTGGCTGGCGCGGCGCTCTCAGCACTGCTCGGCTGGCTCGCTGGAGCCGAATCGGCTGCGCCCTTGACTTCAAACGAGATTGAGCTGCCGACCTCGTGGCCGTCGTCACCAACTACCGACCAGGTAACGGTATAGGTGCCAGGGCCAAGATTGGGCTTGAGATCGACAGTCATGGTTTTGTGCTCAGCGTCGCTCAGGTCCACCCCGCCATTGCCGGCATCCGCGCTGCTGCCGTCAGCGGCAGTCACCACCAGCTTTGCGCCTTCCGACGCTAGCTCGTCATCGAACTTCAGCGTCACACTGCTTGGCGCGACATCAAGCACAGCTCCATCGGCTGGATCGGAGCTGACCAGCTCGGCGTGGGCTGAGGCTAGCGCTGGAACAATCAAAAGCGCACATATGAGCATGAATGTAAACAAGCGTTGCATTGGGCAATCTCCTTAAAAAATATACTCTGCATGCTATCAATTAAACAAACAAGGCTACACTGCATGGAGATTGCGCGGTGGCGGCGATTCGAGGCGTGCGTACCACTGCTGCGGCGCTGCGGCTGTGGGCACACGCCAGCCGTTGGTTGAATCAAGCTGTATTCTGAGCTGTGCTGGCGCTGGCTGTGCCTGCACAGCTCCGCCTTGGCTTAGTACTGGATCCGGAAAGTGCAGCCCGTGCTCGTCGGCCACGCCGCTGACGATATGCATATGTTGGTGCTCCAACAGCGCATGGCGCGGGTGGAGCAGCAGACAATACAGCAGGCATGCTAAAGCTAGCCCATGCGTGAGCATCAGGCCAACAAGACTCGTCCAGACAGTCAGCCACAGGCGCGGCGCGGTGCGCGGCACTAGGGGGCTGGCGTAGGCGCTGGTGTTTCGAGGGTGAGTTTCTCTTGTTCTGCAAGCTGATCGGCGGTCCACCAGGCTTTTACTCGTGCAATAAGTGTTGTGATCTGTGCCGGGCTAAGCTTTGCGCCAAAGGCGGGCATACTGTTCTGGCCGTTGGTGACGATGCTCTGTAGCTCCCAGTCTGGATGCATATTTGCGTGCTGTGAGCTGTTCAGCGCCGGGAACGGCCCGCGCCCACCGCCATCTTCGCCATGGCAGACGGCGCAGTACTGATTGAATAGCTCTGTTCCTTCGTCCAGTGTCGCGCCACTGGCTGGCGCAATAACCGCAATTTCTTGCGTTGGCGGTGGCTGCATTGAGTCACGTGTGCATCCAGCCAGCGCCGTGCTGATCAGCACGACAAGCACCAGCAGTCGATAGCGCAGCGTTTGATAAGGCATTAGGCTGGCTCCTCACTTGGGGCCTCGGCTTTATCGACGAGACGATTGCGGAGCGCCGCGATGCCGATTAGCCCGCCAAGCACCAGCAGCGGAATGAAGTAGATCGCGGTGTTCAGCCAGCGCATGCCCTGTCCCGCAACATTGACTTGGGCCTGAAAAGGCAATACGCTGCCATTGTCATGCAAATCGACGCGCACCTGCCAGTTGCCGGTGCTTGAAAAGTCGAGGGTGTGGCCGTTGTAGACGGCCTCGCCCTCTGCAAGCATGGTGTAGGCTGTCTCTTTGCCTGCTGGGTCGGTGAGCGTTACCGTGACCTCATCAACAGGCTTTGGCTGATAGCTGGCCGGATCGACAACCGCGATGCTAATATCGCCTTTGCCGACGCTCAGTGGTGCTGGGGCGAGCGAGGCGATAACCTGATAGCCCTCACGAATATCGTTGAGGATATAGTTGCCACCGTGTGCATCCGCTGCCAGCGGCCACAGCCACAGCAGCAGGCCTAGTCCGACTAAGAGTGCAAATTTTTTCATGGTAGTAGTGTATCAAAGATTGGTGCTAATGTATGTGACTCCCCCGGCCTCGGTCTCCACTAGATCGTCGATGCGCAGCGATAGGATTTTTGAAGCACCATCGGGCATCATTGTGACGCCGTAGAGCGTCGATGAGACCTCGACGGTGCCACGGTTGTGCGTAACCATAATCAGTAGATCACAGGATTGGCTCGGGTGGCGTGTAGGGTCGGTACGGTGCGAGCGGGATAGCCCGAACCATGCCGTAGATGGCCGTTACGGC
>JABXJS010000081.1 GCA_013538855.1 Herpetosiphonaceae bacterium
CGCACCTGCGCCTGCGCCACGCTGATGTTAGAGCCAGGCTGCGTGTGCTGGATGTTCAGGCGCACATCGTGCGCGGATGGACACTCACAGCCCACGCTCATCCAGTGCGAGCGCGATCAGCGCGCACCTGCGCCTGCGCCACGCTGATGTTAGAGCCAGGCTGCGTATGCTGGATGTTCAGGCGCACATCATGCGCGGATGGACACTCACAGCCCACGCTGGTCCAGTGCCAGCGCAATCAGCGCGCACCTGCGCCTGCGCCACGCTGATGTTAGAGCCAGGCTGCGTGTGCTGGATTGCAGCAGCGTGGCGCGTATTCACATGCAAGGAGGATGCTGATGGACACACGCTTTCGCGGGGCTATGGTCGGCCTCGCCGTTGGGGATGCGGTGGGCACAACGCTAGAGTTCCAGCCGCCAGGAACATTCACACCGCTCAGCGATATGCAGGGCGGCGGCCCGTTTGAGCTGCCGCTGGGCGCGTGGACCGACGACACCTCGATGGCGCTGTGCCTCGCCGAGAGCCTGATCGCCTGCCAGGGCTTTGATCCTACCGATCAGATGCAGCGCTACCTGCGCTGGTGGCGCGCAGGCTATCTCAGCAGCATCGGCCACTGCTTCGACATTGGGACAACAACGAGCGCGGCGCTGAATCGCTTTGAGCGCAGCGGCGATCCCTACAGCGGCGACCCTGATCCAAGCCGCGCAGGCAATGGCTCGCTGATGCGTTTAGCGCCGGTGGTGCTGTTCTTCGCTAGCACGCCGGAGCAGGCGATCACCTATGCGGGCTTCAGCTCGCGCACCACCCATGCCGCGCCGCAGGCCATCGACGCCTGCCGCTACTATGCGGCGCTCATCCTGGGCGCACTACGCGGAGCCAGCAAATCCGAGCTGCTCCAGCCGCACTACACGCCAGTCGCCGGGCTATGGGAGCGCGAGCCGCTGCATCCGGCGATTGCCGAGGTGGCGGCTGGCTCGTTTGCGCAGCGCCAGCCGCCGCAGATCGTCGGCTCCGGCTATGTGGTGCGCTCGCTAGAGGCGGCGCTGTGGGCCTTCGCCAGCACCGACAGCTTTGAGGCTGGCTGCCTGGCCGCGGCCAACCTCGGCAACGACGCTGACACCACGGCCGCGATCTATGGTCAGCTCGCGGGAGCCTTCTATGGCCATGCGGCCATCCCCGCCCGCTGGCGCGAGCACGTCTTCTGGCACACACGCCTGCTCAACTGGGCCGATCAGCTCTGGCAGCACGGCGGTGCCGCCAGCGAGCGCTAGCGCCAGTCGCCACTGCCTACGGCCGCGAACGCGCTGCCGCCCAGCCCGCACGCTGGCGCATCCGCACCTCGCCGTGGCGTGGTCGCCGCACGCGTGTGATCAGCCGCGAGCGTGGGTCGCGCCAGCTCAGCCGCCCAGCCAGCACGACGGTGCATCCGCAGCCGAGAGCGCTAAGCGGCCACGTGCGCGGATGGGGAACCCTGAGACGGCGGCCAATGCAGTACAGCCGCCTAACCAGCACGCTGGCACATCCAACTTAGCCGACGGCGCTGAGTGGCAGCTGCTGGGCGCGGCGCTGCTCCAGCTCGGCGTAGGCGGGGCCAACAATGCTCTGGGCGAGGGCGTGGAGGCTGGCGTCGGCCTCGGCCTGCTTGGCGGCAGCGTCGGGCTGCCAGCGGGCGCTGGGATGCTTGGCGTTGCGCTGGGCCACGGTGGCGAGCAGCGCGTGATCGGCGGCTGTCAGCTCTAGGCCAAACCAGGGTGCGATCTGGCTGGCGAAAGCGGCGGGCAGCTCGCGATAGTGGATGAGGCGCGCGCGCTCGTCGAGCGTATCCAGCGCCGTGCGACAGAAGGCGGCCAGCACGCGCGCGGCATACTCGGCGTGGCCCATCTGTGGATGCGCACTGAGCAGCTGCATCTGCCAATGCGAGCTAAAGACGCCGAGCTGCATCCAGCTTGCCGGCTGATTGAGCTGTGAGACCAGCACCTCGACCGGCTCGCGGTAGATAAAGATCCAGGGCACATCGGGATAGGCGCGGCGCAGCAGCGGCCATTCCAGCGTGTGCCAGCTATCGAGCTTGATAAAGCCGTGCTGCTGCTCAGGACGGCGGGGATAGAGCAGCGCGTTGAGCAGGCCGCGCACCAAATCGAGCCGCAGCTGCTCGCTGAGATCGGGCAGCTGCTCCAGCACGCGCAGCAGCCGCTCCAGCGGCGACGGCTCGGCGATCACCGTGTGCGCCGGATTGGCAGCCAGCATCTGGGCGATCAGCGTCGAGCCACAGCGCGACATATGCACAATAAAGCCCTGCGGCGGCGCGGCTGGCTGCGCGTGCAGCGTATCGACAAGCGTGGTAAGCGGCGTGAGCTGGCGAAAGACCTGATTGACAGGCAGCTGTAGCTCGCGCTCGATCGTCTGATCGAAGAACGGATCGGCGAAGTGCGCCGCGCCGACAGCACACCAGTCGACCAGCACATGCGGCGGCTGGATGGCGATGCGAATGGGCATCCACGTGCGCAGATCGATCATGCCAGCCAGCGCTCCCGCCAGGCGCGCCGTCCCGATTGGGCGGCGGCGTAGAGCGTCTCGGCCGTCAGCGTGTAGCCAGCGGCGGCGGCGATGGCCAGCGTGTGGGACACAAACTCGTCGAGATCGCGGCAGGCGCGCAGCTCGGCGAGCAGCTGCGGATTGGCGCAGACAAGCTGGTGCACGGCGGCAAAGGCTTGGTCTTGCGCAGCGGAGGGCGGTTGATTCATGGCTCTATCCTTAAATAAACACGCAGGTGTAGGCTCGAACGACGTGGTTGCGCATGCTTGCGCTTGATAACAGCAGGTGAAGTTGGTACACTGCCGTAGCAGCACATTATACGCATTCATCGTGGCTACCGCGCACTGCCAGGCGCTTTGGGGCGCAGCCCTACGCTCGCGGCAGCGCGACGCCCTGCACCTGCCGCAGGGGCAACGCTACTGTGTAAACAAACCATAAGTATTTTGGCGTCACAGGTACAAACAGGCCGCTGGAGGCCGAAGGCCGACAAGGCACATGGTATAATAGACCGGACAGCGCCGCGCTGTTTCCACAACAGATAACGAGGTAAAAACAATGTTCAAATGGCTTGGGAAGCTAGCAGGCGATCCAAACACCCGTGTTGTAAAAAAAATGCAGCCCACGGTCGATGCGATCAATGCTCTAGAACCCCAGATGCAGGCCCTCAGCGATGCCCAACTGCGCGAAAAAACTGATGCGCTTCGTCAGCGGTTTCAAGAGCTTACGCGCGATCAGCGGGCCGATTTAGACGCAGCCTTCGAGTCAAAAAATCGCCACGACTCAACGACAGAAAAAGAGTATCAGAAAAAGCTCCGTGAGATTGAAGATGGCGCACTAAACGAGCTGCTGCCTGAAGCCTTTGCGCTGGTACGCGAGGCCGCCCGCCGCACGCTGGGCCAGCGGCACTACGATGTTCAGCTGATCGGCGGCATCGTCCTTCACGAAGGTCGCATCGCAGAGATGAAGACCGGTGAAGGTAAAACCTTGGTTGCCTCGTTGCCATTGTATCTGAACGCGCTGGCCGGGCGGGGGGCGCACCTGATCACCGTCAACGACTACCTGGCCAAGGTCGGCGGTGGCTGGATGGCCCCGATCTACCATCGGCTGGGCCTGAAGGTTGGCTATATCGCCCACGACTTCTCGGCGCTCTACAACCCCAACTATAGCGATAAAAACGCCAAGCAAGATGACTCGCGCCTGCTGCACTGGGAGCCGTGCACGCGCCGCGAGGCCTACGAGGCCGATATCACCTACGGCACCAACAACGAGTTTGGCTTCGACTATCTGCGCGACAACATGGTGCAGCAGGAGAGCCAGTGCTCGCAGCGCGATCTGCACTACGCCATCATCGACGAGGTCGACAACATCCTCATCGACGAGGCGCGCACGCCGCTGATCATCTCCGGCCCCGCGCAAGAGTCCAGCAGCGAGTACGCGCGCTTCGCCCGCCTGGTGCGCGGCCTCAAGCGCTCGACCGTCTCGCCCGACGACGTGCGCAAGAATGGCGACGAGTACGACGGCGACTTCTGGATCGACGAGAAGAGCCGCACGATCACGCTCACCGAGGACGGCATCGAGACGATGGAGCGCCGCCTCAACTTGCCCGATGGCGAGAGCATGTACGACGCCCAGAACTACGAGATGACCCACTATCTCGAAAATGCGCTCAAGGCCGAGTATGTCTTTCACCGCGACCGCGACTATGTGGTGCAGCCCGATGGCGAGGTCGTGATCGTCGACGAGTTCACCGGCCGCACCATGCCCGGCCGCCGCTGGTCCGACGGCCTGCACCAGGCCGTGGAGGCCAAGGAGGGCGTCGAGGTGCGCCGTGAGAACGTCACCATGGCCACCATCACCTTCCAGAACTACTTCCGCATGTACCACAAGCTGGCAGGTATGACCGGCACCGCGCTCACCGAGGCCGAGGAGTTCAGCAAGATCTACGAGCTAGAGGTGGTGGTCATCCCCACCAACAAGCCGGTTATCCGCGACGACATGCGCGACCAGATCTACGCCAACATCGGCTCCAAGTATCGCGCGGTGCTGCGTGAGATCAGCGAGATGCACGCGATCGGGCGGCCGGTGCTGGTCGGCACCACCTCCATCGAAAGCTCCGAGTATCTGAGCCAGCTGCTGACCGACGCGGGGCTAGAGCACAATCTGCTCAATGCCAAGCACCACGAGCGCGAGGCCTACATCGTGGCCCAGGCCGGGCGCAAGGGCGCGATCACCATCGCCACCAACATGGCCGGCCGCGGCACCGATATCTTGCTCGGCGGCAACCCCGACGGCCTCGTCGAAGATAAGCTCAAAGAGCTAGACATTACGCCAAACGACGCCACGCCCGAGCAGCTGGAGGCCGCCCTGAAGGCCGCCCAGGCGGACGTTGAGGCCCAGCGCAAAGAGATCGTTGCCCTCGGCGGCCTGCACATCATCGGCACCGAGCGCCACGAGGCCCGCCGCATCGATAATCAGCTGCGTGGCCGCGCTGGACGCCAGGGCGACCCCGGCTCGTCGCGCTTCTTCCTCTCGCTTGAGGACGAGCTGATGACGCGCTTCGGGCGCATGGAGACCGTCAAGAAGTGGATGGATCGGGTTGGCCTGGAGGACGACGCGCCCATCGAGGCCGGCCTGCTCGACCGCGCCATCGAGGGCGCGCAAACCCGCGTCGAGGGCTTTAACTTCGACATCCGCAAGCACGTGGTCGAGTACGACGATGTGGTCAATCGCCAGCGCGAGATCATCTACGCCGACCGTCAGGCCATCCTGGCCGGCGAGGACATGAGCGAGCGCATCCTCGATATGATCGCCGATGAGATCAACGCCCACGTCGAGGACTATCTCGATAATCCCCACCTCGAAGGCCCCGATATGGAGGGCTACCTGCGCCAGATCTACGCGATCGCGCCCACGCTCAAGGACGACGCCGACTTCGCCAAGAGTCTGCGCGGCCAGCAGCCCGAGCAGGTCGAGGAGCTGACGCTTGATCGCATGGACGCCTTCTACGAGCAGAAGCGCGCGGATCTGGTGCATCAGTATGTCGAGCTGCTCAAGCACGGCGTGCACATCCCTGGCATCGACGACCCCGAAGATGTCTTCCCGCACTTCGAGCGCCAGGTGATGCTCCAGGCCATCGACCGCCACTGGATCGACTATCTCACCGCCATCGATGAGATGCGCCAGGGCATCGGCAACATGGCCATGGCCCAGCAAGACCCACTGGTGGCCTTCAAGAAGCGCGGCTTCGAGATGTTCGAGGAGCTGAAGGACAACATCCAGCGCGCCATCGTCTATGACTTCTTTAAGTCAGCCGATAACTGGCAGGTGCGCTTGAAGCAGGTCGAGCTGGAGGCCCAGGCCCGCCTGGAGGCCGCCCAGACCACCGGTGGCTCGGCCAACTCCACCGAGGAGGACGATCAGCCGACCAAGTCTCGCCGCACCCGCGTCACCACCCAGCGCCGCGCAGCACCCAAGGTCGGGCGCAACGATCCTTGCCCGTGCGGCAGTGGCAAGAAGTTCAAGTACTGCCACGCTGGCAACGAGAAGGAGCTAGAGGCGATTATCGCTGCTGGCGCTGAAACCAGCGCAACGCTCGCCGCAGCAACGCCAGAGCGCAAGAGCAAGGGCCGCAGCGTGCCAACACGCTAAGCACTCGCCCAGCACCTAGCTAGGCGCAACAACGGCTCGGATTACCCCTGAGCCGTTGTTGCATATTCCGGCCCAGCCTTCAAGCATAGGAAACAACGCTTGTATGGACGCACCTGTATCTGCGCTGCTACCCTACATTCCTGCTCCGCTCCTGCGTGAACTGGTCGGTACGCCCACCGCCTCTGAGCTGATTCACACCTATCACGCCGCTGTGCTCTTTGCCGACATCAGCGGCTTCACTGCGCTTACCGAGCGCCTGTCGCAGGCACAGGTCGATGGCATCGAGACGCTGTCTGGTATTCTTAATCGCTACTTTAGCTCCATGATCGACGTGATCGTCTGTCACGCTGGCGATATTGTTAACTTCACCGGCGATGGCCTCACGGCGCTGTTCATTGGGCCAGAGCCTGCCCTTAGCACCGCTGTTCGGCGCGCACAGGCCGCCGCCGCCGCGATGCTGCAAACGCTGCGCCAGCTGCGTGCGCTCAACACCAGCATTGGCAGCATCGATCTGCAGGTAAAAATTGGCATTAGCGCTGGTGCGGTGCGCTCGCTGACCCTCAACAGCGACACCGATGAGTGGGAGTGGATGCTGGTCGGCCCAGCCTTAGAGCAGCTGCGCGACCTGCCACTGAGCACCGACACCATCAGCCTCACGCCACCAGCCGCTGTGCTCGCCAGCGCTGCCGCCGTTGACCTCGCGCCGCAGGTGTGTCCGCTCATTCCAGCGCTTCCGACACTGCATGCGCGCATTCGTGCCTATGTCAAGTCGATTGTCACCAACTGGTCAAATCCCGCGCTCAATGCGTGGATGGCCGGCCTGCGCTCGGCGACGGTGCTGTTCGCGAAGGTTCACGGTCTTGCCGCCGATGATCCGCAGATTGTGACGCAGCTGCAAGCGCTCACGCGCAGCGCCCACCGCCTGCTGCGCGCCCACCGCGGCGTGCTGCGCCAGATCACCGTCGAGGAGAAGGGCATCACGCTGATGTGCGTCTTTGGCCTGCCACCGTTCGCCAGCGATAGCGCCGCCCTCCAGGCCATCCAGCTCGCCTGGGCGGTGACGGGGCTTGAGACGAACAGCATCCCGCTGTCGATCGGCATCGCCACCGGCAATGTCTTCGCTGGCCCCATCGGCAACGAGGTCTACCGCGAGTACACCATCATCGGCGATACGGTCAACCTGGCCTCACGCCTGATGGAGCTAGCCAAGCCCCAGCAGATTTTGTGTGACACCGGCACCTATCTCAGAGTCAACGATCAGCTCACCTTCGACCTGCTCACGCCGGTGCGCCTCAAGGGCAAGTCGGGCTTTATTCGCCTGTTTCAGCCGCAGCGCCAGCGCAGCGAGCAGCGCATGCCCACCTTGCTGATCGACACAGCCCTGCCGCTGATCGAGCGCCAGCCGCAGCTCGATACGCTGGCAGCCGTTACCGAGCACGTGCGCCAGGGCCATGGCCAAGTTGCGCTGATCTGTGGCGCAGCCGGCAGCGGCAAAACCCGCCTGCTTGAGACTTGGGTGCAGTCCATGCGCCTGCTCGGCTGGGTCGGCCTCGTCGGCCAGGCCCGCGCCAGCATGCAGTACACGCCGTACGCCGTCTGGGCCGATCTGCTGCGCGCCTACTTCGAGATCGAGACCATCAGCGATCCCGCCGCTCAGCACACGCTCATCCACGAGCTGATCAGCGCCGTCGCACCTGAGCAGCTCGAGCGCCTGCCGCTGCTCAACGATATCCTTGGCTTGAGCATCCCCGATACGCCGCTCACCAGCTCGCTCGACTCAAACCTGCGCCTGCAAAACCTGGCCCTGCTGATTGGTGCGCTCTGGCAGCGCTGGCTTGAGGAGCAGCCGCTGATCGTGCTCATGGAAGATGCCCAGTGGATGGATAGCCTCTCGTGGGAGCTGCTGCTGGCGGTAGCGCGCCCGCTGCTGATGCAGGAGCTGCCGCTGCTGCTCAGCATCACCCTCCAGCGCACGCTCGACTATCCGCCAGCCGTCCAGGGCCGCGCTGCGCTCGAGCGGCTGCCGCTGACCAGCCGGATCGATCTCTCTGATCTGAGCCGCGCGGGCACGCTGCGCCTGACAGCGCTGCTGCTAGAGGTGCAGCGGTCGGCGCTGCCGCCAGAGCTGGTCGATCTGATCTATCTGCGCACAGGCGGCACCCCGGCCTTTATCCACGACCTCGTGCGCGATCTGCGCGAGCGCGAGTGGCTGCACGTCGATTCCAGCAGCACTAGCCCCGAGCTGGCGCAGGTGCAGCTGACCGTGCCGCTCAAAGAGGTCGAGCAGGCGCTGCCAGCCAGCAGCGCTGGTGTGCTGCTCTCGCGTGTCGAGCGCCTGCCACCGCAGCGCCAGATGGTGCTGAAGGCGGCGGCGGTGGTCGGCCCGGTGTTTCGCCTTGATCTCGTCCAGGCGATCTTGCAAGAGCTGGTCGGCATGGAGCCAGCGACAGTGGCTGACAGCATCGAGGCGCTTGTCGCCGCCGAGCTGCTGGCCTACGAGTATCTGCCCAACACGCCAACGTATCGCTTCCGCCACGCGCTCACCGCCGATGTGGTCTATAAAAACATGCTCTTCGCCCAGCGCCGCCGCATCCACAGGCTCGTGGTTCAGTGGTACGAGACAACCTTTGCGGCCGATGAGCGCGAGCCATTCTGGATGATCTTGATCGACCACTCCCAGCGCGCCGAAGATGTTGTGCGCGAGCGCATGTACACGCGCCTTGCTGGCCAGCGCGCTGTCGAGCGCTTCGCCAACGCCGAGGCCGTGATCCTGCTCAAGCGGGCGCTGGCGCTCACGCCGCCAATCGAGGTCGCCGAGACCTACCAGTTGCTGGCGGCCCTGGAGATGGTCTACGAGCGCCAGGGCGAGCGCACGCTGCAGCAAGATGTCCTCAATCAGCTTCATGCGCTGGCGGTGCGCGCCCATCAGCGTCCTTGGCTCATCGATATCGCCCTGCGCCAGGCTAACCTCGCCGACCACACCGACGCCTTCGCCACACTGCGCCAAACAGCGGCGCAGGCGATAGAGCTGGCTCAGCTCGCCGAGCTGCCAGCCAAGCAGGCCATGGGCCATCTGCTGCTCAGCCGCGCCGAGTGGAAAAGCGGCGACTACGCGGCGGCCATGGCCCAACTTGAGCAGGCGCGCAGCCTTGCGCTGGTCGGCAAAGCCGCAAGCCTAGAAGGCGACATCTTGCGCAACATGGGCATTATCTCGGCGTACCGCGGCCAGTCACAGGCTGCCCGTGAGTTCACCCAGCAGGCCCTGACAGCCTATCGCACCGCCGGCAATCGGCGCGGCGAGAGCGCGGTGCTCAACAACCTCGGCCGCTTTGCGCTCGTGCGCGGCGACTACACCCTCGCCCAGGATTTCTATCAGCAGGCGCTGGCGCTCGATCAACAGCTCGGCCTGCGCTGGAGCGAAAGTCTCATCCGCTGCAACATCGGCATCCTCGCCGCCGAGCAGGCCGACTACATGACCGCCTACACCTTTACGCGCGCGGCACTCAACATCTGTCGCCAGGTCAATAACCGCTTTGGCGAGTGCGTGGCGCTCGATAACCTCGCCGATATCGCCCGCGACCTTGGCGACTTCACCTCCGCCCACCTCCACTATCAGCAGGCCCGCCTCGTGGCCATGGAGATCGCCAACCGCCGCATGGAGGCCGAGATCGCCGCTGGCCAGGCGCAGCTCGAGCTATGGGAGCAGCAGGTCACCACCGCGCTCGCCAGCGCCCGCGCCGCCCAGACCATCGCGCAGGATACGCAGTCGCGCCGCGAAGAGGGCCTGGCCCTGAGCGTCATCGGCGCAGCGCTGCTCCAGCTCGAGCAGTGGCGCGCTGCTGCGGCTGCGTTCGAGGCATCCGCCTGCTGCTGGAGCGATCTGGAGCATCGCCCGCGCTGGATTGAAACGCAGGCGGGCCTGGCCGCAAGTCTGCTCGGCCAGGGACAATCCAGCGCCGCCCATGCGCTCATCGCGCCGCTGGTGCCCGAGCTGCTGGCCACGGTACCGTTTGGCGTCGCCGATGTGGCGGCGCTCTACCTGGCCTGCTATGATGTGATGAGCGCCTGCGCTGATCCAGCCGCCGCGGCGCTGCTGGAGCGTATTTCCACGCTCTATGAGCAGCTGTTCGCCCAGGTCAGCACGC
The DNA here is from genome assembly GCA_013538855.1 of Herpetosiphonaceae bacterium. Classification (GTDB taxonomy): domain Bacteria; phylum Chloroflexota; class Chloroflexia; order Chloroflexales; family Herpetosiphonaceae; genus OHK22. The sequence continues at coordinate 10,329 of JABXJS010000081.1, forward strand.
CGCAACTGCGCAAACAGGTGCAGCATGTGCCCTCCCGCCGCCGTATGCTGGCGCTACAGACGGCGCTTTCAGCTAGTGAGGATCGCTACGATGACACGCCGAATGGTGGTTAAGCTGGGAACAAGTGTCCTGACCGATGGCACAGATCGCCTGCATCGCCCGCGCATGGTCGATCTTGCCCGCCAGATGGCGCAGCTGCGCGAGCGCGACACCGAGGTCGTGCTGGTGTCGTCGGGCGCTGTGCTGGCCGGCTGGGAGCAGCTGGGCTTTCCTCGCCGCCAGCGCGCAATCGCCCACAAGCAGGCGCTCGCCGCCGTCGGCCAGGGCCGCCTGATGCACCTCTACGCCCAGCTGTTTGAGATCTATGGCGTCACGGTCGCCCAGGCCCTGCTCACCCGCGCCGACCTGCGCGACCGCGCGCGCTATCTCAACGCCCGCAACACGCTGCTCGCCTGCCTCGACGCCGGCGTCCTGCCGATCATCAACGAGAACGACGCCGTCGCCGTTGATGAGATTCGCGTCGGCGACAACGATAATTTGTCAGCCTATGTCGCGAATTTGGTCGACGCTGACCTGCTGGTCATCCTCACCGATATCGCCGGCCTGTACTCGGCCGATCCGCGCAGCGATCCGCAGGCGGCGCTGATTGAGCATGTGCCCGCTGTCAACGATGAGGTGTTCGCCCTCGCTGGCGCGGCGGGGTCGCACCGCGGCACCGGCGGCATGCGCACGAAGATCGAGGCCGCGCAGCTGGCCACGCGCTCCGGCGTTGCGCTAGCCATCGCCGCCGGCGCCGCGCCCGATGTGCTGCTGCGCATCGCGCAGGGTGAATCCGTCGGCACCTTCTTCGCGCCCGCCGAGTCGCGGCTGGAGAGCCGCAAGCGCTGGATCATGGCCGAGCGGGTGCACAACGCCCGCCTAACTGTCGATGCTGGCGCGGCGCTGGCGATCTGTGAGCATGGCCGTAGCCTGCTGCCAGCCGGCGTGGTCGCCTGCGCTGGCGAGTGGCGGCGCGGCCAGACGGTCGCCATCTGTGGCCCCGATGGCACCCGCATCGCCTGTGGCCTGGCCCAGTACGCCGCCCACGAGGTCGCCCGCCTCTGCGGCGCACAGTCCGACGCCATTGAGACCATTTTGGGCTACAGCTATGGCGCAGAGATCGTCCACCGCGACGATCTCGTCATCATCTAGCCCGTCAAAGGAGTTCGCATGACCCATCTATACTTGATTCGCCACGGTCAGGCGGTCGTCAATGTCGAGCCGATCATCGGCGGCATGCGCGGCGACCGGGGCCTCACGCCGCTGGGCATCGAGCAGGCCCAGCGCCTGCGCACCCGCCTAGCCGCCACCGGCGAGATTCGCGCCGATATGCTGATCGCCAGCACCATGCCGCGCGCCCGCGAGACGGCCGCGATCATCGCTCCAGCCCTCGACCTAGAGCCGATCCACGACCCCGAGGTGCAGGAGCTAAACCCCGGCGAGGCCGATGGGCTGACCTTCGACGAGTTCCGCCAGCGCTACGGCGAGCTGCGCTTCAATCCGCAGCGCCCGCTGTCGCCTGGCGGCGAGAGCTGGCCCATGTTCCAGCAGCGCATCAGCGCCGCGATCGAGCGCATCATCAGCGACCACGCCAACAAAACCATCGTGGTCGTCTGCCACGGCTGGGTGATCGAGGCGTCGTTTATGCACTTTCTCGACCTCGGCGCGCTGGATCGGCCGAAGCTGCGCTTTCAGGTGGCCAACACATCCCTGACGCACTGGGAGCGCTTCGAGCACCGCCAGGGCTGGCATTGGCGCTTGGCTGGCTACAACGATGCCGTGCATCTGCACGCGGCTGTGCGCTGGGAGGCTCCACCGGACGCCGACAGCCCCAGCCATCCCGGCGTTCCTATCAGCGCCGATGATACCGAGAACACCCAACAGTGGTAACTCTGGAGGTACGTATGTTAGAGTCGTTGGGACGATCCGCGCGCCAGGCCGCCCGCACGCTGGCGCGCACAAGCACCGAGCAGCGCAACCGCGCCGTCAACGCTATCGCCGATGCGCTCATTGAAGAGCGTGCCGCGATCCTGTCGGCCAACGCCGCCGATATGCGCGCCGCACGCGAGGCTGGCGTCAAAGAGGCCCTGCTCGACCGCATGCTGCTCACCAGCGCCCGGCTAGAGGCCATCGCCGCCGATGTGCGCACTGTCGCCGCCCTGCCCGATCCGCTCAACGTGGTCTTTGAGCGCGGCGTGCTGCCTAATGGCCTGCGCGTCGAGAAAATCCGCGTGCCCATCGGCGTCATCGGCGTGATCTACGAGGCCCGGCCCAATGTGACCGCCGATGTGGCCGCGCTGTGCTTGAAAGCTGGCAGCGCCGTGATCCTGCGCGGCGGCTCAGATATCCTGCGCTCGGCAACGGCGCTCATCCACGCGATCCAGCGCGGCTTAGAGCGCGTCGATCTGCCGCCCACCTGCATCCAGCTCATCGACGACCCCGACCGCGAGCGCGTCCGCGAGCTGCTCACCCTCGATCAGTACGTCGATATGATCATCCCGCGCGGCGGCGCTGGCCTGCACGAGTTCTGCCGCCGCAATGCGACCATTCCGGTCATCACCGGCGGCATCGGTGTCTGCCACGCCTATGTCGATCACACCGCGCCCATCGAGCAGGTCGTGCCGATCATCGTCAACGCCAAGGTGCAGCGGCCCAGCGTGTGCAACGCCCTCGATACGCTGCTCGTCGAGCGCGCCGCCGCTCAGCGCGTGCTACCGCGCGTCGCCGCCGCGCTGGCCGAGCACGACGTCGAGCTGCGCTGCGCCCCCGAGGCCCTCGCGATCATCAAGGCCGACTGCGAGCCAGAGTGGCGCGTGCTGCCCGCCAGCGACGCCGACTGGGGCCAGGAGTTTCTGGCGCTCGTGCTGTCGATTCGCATTGTCGATGGCCTCGACGCCGCGCTCGACCACATCGCCACCTACAGCACCGGCCACTCCGAGACCATCCTCTCACGCGATAACGCCGCCATCGAGCGCTTCCTCCACGAGGTCGACTCGGCGGCCGTCTACGCCAACGCCTCCACCCGCTTCACCGATGGCGCGCAGCTCGGCCTCGGCGCAGAGATCGCCGTCAGCACCCAGAAGCTGCACGCCCGCGGCCCCATGGCCCTGGCCGAACTGACCAGCTATAAGTGGGTCATTCGCGGCGATGGCCACGTGCGCGAGTAGCCCTTCACAGCGTGCACCACGACTGGTCGGCAATCGCAGCGTCGGCCACATCAACAGCCCCGCCTGTCGTCAATCAAGTGGCAGGCGGGGCTGTTGACCGTGACATGTGTCATCGGCGGTGGTGACGCTGCACACTAGGCAAGCGCGCCCAATCTGTGTATGCTAGCGTTGCGCGCTGTTTTGATCAGGAAAGGGCAGGTGGTAGAGCCGTGCAGAGCCAGCCGATCCCCCGCTCAGAGGATGTTTCCGCGACGGTTGTCTTACACTCCACCAGCCCACGGGCGCTGACAATCGGCCCGCGGCGGCTGCTGCGCTTTGTGACGCTGCTGTGGGTGGGCTACATCATGCTGCTGCGGCTGCTCGACCATATGTCAATTGTCTATCGACCAACAACTGCTCCGCTGCCAAGCAGCTACTATGGCATTCAGCTCGCCATGGCCCTGGCTGGCGTGGCCCTAACCTGGCTGCCACCGCTCCAGCGGCTGGTCGGCCCCGCCTTCCTGCCGCTGCTGATCTGCTTCCTCGGCCTGCTGCCCAGCGTGCTGCCGCTGCTGCTCATTCCCAACTTGCCGCCAGGCCCGATCACCGGCACGCCTGGGCTGATCAGCCTGCGCGCCCTGCCGATGGTCTGGTTTGCGCTGGTGCTGGTGGCCTCCTACTATCGCTGGTACGTCGTGGTGCTCTACTGCCTGGGGGTGCCGCTGCTCAACCTCGGCGCGGCGCTGTGGATGTATCCCGACCCGCTGATTGTGTCGCGGGTTGAGGTGCTGGTCGCGCTGCTGCAGGCACTTGTCTCGCTGATCGCCGGCATGTCGTTCAACGTGCTCTCGCTGCGCCTGCGCCAGAACCAGGCGGCGCTGGAGCAGGCCAACCTCCAGCTGCGCAATCACATTAGCACCCTCCAGCACCTGGCCATGAGCCAGGAGCGCAACCGCGTGGCCCGCGAGCTGCACGACACGCTGGCCCATACCCTCAGTGGCCTCGTCGTCCAGCTGGAGACCGCCAAGGCCTACTTGCACCACGACCCGCCCACCGCCGAGTCGTTCGTCACCACCGCGCTCGACATGGCCCGCACTGGTGTCCACGAGACGCGCCGCGCCCTCAAGGCCCTGCGTGCGCGCCCGCTCGAAGACCTGGGGCTGCGCCTCGCGGTCATCCAGCTCGCTGAGATCGCCACCGCAGCCGCCAGCATTAACTTGGAGCTGCATGTCGCCGACGATCTGCCGATCCTGCCCTGGGACACCGAGCAGGCCGTCTACCGCATCGCCCAGGAGGCCATCGCCAACAGCGTGCAGCACGCCCGTGCCAGCAGCATCCGCCTGTGGCTCACCCACGATCTGCGCTCACTCACGCTGCGCATCGAGGATAACGGCAGCGGCTTCGTTCAGCAGCAGACGGCTCCGCCCGGCCACTTCGGCATCGCCGGTATGCACGAGCGCGCGGCGCTGGTTGGCGGCACGCTCACGCTGCACAGCCAGCCCGGCCGCGGCACCACCGTTCAGCTCGTTATTCCGCGCTAGCTCAGGAGATACCATGATTCGCCTGCTTGTTTGTGATGATCAGTCCACCACCCGCGCTGGCCTTGCCATGATCCTGCGCCTCGAGCCAGATATCGAGATCGTCGGCCTCGCCTGCGATGGCGCAGAGGCCCTGGAGCTAACCGAGGGCCTCCAGCCCGATCTGGTGCTGATGGACCTGAAGATGCCGCACGTCAACGGCATCGAGGCCACGCGCCTCATCCGCGCCCAGCACCCGCAGATCTTCGTGCTCGTGCTCACCACCTACGACGACGACGAGTGGCTCATCGAGGCTATCCGCGCCGGCGCACACGGCTATCTGCTCAAGGATGCGCCGCGCAGCGATCTGGTCGATGCCGTGCGCGGCACAGTCAGCGGTAAAAACTACATCGACCCTGGCGTCACCGGCAAGCTGCTGCAGCAGGTCGTCACCGGCCAGCAGCACCCCTCGTCCGACCTCACCAGCAAGCTCACCGAGCGCGAGGTGGCGGTGCTCGGCCTGATCGCCAACGGCCTGAGCAACGCCGCCATCGCCGCCCGCCTTAGCCTCTCCGAGGGCACCGTGCGCAATCACGTTAGCTCGATCTTGGCCAAGCTCAACCTCGCCGACCGCACCCAGGCCGCCGTCCTGGCCATGCGCCACGGCGTGATCGCCGATGCCACCCGCTAGCAGCTGTAAAGCCTTTTGGCGCTGCGGAGGCCGCCTAGCGCCCTGGCGCTCGCCCGCCTGCGCCGATGGCTGAATGTGTCGCGCTGTGTTAGCCCACCAGCGCGCATGTTTTTTGGAAATGCTGCGCCGTGCGCCAGCGCCACAGCTCAGCCGTGGGCCGGCGCTGGTGCTTGCCCGCCCGCTCATTGCCCCGCCGCTCCCGTCCGCCGCCGAGCGCCCCGGTGCGATCGATCAAGCGGTTGGCTAGCCCGCCCTGACCGCTGACCGTGCACTGCTGCGGCCTGCCCGCTGAGCCGCTTGATTAACCCACACGCAGCTGCATCATTAAAAAACTGCTCCGTCGTGCGCCAGCGCCACAGCTCAGCCGTGGGCCGGCGCTGGTGCTTGCCCGCCCGCTCGTTGCCCCGCCGCTCTCGTCCGCCGCCGAGCGCCTCGGTGCGATCAATCAAGCGGTTGGCTAGCCCGCCCCGACCGCTGACCGTGCACCGCTGCGGCCTGCCGTCTGAGCCGCTTGATTAACCCACACGCAGCTGCATCATAAAAAACTGCTTACACTTTGACGCTCAGCGCTGGCTCGGCTATCATCGGCACACGAGCATCTAGCACAAGGAGCACGCCATGATCGCCCCAGAGGACTGCACCAGCCTCGCCGATGTGCGCGCCGAGATCGACAGCATCGACCAGCAGATCATCGCGCTGATCGGCCAGCGCGCCGGCTATGTCAAAGCCGCCGCTAAGTTCAAGCAGAGCACCGACCAGGTGCGCGCCCCCGAGCGCCAGGCCGCCATGCTCGACCACCGCCGCGCCTGGGCGCAGGAGCACGGCCTCGGCCCAGACATGATCGAGCAGCTCTACCGCCTGCTGATCGACTACTTTGTCAACCAGGAGCTGCACGACTGGCAGCGCGACCAGCACTAAAAAAGCTCGCCCAGGCCGGGCGAGCTTTGCAACGTGCGATCATACGCCTATAAATCGGAGGCAACGATGTACACAACGACGGTCTGCTGGTCGCTGGTGTCGAACACAAACGCCTGCTTGATCGGCGCACCCGCGTCGCGGTTGAAGCTGGCCGCGCCGACGGTGAACTGCTGCGGCGGCTGCTGGAGCCACCACGGGAACTCGCGGCGCATAAACTCGTCCGCAAAGGTGGCGGGAACCGCGCCAGCGTGCGGTGGCTCGTCCCAGCTAAGCGTTGACTGGAACTGCTCCAGCTCGCTGCGCGGCAGATCAAAGCGGTAGTACGAGGTAAAGTTCTGCAGGCTGCCTGACACCGCATTAATGTTGTTGGCGCTAGACGGCAGCGTGATGCCAACCTCCTCAAACGCGGACATGCTGACCACAGCCTGCTGCCCACCGCTAGGCCCTGGCTCTGGCCCGGTGGGCGCAGACTGGCGCGAGTTCAGCTCGTAGAGCGTTGCCAGGGCCGCCAGCGCCACAATTGTTCCTAGAATCACCCAGTACAGTCGTCGTGCCATCGTCGCCTCCGTTTCATTTAGTGGGTTGGATGCCGGAAGTCCGCCGAGTACTGGCCGGTGACAAAGTGCTCGAGCTGGCGCTCGATATCGCCGAGCAGCGAGGAGGCCCCAAAGCGGAAGAGCTGCGGCTCCAACCACTCGTCGCCCAGCTCCTCCTTCATCAGAATCAGCCACTCGAGCGCCTGCTTGGCCGTGCGAATGCCGCCAGCGGGCTTAAAGCCGACCTTGTAGCCGGTGCGCTCGTAGTACTCGCGGATAGCGCGCGCCATCACCAGCGACACCTGCGGCGTGGCGTTGACGCCCTCTTTGCCCGTCGAGGTTTTGATAAAGTCCGCGCCGGCCTGCATGCACACGAGGCTGGCCTGATACACATTGCGCAGCGTGCCCAGCTCGCCGGTGGCGAGGATCGTCTTGAGGTGGGCGTCGCCGCAGGCCTCGCGGAAGGCGCGCACCTCGGCGTAGAGGCTTGCCCAGTCGCCAGTGAGCACCAGGTGCCGCGAGATCACAATGTCGATCTCCTGTGCGCCATCGGCCACCGAGGCGCGAATCTCCTCGAGCCGCGTCTCAAACGGCGACAGACCGGCGGGAAAGCCGGTTGAGACCGCCGCCACCGGAATGCCGGAGCCTGCCAGCGCCGCCACGGCCGTGGACACAAAGGTATGATACACGCATACTGCCGCGACGGACAGATGCAGATCGGCGATGCCCAGCGCCGCGACCAGGTCGCTGCGCAGCGGGTGGCGCGCCTTGGCGCACAGGCGCTGCACCGTGCCGGGCGTGTCATCGCCGGAGAGCGTCGTCAGGTCCATACAGCGGATCGCGCGCAGCAGCCAGGCGGCCTGCCACTCCTTCTTGACCGTGCGGCGGCCGCTCAGGGTGGCGACACGGCGCTCGACGGCCGAGCGATTAATGCGCACCGTATCGATCCAGCCTGGATTAAAGTCGCTGATTGGATTGCGCTCAAGCGGCGCAGCGTGCGTCTGCGGTTCAACAGCGTGTGCAGTCATCGGTATCTCCGTTGCTAGGCCATCAGCGCAGTGATGGCGGGCTTTGGTGTAGCGAGTGCGAAACAGGGTAGCGGCGGGCGGCAGGCAGGGCCAGCGTCCACAGCACGTACAGCAGCGTGGCCACTGTGAGGGCGGCGCTGAGCATAGCCCAGGCTGGCGCTTGCAGCCAGTCTTGCAGCAGCGGCACAAAGCCGAGCGCGCGCAGCAAGTTGATGGCGTTGGCCAGTGCCAGCGCCGCGTAGGCCGCCAGCAGTCGGCGCTGCTGGGCTGCCGCCAGCAGCAGCGGCGCGAAGGTGAAGGACATAAAGCGCTCGTGAATCTGCGTCGGCAATACAAAGAAGATCAGCGCCGCTGTCGCCAGCACCAGCCAGTGGCGCGACTGCTGGCGCTGACGCCAGCAGAGCCAGCCAACCAGCAGCAGGCCCAGCCCAAACGCCAGCATGCCCACCTGGCGGTAAGTCAGCCCCAGCGCCAGCACGTCCGTATCGCGCATGTAGGTGGGCGCGCCGCCTGGGCCGTCCATGTTGCCGCGCCCGCCGGTGAGCAGATACCAGCCGTTGTAGGCTCCTGCCGTTGGAAACGGCCAGCGCTCGACGGACTTGAACACCGCCAGATACACGCCATCGCCGTGGCCCGCTAGCTGCATCGGCAGCATGCCGATCGCCAGCAGCGCAGCGGCCAGCAGCCCATTGTGCAGCACAGCGCGTGCGCCCCAGCGGCGGGCGGTGGCAATAAGTAGCAGCGGCAGCGCAAACACCGCCTGGAGCTTGAAGAGCGCCGCCAGCGCCCACAGCGCCCAGGCCCAGCGGCCCTGCGCCCGCTCCAGGCTGAGCACACTGCCAAGCAGCGCCAGAATGATCAGCGCGTCGGTCTGGCCCCACCAGCCAGCGTTGATCCAGATCGACGGTGTGAGCATGTAGATCAGCGGCAGCAGCCAGGCCCAGCGCGGCGACCACCAGCGCCGCCCGTAGCGCCAGATCAGCAGCAGGCAGGCGGCCTCGGCCAGCAGCGCGGGCGCTTTCATCAGCAGCGCCGCCGCGTAGGGCAGCGTATCGGGCAGGGCCAGGCCCAGCGCCTGCGCGAGGCGGCCCTGTAGCCACAGCAGATACAGGTTGCCAGGCATGTTGTCGCTGCCCAGCGCGTAGGCGGCACCAAGGCCCTGCTGCGCCTGAATGTTCGCCCAGCGGGTGAAGAGCTCCAGGTCGCCAACGCGCTCTGGGAGGCCCACCGCGATCAGCCGCGTCAGCAGCCATAGCCCGGCGATGCCTAGCCCGATCAGCCACTCGCGCCGCTGCCATGGTGGCGCAGTCGGCGGCCATGCCAATGGCTGTAAAGGCCGCCAGCGGGCGTACCAGGCCAAGCCGAGGCTGCCCAGCGCGCCGAGCAGCAGCAGGCCCAGCAGCAGCGGCAGCAGCGCAAACTGCCATAGCCCGCTATAGTCCCAGGCCAGCAGGGCCAGCAGCGCCGCAGCGCTCAAACCAGCGGCTGCCCACCAGCGGCTGCCCAGCGCGCGCAGCGCCAGGTACAGCGTCAGCGCCGTCGTCAGCAGCAGCGCCAGCGTGCGCCAGGGCGGGCGGGTCGCGCCGACAACCAGCATCTGTGGACCGATGTAGACGCCGAGCGGGCGCGCATCGCCGCCGATGGTTGTCGTCGGGCCGCTCAGCGCCAGCTTCAGGCGCGGCGGGCTGGCTGTCAGCAGCATGTGGATTGTGCGCGGCTGACCAACCGACGCGATGTGCAGACAGCCCTGCTGCTGACAAATATCGACCGGCAGCGGCTGCTCCGCTGTTGCGCCAACCACGCCGGACCAGCTCAGCCGGCCCACGCCAGGTGCAGGCAGCTCAAGCAGCGCCTGCCCATCGGTCCAGCGATAGTCCCAGCCAAACAGGTCGCTGTGCTCTGCGGCATAGACGCCCGCGGCGGGCAGCGTCTGTGTTAGGCTAGGGGCGCGCAGCAGCAGCTGCTGTGGCCGACTATAGCGCAGCCAAACGCCCAGCAGCAGGGCCAGCAGCAGCAGCAGCACACCGAGCATGTCGCGCCAGCCGCGCCGAAACATAGATTGCATAGCAACTCCAACAACGTGAGCCAGATGTGGCAGCGCTGAATAATACTGTGCTCAGCAGGCACAAACCAAGCAGAGATCAGATCACGGCCAACCTTGCTCGCCTATTGTAGCCGAAGATTGTTAGCCAAACGACAAGTTCTAGGTTGCCCAACGTGAACGATGTTCGCTATGATGTACAGACATGGAAAGGAGTGCTTTATGACCACCATGCGCCGCTCGGTTGAACAAACGATCACCCGCCTTGCGCTACGCCAGCTCCGTGAGCGCGCCAGCGTCGCCGGAACCGCCGCCGCACGCAGCGATGCCCCGCAGGCGCTCGCGCTGCTGCTCGACTACGAGGTGAGCAGCGCGATTGATAGCGCCTGCCAGACTGCGCTCGCCAGGCACATTGGCTGCATCGTTGTGCCAAGCAGCGCGGTTGACGCTGCCGTCAGCCTGCTCGATGGCGCGCAGGTCCGCGTCGGCACCTATGTCACACAGCCAGAGGATATTCAGGCCGCCCTCACCGCTGGCGCAGCCGAAATCGAGCTGGACGCAGCCGCCCTTGTGACTGCTGCAGGCGCGCTGGACGCCGCGCTGAAGGAGTTTGTCAACCTGTGCCATACCGCCGGGGCCTTGCTCAAGCTTGATCTCAGCCGCCTCGCCATCTCGCAGGAGACGCTGTGTCGCCTCAGCGCCAGCGCCGATGCCGCCAACGTCGATCTGATCGGTGTGCCTGCCGAGAGCCTAGCGCTGGTGCGCAGCAGCACCAGCCGCTACACTGGCTTTAAGGTCGCGCAGGTTCACAGCCTAGCCCAGGCCCGCGACCTGCTCCACGCTGGAGCCATCCGCCTGGGCACCGCCAGCGCGCCCCAGCTCATCGACGCCGCTCAGACGAGCGGGCCGTAGCGCGTAAGCTTGTGCATTTGCCCAGGCTTGTGCTATACTCCACGAAACATAATATCTCATCATGAGGAAGCGAGGGAATCGGCCTGATGACCTTCCAGCAACCGACATCGCCACGATGTGCGGTGCTCCATCCGACAGCGCTGTGCTGACAGATGAGTGGCAATAGCAACCCTGCCCCTCGCCTGCGCGAGGGTTTTTATTTTGAGGAATGTGCGCATGACCCAAGCATCCACCAAACCGTATCTCGCCGAGCTTGCCCGGCGCGTCTTGATCTACGACGGCGCAATGGGCACCAGTCTTGACCGCTATACCCTCACCGCCGCAGACTTTGGCGGCGAGGCGTACTTCGGCGCCCGCGACTATCTGGCCCTCACCCGCCCTGATATCATCGAGGCGATCCATACGTCGTTTATGGAGGTTGGGGTCGATGTGCTGGAAACCAACACCTTCCAGTCAACCCGCATGCGCCTGGCTGAGTGGGGCTTGGCCGAGCAGACCCACGCCCTCAATGTGCAGGCCGCCCGCCTGGCCCGCACGGTCGCCGATCGCTTCCAGGCCCGCGATGGCCGCCGCCGCTTTGTCGCTGGCTCGATGGGACCGACAGGCATGCTGCCCTCTTCCGACGATCCGGCGCTCTCCAATATCACCTGGGACGAGCTGTCCGACACCTTCCACGAGCAGGCGCTGGCCTTGATCGAGGGCGGCGTCGATGTGCTGCTCGTCGAGACGAGCGTCGATATCTTGGAGGTCAAGGCCGCCCTCGATGGCATTCGCCGCGCCCTCGCCGACACCGAGCGCCACGATATCGCCGTCCAGGCCCAGGTCTTTCTCGATCTCTCCGGCCGCATGCTGCTTGGCACCGATATCCAGGCCATGATGACAACGCTCGAGTCCATGGCGATCGTCGATGTGATCGGCCTCAACTGCTCCACCGGCCCCGAGCATATGCGCCAGGCCATCACCTTTCTCACCGCCAACTCGCGCCTGCCGATCTCGTGCATCCCCAACGCTGGCTTGCCCCTGGAGGTCGATGGCGATACCGTCTTCCCGCTCGAGCCAGAGGGCTTCGCGCACTCGCTCGCCGAGTTTGTCACCGAGCTAGGCGTGAGCGTCGTCGGCGGCTGCTGCGGCACCACGCCCGCTCACCTCGCCCGCCTTGTCGAGCGCATCGGCAACGACTATGCGCCCAAGCCGCGCCTGCGCCGCCCGGTCGAGGAGGTCTCCTCGGGCATGCGCGCCGTCAGCCTCCAGCAAGACCCGCCGCCCTTCATCATCGGCGAGCGCGTCAACTCGGTCGGCTCGCGCAAGGTCAAGCGCCTGCTCCTGGCCGATGACTACGACGCGGTGCTACAGGTCGCCCGCGATCAGGCCGAGAGCGGCGCACATGCCCTCGATGTCTGCGTCGCCATGACCGAGCGCTCCGATGAGAAAGAGCAGATGCAGAAGCTGCTCAAAAAACTGACCATGGGCGTTGAGCTGCCGCTCGTGATCGACTCGACCGAGGCTGACGTCGTCGAGGCCGCCCTGCAGATGTACCCCGGCCGCCCGATCATCAACTCCACCTCGCTGGAGGGCGGGCGCGACCAAAAGTTCGACAAGACCATGCCGCTTGTGGCCCGCTACGGCGCGGCCATCATCGGCCTCACCATCGACGAGGATGGCATGGCCCACACCAGCGCCAAGAAGCTCGCCATCGCCCAGCGCATGTTCGAGCTTGGCCGCGACGAGTATGGCGTGCCCGCCGAGTCCTGGCTCTTCGATGTGCTCACCTTCCCGCTCACCACCGGCCAGGAGGAGCTGCGCAGCTCGGCCATCGAGACCATCGAGGGCATCCGCCTGATCAAGCAGCACATCCCTGGCGCGCGCACCGTCCTCGGCGTGTCGAACCTCTCGTTTGGTGTGCAGCCCCACGCTCGCGCCGCGCTCAACTCGGTGTTTTTATACCACGCCGTCCAGGCGGGCCTCGATGCGGCGATTATCAATCCCGCCCACGTGATGCCCTTCGCCGAAATCCCGCCGGAGCAGCGCCAGGTCTGCGAAGATGTGATCTTCAACCGCGACTCCGAAGCTCTGCCTCGCTTCATCCAGTTCTTCGAGCAGACCGCCGCCATCGAAACCGACAGCAAGGTCGATCCCACCGCTGGCATGTTGGCCGAGCAGCGCATCCACTGGAAGATCGTCCACCGCAAGAAGGACGGCATCGAGGCCGATATCGACGAGGTCCGCGCCGACCGCGAAGGCTCCGGCCTGCCGCGTGGCGAGGCCGCCGTCGCTGTGCTCAACGGTGTCCTCCTCCCTGCCATGAAAGAGGTTGGCGATAAGTTTGGCGCCGGCGAGCTGATCCTGCCCTATGTGCTCCAGTCCGCCGAGGTGATGAAGCGCGCCGTCGCGCACTTAGAGCAGTTCCTCGACCGCCTGGAGGGCACCTCGAAGGGCAAGGTCGTGCTCGCCACGGTCTACGGCGATGTCCACGATATTGGCAAGAACTTGGTCAACACCATTCTTTCCAACAATGGCTACACTGTCTATGATCTCGGCAAGCAGGTGCCGCTCAACACGATCATCGAAAAAGCGATCGAGGTGCAGGCCGATGCGATCGGCCTCTCGGCGCTGCTCGTCAGCACCTCCAAGCAGATGCCGCTGTGCGTGCAGGAGCTGCACAAGCGCAATCTGCACTTCCCTGTGCTCGTCGGCGGCGCGGCCATCAATCGGCAGTACGGCCAGCGCATCCTCTTCCCCGAGCCAGAGAAGCCCTACGCCGGCGGTGTCTTCTACTGCAAAGACGCCTTCGAGGGCCTAGAGACCATGGATCGCCTCGCCGATCCACGCCAGCGCGAGGAGTTTATGGCGCGCATGGAGGACGAGGCCTGGGCCGCACTTAACGGACCCGAGCGCGGCCGCACCGCTCTGGAGAAGCTGGGCACCAACACGCCCGCCGGGCTACGCTCCAACGTGCGCAGCGATAACCGCATCCCCACGCCGCCGTTCTGGGGCGCGCAGGTCGCCCAGCGCATCCGCCTCGACGATGTCTCGCCGCACCTCGATCTGAACACGCTCTGGCGCTTGGCCTGGGGCATCAAAAACCTCAAAGGCCCCGAGTACGATCGCGTCGTCAACGAGGAGTTCCTGCCACGCCTCAAGCGCATGCAGGCCGAGGCCAAACAAACAGGCTGGCTCCAGCCCAAGGTCGTCTACGGCTACTTCCCCTGCCAGTCCGCTGGCGAGGAGCTGATCGTCTATGATCCCAAAGATCGCAAGACCGAGCTGACCCGCTTTGTCTTCCCGCGCCAGCCAGCCCGCGAGCACCTGTGCCTCGCCGACTATTTCCGCCCCACCAGCTCGGGCGAGATGGACGTGGTCGCGCTGCAGATTGTCACCATGGGCCGCGATGCCGCCGACAGCGTCGAGCAGCTCCAGCAGGCCGCCGACTACAGCGAGTCCTTCTTCCGCCACGGCCTTAGCACCACCTACGCCGAGGCGCTGGCCGACTACACCAACGCCATCATCAGCCGCGGCCTCGGCCTCGACTATCAGGCCAAGCGCTACTCTTGGGGCTATCCCGCCTGCCCCAATCTTGAGGAGCACGTGCGCCTGTTCGAGGTGCTGCCAGCCCAGGAGATCGACGTGAAGCTCACCGCCGGCTTCCAGCTCGACCCAGAGCAGAGCACCGCCGCCATCGTCGTGCACCACCCCGACGCGAAGTACTTCTCCATCGGCTCCGCCGCCGAGCGCGCCGAGGCCGACGTCGCCGAAATTTCAGGTTAAGACGAGCTGCGCCCCACCCAGCACCATGGTTGATCTGGGTGGGGCGCAGCTCGTTGGGATCGCTTACAAACCTTTCTGTCTCTCAATGCATCGCTGACAATCACGCAGCACTGACAGGAGTACGCTCGCTACCCGCGAGTTCCCACACGCCAGCACCGCCAGCGCTACCGCAGCGCCCACACCGGCGCACCGCTCTGTAACGTGTACACCTTCACCTCACCGACGTTCTCTACAAGCACATGATCCTCAAGCACTCGCACGTGCGGACTTCCCACCATAAACACTTGCAGCTTCTGGCGCCAAACCTCCGCGCCATCCGGATTGATTAACGCGATGTTCAGGGTGTTCTTTTCAGCGGCATCGGCCCACATCAGCACAAGGCCCGCCGCAGAAACCACCCCGCGCACATCGTCGGCGTACGCGCCCAATTCGTTCTCCCAGCGCACGTCGCCGCTGGCACTGTCGATGCCCAGCAGACTCATTGTCGCTGTCCCACGCTGTTTAATCGCCAGTGCGTAGAGCAGTTGATCATGAAAGCCAAAGGGGTAGAGATAGGTTGAATCCTTGACTACACTGCTCAGCCTGCCCCCAGCACTGCCGAATGCCAGATGATCAAGCATGCTCAGCGCCACATGGTCACCATCAGCCGCGAAGCTCACCCCGCCATTAAACACCGCCGCGCTAAAAACCGGATCAAGCGCCGTGCTCCACGCCAACGCGCCAGCGCTATTCAGTGCCGACAGCACCGGGCTGCTGCCATCATCTTCGAAGCAGTATAGACCTGTGCCATCAGCCATCGGCCACCACGCGATCTCGCTGGCCCAGTCGCCGAGCACATATGTTGTTGTACGCTCACCGCTGACGGGAAGATAGCACTCGAGAGCAGCCACACCTGCATCGGTTACAGGCTCATAGGTGCACACGTGGCCATTCAGCACAGTGCTCGTTACCTGTACTGGCCGCTCAAGCACCTGCTGCCAGCGCTGCATGCCGCTGCCACGCTCAAAGCCTGTGAGCGTATTGTCCAGCGTGTGCGCAACCACCATCGTATCCAAAAGATAGAGGTTTGCGCCGTACTTAACTCGATCAGGTAGCGCTGCCTGCCACAGTTCGTGGCCGTCCTGGGCACTCAGCGCATAGAGCGTAGCACCTTGACTTGCCAGCACGATATCGTCAGCCTGATAGCCCACCAGTATTTCCTGCTCGTCAGGCAGTCCATGATGCCACAGCACGCGGCCGTCAGCACCACTGAGCGCTACTACCTGCCCATCGTGCGTAGCACCGAGAAGATCGGTAAACGCATCGTTGTTAAGGTTGGCCGCCGTTAGCACAGCGCTGCTGAGATCAGGCTTGAACACGGCTATGATCGGCGTTGGAGCTGGGCGGAGCATCTGTGTTGGCAACAGCACATCAGCTGTAGGTGCCGCTGCGGTCGGCTCAGGCGTGGGCGTTGCTAGCGCTACAGCCAGCATCGTGTGCTCCGCAGGCATAGCATCATCACTATCGTCAGCCCGCAGCTTGAGCACCCAGTAGGCCGACACCGTGATAACCAGCAGCAGCACGCCAACCATCAAGCTCGCCGCTAGCACGCTGCCATTAACTGACCGGTTCGGCGGCAGGCTCCCGCTGATCTGCGCTGGCTGGTGTGTTCCAGCTCCACGCTCAGCCACCGCAGTTGTAACAATCGTATCGCGTAGATCAGTGCCATCGAGGTGCGCGTCACTCAAATCGGCAGCGGTGATATTTGCCTGCCGCAGACTGGCGCGGCTAAGGTCAGCCCGACAAAGCAGCGCCTGCTGCAAGTTGGCGCTTGTGCAGATAGCATTGCTTAAACTGGCATCAGTCAGATTGGCTTTTATGAGCTTGGCGTAGGGTAGCAGCGCCCAGCGTAGGTTTGCGCCGCGTAGATCGGCGTTCTCCAGTTGGGCCTGGCTTAGATCACTATCCTCAAGGTTCGCGCCGCTCAGCTGCGCACCTGTCAGGTTTGCCCCGCGCAAATTGGCTCGCCGCAGAGTTGCGCCAACGAGATTCGCGCCGCGCAAGTCAGCGTTCTCTAGTCGCGCACCAGTTAAGTCCATGCCACTCAGTTGATGCGGTCCTGGTCGGCTCAGAAGATCAGCAATCTCTCGCTGCGATAAACGCGCCATAGAACACTACCCTTTCTGCCTGCCTAACACGGCTGGTGTGCATGTGTAGCTACAAGACCTAAGCTAGCACACCGTATAGACGCCGCTTTAGCTGCATCTATAATTAAGCACATATCAGCTCAATAAAGGAATAGGTTCAGCGGCAGAAAAAGTGACAGAGAGTCCACGGCACGCTGTTTGATAGCCTCTCTCAGTAGAATCACTCGATCTGCTGCGATTGGAGAAGTCATGCCCCAGGTCATTATGAAGCTGTTGCCGTATATTTTGCCTGCTGTCGCTGTCGGTATTGCCGGTGGTGTTATCGCCGCCTTCTGGCGGCCAAAGGGGGCAGTGCGCAGTGGCATCCAGCACTTCGCCGCCGGCCTTGTCATCGCCGCCATCGCCGCCGAGGTGCTGCCCGAGATCGAGCAGTACCACCAGGTCCCGCAGGCGCTCATCGGCTTCGCTGTCGGCGGCTGCGCTATGGTCGCGATGCGCTGGGGCGTGCACAAGTTCGCCCAGCGCGAGCAGTCTAAGCAGAGCGCGCCGATTGGGCTGGCGGTCGCCGCAGCGCTCGACACTGGCATCGACGGCTCCATCATCGGCGCAGCCTTCGCCAGCGGCCAACACCTCGGCCTCGTGCTTGTACTGGCGCTGGGCGTTGAGCTGTTCTTCCTGATGCTCTCCGTTGGCACTGCCTTTCACGACAGCAGCACCTCGCGCTGGCAGAAGATCACCGTCACATCCGGCATCGCGCTCATGCTGGCGCTGGGCGCGTTTGGCTCCAGTCTGTTTCTGGCCGATGCGTCGCAGGCGGTGCTCACCGTCGTGCTCTCGTTCGGATCGGCCGCGCTGATCTACCTGGTGGCCGAGGAGCTGCTGGTCGAGGCACACCAGGCCGCCGAGAACCTGCTCTCCACGGCGCTGCTCTTCGGCGGCTTCTGGGCTTTCTTCGCCTTCGACTTGTTCACCAGCGGCGGCTAGTCATCCTCAAACTCGTTCAGCGCGAGAAATTGCTCAAGGTCAGCAAAAAGCCGCCGGATCTCCTCGCCGACAAGGGTGTGGCGCACTTGGCGGCCATCGGGCTGCGTTGTGATCAGGCCCGCCTCGCGCAGAATCTTGGCGTGCACGCTCACCGTCGGCCGCGCGATCTCCAGGTACTCGGCGATATCGGTGTTGTTCATAGGCAGATGACGGATCAAACGCAGGATCGAGAGCCGCGTCGGGTCGGCCAGCGCCTGCGTGCGCACCGCGATCTCCTCGGCTAAGCGCCGAAAGGACTGCATGGTTGACCCCGTTGGCGCAAACGAGACCAGCATCAGCTCTGGCAGCAGCGTCACCAGGTCAAACATCCCCAGCGGCTCCACCCAGAACACCACCGGCAGCCGCTGCATCAGCGAGCCTAGCTCAGCGAAGCGCAGCAGCGGATTTTGCGGCGGCAGCCATCCGAGCGGCGGGACAGCACCGCTGTGCTTCAGCACCTTCAGGTGGCCACGCGCCTCCGCCCAGCGCTGGTCCAGCACCGCCTGCCGCCCAGCCCGCCAGGGCCGGTAGAACTCAAAGTAGAACTGATCGAGCAGGAACCAGAAGCGTGAGTGCAGCTCGCCGTCACGCAAGATCAACACGCACAGCTCCAGATCGCGGCGCAGCTGGCGCATACGCGCATCAATATTTTGGATCTCGATCTTGCTGATGGTGTACAGCGCCTGCGCCGCACGCGCACGCACGTCGATGAACTGCTCCTCCAGCGGCAGCGTGCGATCTGGCTGCACATCAACCTGGGCCGCCTCATTGATTGCATACTCCAGCGCCGCCGCCAGCGTCAGCTCACGGATAGCCAGCGTCACCGCGCCGTAGTCGGTGCCAAACAGCTGGCCCGCCATCACCGCCGCATCTTCAAGCACACCAACATGCTGACCGCGCAGATGCATCAGCTCGGCCCACTGCGCCCGCCACTCTGGCGTGATCGTTGCCAGCAGCTCGTTAATCGCTGGGTCGAACACACGCACAGTCGATTCTTCGCGCCTAAGCGCCCACGTCAGCACAAGGTTCAGCTCCAGCGCAAGGCTCTCGCTGACCAGCCAGCCCGGCGCGGCCGGCACAGACTCCATAGCTATCATTTCGGCTCCATCTCGCAGTAGCACAGCCCGCAGGAAAAACAGCGTAGCCTAAAGGGTACTCGATGCCCGCAGCCTTTGCAAACCTCACGTGCTCTAGCAGTCAAGGCCGCACCCATCCCGCGCGCTGCTGCACTCCCCGCCTGGAGCTATTGGCGCGCTGCTGTTCTGCAAAAAATAAGCCGCCTGTGCTCCGCTGGAACAGCTCAGCTTGCAGTGCCAGCGCTTGCATATACGCCCGTCGCTTGCTGTGGCCGCCCCGCAGCGCGGTCGGACCAGCTCACGCCATGGCTGCTGGCCGCCCCCAGCCTGCCTAGCAGCACGACGAACCGGATCGTCTGGCCTGGGCAAGCGGGGCAGCGCGCTCGCCCGCAGAGCTGCCACCACCGCGCATCCCGCCGGATTGCCCTCCCGCAGCATTGTCCCACTTGCCGCTGCCCCAGGCCCGCAGCGCATCCGGTCGTACTGTCCGCCCACAGCACTGTCGCACGCGACTGTACCGAAGGCGCACTTGAACTGGCGCAACAGTCTTGCCGCAGCACGCGCTGGCGGCGACACCCGCTCTGCTCTGGGTGTCGCCGCCAGCACTCGTCAAGCCTAGGCTTCGACAGCAAGTGGAGCGCGAAGCGTTTGGCCACGCAGCACGAGCGCGGTGCCGAGCACAACCAGCATAATTGCCAGCGTTGCCGCGCTAAAGTAGAGCGTGGTCGAGATCAGGCGCGGCACAAGCAGCGGCACCGCCAGCAGTGCGATCAGCTGACCAAACACCATCACACTCTGAAAGACCCCACTGACGCGGCCGAGATACGCTGGCGGCGTCAGCGTTTGCAGCAGCGTCTGCAGCTGTACCACCGCCAGCCCGCTGCCAGCGCCGCCGACCACGCAGGCCAGCAGCATCGCACCGCGGGCCAGCATCGGACTCTGGAGGCTGATCGCCAGCGGCACAGCCATGGGGATGCTGGCCAGCGCCAACATACCAATCAGCAGATCGCGCCATGGTCGCTGCGAGCCGCCCTTGAGCAGCAGCCAGAGCGTCGCCAGGGCCGAGCCAGCGCCAACCAAGCCGATCATCAGGCCAAAGAAGCCCTCGTCGCCGCCAAGAATATCGCGCGTGATGACCGATGAAAAGACATCGAAGCCCATGATCACGATCAGCATCAGGAACGTCGATACAAACAGCAGCAGCAGCAAGGGCGACGAGCGGATCACCGCAAGCACCGAGCGCCGCGGGGCAGTGGCTGGCGCGCGCTCGGCGGGCTGGGCCGCGTTGGCCTCGGCTGTGGCAGCGGCCGCTGTGGCCTTGAGTGCAGGCAGGCGCAGCAGAATGAGCGCTGAAACCCCATACGAGATCACATCGACGATCACCGCCTGATGCGGCGTCAGCACTGTCAGCAGCAGGCCCGCCAGCATCGGCCCAAGAATTTTGAGCACGCCGGTGAGCTGCTGCAGCAGCGCGTTGGCCTGGGTCAGCAGCTCTTTAGGCACCAGCAGCGGCACGGCCGCCTGCCGCGCTGGCAGCATCAGCGTGGTACAGAACGATTGGACCGCCAGCAGTGCGTAGATCCAGCCAATGCTTGGCGCGACAATTAGCCCAGCGACGACGATACCGGCCAGCGCCTCGCTGATAATCATCAGCCACTTGCGGTCGTAGCGATCGCTGAGCCAGCCGGCAATCGGGCTAAACAGCAGCATCGGCACCATGGAGGCCAGAAAAATACCGCTGCTGGCCTGCACACCGCCGCCCTGCTGGAAGACGATCAGCGCGAACATCGCCATCGCCGTCACCCACGTTCCAAGGCCGCTGACCGCCTCGGCCAGCCCAACAATCAGAAGATCACGCTGTTTGAATAGTTGACGCATCGTAGCCCCTCAATAAAACGTAGTTGATAAACTATTTATATCGTAGTTGACAGACTACGTCACGTCAAGAGGGATATTCATCGGTAAAAAGCGATAGAAACCCTAGCGCAGCCAAGACGTATTACAAACACTCAGCCAAAACACTGGATATAAGGAGGTCGTATGGGACCAGGGGTTATTATCGCCATCGTCATTGGGGGGCTGCTACTGATCCTGATGCTGATGTACAACAGCCTGATCAACAAGCGCAACCGGGTTGACCAACTCTTCGCCACGATGGATGTCATGCTGAAAAAGCGCCATGATCTCATCCCCAACCTCGTGGCGGCCGTCAAGCAGTACATGACCCATGAGCGCGACGTCCTGACCAACATCACCGAGCTGCGCGCGCAAGCGACCAGCGGCAGCCTCTCGCCGGACCAGCAGACGAACGTCGAGAATCAGCTAACGGCCTCGCTAGGGCGGCTGATGGCGGTGGCCGAGGGCTACCCTGATCTGAAGGCCAACACCAACTTTTTGCAGCTGCAAGGTGCGCTGAACGAAGTCGAAGAGCAGCTCTCGGCGGCACGACGCGCCTACAACAGCACAGTCACCGACTACAACAACGCCATTCAGATGTTCCCGACCAACATCATGGCCTCGATGATGGGCATGCAGCGCCGCGCCTGGTTCGAAATTCCCGAAATCGAGCGCCAGAACGTTGACGTCAACGCGCTCTTTCAGCGCTAGGTGAAGTAAATCTAGATCTAGAGGAAAGAGGTTAAGCTGCCGATGCAATCTATCTCACCAACACCCAACCCACTGCCCCGTGCGGATCTTGCGCCCATCGAACAGCTGCGGCAGCGGGCGTTGATCGCCATCGCCGGCGCAGTCGCCATGATCATCATCGCAGTGGGGCTAGGTATCCTGCTGCTACAGGAGGTCTCGCCGATTTTCCTGCTGCCGTTTGTGATCGTGGCGATTGGTCTGGTGATATACGCCTCGATGCAGTGGACGCGCTACCGCCAAACCTTTAAGCGCGAAGTGATCACCATGCTGGTAAAGAGCATCAACCCAAGCCTGATGTACGATCCAAAAGGGTCGATCAGCTACAACGAGTACATGCAGAGCCAGATCTACCTGCACGATGTTGACCGCTTCGAGGGCGAGGACTTTGTAAGCGGCACGATTGGCGCAACGCCGTTCCGCTTCTCGGAGCTACACAGCGAGTATGTGACCACCAGCACAGACAAGGATGGGCATACCCACCGCAACTGGCACACCATTTTCCAGGGCATCTTCTTCATTGCCGACTTCAACAAGCACTTCAACGGCACCACGGTAGTGCTGCCGGACAGCGCCGAAAAGCTATTCGGACGGATTGGGCAGAAGTTTCAGGAGCTAAGCGGCAAGCTGACCTTTAAGCGCGGCGATCTTGTAAAGCTAGAAGACCCCGAGTTCGAGCGCCACTTTGTCGTGTATGGCAGCGACCAAATCGAGGCGCGCTACATCCTCTCGACCAGCCTGATGCAGCGCATCGTCGATTTCCGGCAGCGCTCCGGGCGGCGCGTGGCGCTCTCGTTTGTCAACTCGGTGATCAACGTAGCGATTGAAGACTCGCGCAACAAATTTGAGCCGCCGCTGTTTGGCAGCCTGCTCAAGGGCGACTACATCAACGAGTACCTCGCCGACCTGCGCTTCGTGCTCGGCATCGTCGATGATCTGAACCTCAATCTGCGGATTTGGAGCAAGAGCTAGCGCTTAACCACAGCGCCGAGCATCAAAAAAACAACACCCCAGCCAATGATGGCCGGGGTGTTGCGTTACGTCGTGCCGTGCGCGCTGACTAGGAGCGCTTCTCGACAGGCACAAAATCGCGCTCGTTGTAGCCGGTGTAGATCTGGCGTGGGCGCGCGATGCTGGTCTCCTTGTCCTCGCGCGACTCCTCCCACTGGGCCAGCCAGCCGACGGTGCGTGGGATCGCGAAGAGCACCGGGAACATATCGACCGGGAAGCGCATGGCCTGGTAGATAATGCCGGTGTAGAAATCGACATTGGGATAGAGCTTGCGCTCGATGAAGTACTCATCTTCGAGGGCGATGCGCTCTAGCTCAAGGGCGATATCGAGCAGCGGATTGCGCCCGGTGACCTCGAACACCTCATAGGCCATCTTTTTAACGATGGCCGCGCGCGGATCGTAGTTTTTGTAGACGCGGTGGCCGAAGCCCATCAGCAGCGTCTCGCGATTTTTGACCTTGGTAATAAACTCGGGCACATTGTCGACCGAGCCGATATCCTGAAGCATGCGCAGCACCTGCTCGTTCGCGCCGCCGTGCAGCGGGCCATAGAGCGCGGCGGCGGCACCGGCCATCGCCGAGTAGGGATCGACGTTGGAGCTGCTGACTGAGCGCATCGCGTTGGTGCCACAGTTCTGCTCGTGGTCGGCGTGCAGAATAAACAGCACATCGAGCGCGCGCTCCAGCACCGGATGCGGCTGATACGAGTCGGCCATCTGGAACATCATCTTTAAGAAGTTGCCCGTGTAGCTCAGCGTATTATCGGGATAGACATACGGCAGGCCCATGCGCTTGCGATAGGCGTAGGCGGCGATGGTGGGCATCTTGGCGATCAGGCGTGAGATCTGCAGGCGGCGCACAGCGGAATCTTTGATTTTCCGGGCGTTGGGGTAGAAGGTGGAGAGGGCGGCAATAGTACTAATCAGCATGCCCATGGGGTGAGCGTCGTACTGAAAGCCGTCCATCAACTTCTTTATATTCTCGTGCACCATCGTGCGGTGGGTGATCTCGTAGACCCAGGCATCGAGCTCGGGGCGGGTTGGCAGCTCACCGTTGAGGATGAGATAGGCCGTTTCGAGATAGGAGCTATTTTCAGCCAGCTGCTCGATGGGGTAGCCGCGATAGCGCAGAATGCCCTTTTCACCGTCGATGTAGGTGATGGCGCTGCGGCAGGAGGACGTATTATTGAAGCCTGGATCGTGGGACATCAGGCCGAAGTCCTCTGGATCGACCTTGATCTGGCGCAGATCCATGGCGCGGATCGTTCCATCGGTGATCGGGACGGAATACGTTTTCCCAGTACGATTGTCAGTAATCGTCAGACTTTGTTCGCTCACCAGCGACCTCCTCATGGTCTATTAAACTGAAGCATCATTGCTTCGCTGAGTAAATAATCATTGCGCGAGAAAGCCGTTTCTCCTGTGCGCATTGTAACAATCCTTTAGATTCTCGGCAACGTGAGTAGACCCAAGCAGGTCGCTGTGCGAGCACAGCTGACCCACATAACGACCAACAGCTGCGCGTAGGTTATGGCTCGAAGCGATCGCCGAACAGGCTGCCAAGCACATAGCTCGTCAACAGCGTATAAAAGGATGAGCCGCCGCAGGCGAGGCCCACGCCAAGCGCTGGCAGCACATTGGAGCGCAGCACCCGCACTGGCCCGAGCACCACACCGCGTTGCGTGGGCAGCCCACGGCTGGCCGACCCAAGCGCCGAGCCAACGTGAGCGACAACAATCAACTTAAGCATCTTCTTGAGCATATGCGGCTCCTCTAGCTAAAACCGGCACCACCTGTTCAGTATAGCGCGTTTTCGCGCGCACTTGGCACATGCCTTGCTGCACCACAGTGCTAGAAGCGCCACAACGGCACAGCATAGCGGCGAAAAAGTGTCAACCTAAAACTGTAGCCGAACAGTCATCCTATGGCTGAAGCATAGAATCATCCAGCCTCACCCACACAGGTGAATTAGCGCCAGGAGCCGCTTTAGAACCAGTGATATTCTTGACACTCACAAGTGTGCGTGGTATGGTTAGCCCACTTCACCCATATCCTCGGAACAGGTTTGCTGCTCACAAGGAGTAGGTATGCGCCTAAAACGATCAACAGCCGTTGGACTGCTCGCAATCCTGTTAGGGATCAACATGGTTGGCTTTGGATGGAGCGGCTCTTGGGGAGTTGCCTATGGCCAATCGGCAGGTCCAACCCCCACACTGCCCACAAATATTTCGCCGATTAGTGCAGAAAAGTCGGTTAACCCCAGCAACGGCGAGCCAGGCGACAGCCTGACGTTCTCGATTGATATTCGCAACAACGAAACCAGCGCCCAGACGAATGTCACCCTCAGTGATCGAATACCTGACTTTCTTGAGATCATCTCAGTCAACACGACCAAAGGCACGGCCTCGTTTAGTGGGCAGAATGTGTCAGTAAACATCGGCACCCTCGAGCCAGGCGAAGTGGTAACCGTAACAATCGTTGTGCGTATTCGCCAGTCGGCCAGCGATGGCGACACGGGGATTAACGTCGCCGAGGTGTCTTCAACGGAAGGCGGCTCGACTGTAACGACCCCGACGAATCCGGTCGCGATCAGTGTCAACCAACCACCGCCAGCGCAGCTGCCGCCCACAGGCGCAAGCAGCCGCCCGGTATGGCTTGGATGGCTTGGCCTAGCGCTGTGCGCAGTCGGTCTATTCAGCGTGCTACGTCAGCGCCAGCAGCAACACGAGGGCTAGGGTGGAAATCCAACGCTATCTTTATGCACTCCGGCGCTGGTGGTGGCTCTTGCTCATGGGCATCAGTGTCACTGGCATCTCGGGCTATCTCTTTAGCGCCCAGCAGACACCAATGTACACCAGCACCGTGCGGGTGATCGTCGGCCAAACGCTGCAGAGCGTCAACCCAGACTATGGCAGCCTCGCCGCCAGCGAGCGGCTTGTGGCCACGTATGCGCAGCTCGTGCAGAGTCGCTCGATTAGTCAGGAAGTGGCCAAGGCGCTAGGCCGCGCTGACCTGGGGGCAACCACGGTTCAAGCGCAGCCAGTGCCAGACACCGAGTTTTTGGATATTGTGGTAGAGGCCACCGACCCGCAGCTGGCGGCAGACATCGCCAACGAGTACGCCCACCAGCTGATTCAAGAGAGTCCCACCGGCCCACAGAGCGCCGAGGCCCGCATTCTAGCCGAGGTCGATGCACAAATCACCGACCTCAAGAATCAGATCAGCGCCCGCGATGCGGAGATCAAGTCGCTGCAGGAGCAGATCAAAAATCTCGGCACCGATACGGCCGAGGCCCAGCCGCTGATTGCGCAGCTGCAAGTGACGCAGCAGCTCCAGAGCGATGATCGTCAAACGCTGAGCACGCTGTACAACACAGTGCTTGGCAATCGCTCAAATACGGTCAGCGTCGTCGAGCCAGCGATTATGCAGCCAACCCCGATCGCACCACACCCGCTGCGCGCAGGCATCCTCAGCGGCATCGCTGGGCTGCTGATTGCGCTTGGGTTTGTGGTTGGCCTTGAGTACATCGACGACTCGATCAAGTCGCCTGATGAGGTTGTCGACCTGATCGAGGCACCCCTGCTAGCCGCAGTCGTGAAGCAGTCCAAAGTTGTGCGCGCGCCTGAGCGGCTGGTCACCAAGCTCGATCCACGCTCGGCAGGCGCAGAGGCATTCCGCACCCTGCGCACGAACTTGCAGTTTTCACGAATTGACTCCAAAACACGCAGCCTGCTCATCACCAGCAGCCAGCCCGAAGAGGGCAAGAGCACGGTGGCCTCTAACTTGGCCTGGGTGCTAGCGCAGGCTGGTCAGCGCGTCATCCTGATCGACGCTGATCTGCGCAAGCCAATGCTGCACAAGATTTTCGAACTGAACAACGAGTTCGGCCTCACGAATTTGCTGACCAACACCGAGGACAGTGAAATCGCCGAGCAGGCCATCCACACACTAACGCCCAATCTGCGCGTGGTGCCAAGCGGCCCGCAGCCACCCAACCCCTCGGAGCTGCTTAGCTCACGGCGGATGGAGATGCTGATCTGGCTGTTTCAGCAGGAGTATGACTGGGTCATTTTTGACACACCGCCGGTGCTCACCGTCACCGATCCGCTGGCGCTCGCGCCACGCACCGATGGCGTGCTGCTGGTTGCCGCTGGCAAGGTGACTAGCCGTGATGCGCTGCGCAAGAGCTATCAGGCGCTCAAGACCGTGGGCGCGACGCTGATCGGCAGCGTCGTCAACAAGCTCGATGCGCGCGCAGAAGGCTACTACAGCTACTACACCTACTACTACGATCAACAGCACCAAGAGCGTGAAGAGCAGCCACGGCGCTGGTGGACGCTCTGGAGCCGTCGCGGCGACGCACTAGCGAATGGCCACGCGAACGGCCACACGAATGGCCACACGAATGGCCACGCGAATGGCCACAGCAACGGCTATAGCAACGGCAACGGCAATGGCCACGTGCAGACGGCGGAGGCAGAGGTCGAGCCGCCGCTGAACGATGAAGCAGCAGACGCAGAAACAGAGACAGCCGCTCCAACACCCGACAACCATGATCAAACGGCGCTCTAGCTCTAAACAATCACACAAACGAGAGCGGCGTCATAAGCGCCGCTTCTTTATTATCTGCGGCTTGCTTGTGCTCGGCTGGTGTGGCTGGATCGGCGTCAGCAGCTGGCAGGCGCTGCGCCACGGCCGTGCCGCCCAAGCAGCGCTGCAGAGCCAGCCACTGCGGCCGCAAGCGCTGGAAACTGCCTGTGCCCAGCTCGGCGCAGCCGGCGGCAACCTGCGCACGCTGCGCACACTCACGCTGCCAATCACGCCGCTGCTGCGCCACAGCAGCTGGGTGCCAAAGCTCGGCCCGCTGCTCAGCAGCACACCGGCACTGCTCGATAGCGGCAGCGCTGGAGCCGATCTGCTGGACTATACATGTGCAGCCCTCGCCCCTGTTTGGCCAGCTCTGGAAGCCCCAGCCGAGCAGCGCCTGGCCGCGATCCTGCGCGCGCTCCAGCCGCAGCCCCCAGATTGGAACAGACTACAACAGCTCACCACACAGCTCGCGCAGGCCTGGGCAGGTATGCCGCCGTCCGCGCTTGAGCGCTGGCCCTTCGCCAGCTACCCACAGCTCCAGCAGCTTGCGCCTACGCTGCGCGACAGTCAGCAGATGCTCCAGCTGGCCCAGCCACTCTGGCCAGCGCTGCCAACGCTGCTAGGGCTAGAGCGGCCGGTGCGCTGGCTGGTGGTGGCCCAAAACCCAGGCGAGCTGCGGCCAACCGGCGGCTTCATCGGCAGCCTTGCGCTCATCACACTCGACCAGGGTCAGCTTACCGCGAGCGCGTACTACAACTCATCGCTGCTTGGTGCAGCGGCACCGGCAGGATCGGCCATGCCAGCGCCCTACAACGATTACCTACGCGCATCGATCTGGACCCTGCGCGATGCAAACTGGTGGCCAGACTGGCCGCGCTCAGCGCGGATCATCGAGACGTTCTGGGAGCTCAACGAGCAGCCAGCGGTCGATGGCGTGATCGCGGTTAATTTGTACGCGCTTGAGGCGCTGCTGCCAACGCTCGGCAGCATCGAGGTGCCCAACTACGGCACCGTGAGTGCAGCAGCAGGGCTAGAAACGATCTACAGCCTCTACGAGGGCCAGGACCAGCTAACCAGCAATAAAGATTTTCTCGGCGCGCTGTTTCAAGCAACACTGCAGCGCCTGCTCACCGCCAGCCCGCAGCAGCTGCCAAGCATCGCGGCCGGGCTGTACAGCGCGCTCGATTCGCGCCAGATCAGCCTGTGGCTGCACGATGACGCAGCGCAGCAGGCGATCACCGCAGCGCAGTGGGACGGCAGCCAGCCAGCACTGCCGGCAGATCGGCTCCAGGTTATCGACGCCGATCTCAGCTATAGCGACGTGCAGCCGTTCATCGACGAGCGCATGGCGCTGACCGTGCGCTTGAACCAGCAGGGCCAGCCAATCAGCAGCACGCTGATCATCACCTACACCAACCACTACGATGACTGGAACGCCGCCCAGACCCAGCACCAAGTCTTTGGCTACTGCTACAACGTTGCCACCCAGCTGCAGGAGCGCATACCAGGCTGCTATGGTAACTATGTGCGCATCTATCTGCCGCCGCAGGCCGCTGTCAGCAGCGTCCATGGCAACGACGGGCCGCTGACAGTGGAGCGTAGCGCGCAGTTCAGCAGTGTCGGCATGTATCTGCGGCTGCTGCCAGGTGCCACACGCCAGCTGCGCATCGACTATACGCCGCAGCTCAGCAGTGCAGCAGGCGACTACCGGCTGGATGTGCTCAAGCAGGCGGGCACCTTCGCGCGCCCGCTCGCGCTGACGCTGATCGACTCCACGGGGCAGACACTTGCAGCTGATATCGACCTCTGGCGTGATCGCACCTTGAGCGTGAGCGCCACGACAGGTGGGCTACAGTGGACGCAGCCGCTGCCGCCGCTGCATCCGGCGGCCCAGGCGCAGCTAACACGCGCGCGCAGCTGGGAGCAGGGCTGGCAGCTCTGGCCAGCGAACCAGGCGGCGGCGCTGCGCCAGTGGCAGCAGACAGGCACGCTGGAGCAGAGCCTGGATCAAGTAACGGCGCTGCGCTGGCAGGGTGAGCTTGAGCAAGCGGCACAGCTGCTGGCGGCCTTGGAGCGTGAAATGCCCACCAGCGCGCGCGCGGCCTTTCTGCGCGGCCAGCTGGCCGAGGAGCAGGGCAGCATGGCTGAGGCCATCAGCGCCTATCAAACTGCGCTCGAGCGTGATCCACAGGCCGATGTGGCGCGGCTGGCGCTGGCGCTGCTGCAAAGCCATAGCGGCCAGACCGCCGCCGCGATCGCCACTCTCCAGCAGATGCAGGAGCCAAAGATCACCCTGCGGCGACGGGCCTTTGATGCGCGTCTCGCTGGCGATGTTGCCGCCGCAGATCAGCTGCAAGCCCTCATTTTAGCGCTGGACCCGGCTGATCAGATGGCCTGGGAGGAGCGCTACTGGCTGGCGCGCTTCAGCAGCGACCAGCCGCGCTGGGAGCATGTGCTCGCCATCGCACAAGCGGCCAGCGCCCAAGCGCCGACAAGTGCCGTATGGAGCAGCCGCCGCGCCGAAGCGCAGCAGGCGCTAGGCAACACAGCGGCAGCGCTGGCTGACTGGCAGCAGACCACCAGCCTCAGCCCGACCAATGCGCTCGCCTGGTACAATCAGGGCCTCATTCAGCGCAAGCTCAACGATATCAGTGCAGCGACCTACAGCATCGAGCAAGCCGTTAAGGTCAGCGCGACACCAGACATAAACTTCTTGGTCGTTCTGGCCGACCTGTATGTTGAACAAGAGCGCACTGCTGAAGCGCGCCATCTCTATGCCCAAGCGCTCCAGCTACAGCCAGAGCGCGATGACCTACAGCAAACCTTAGATCTTCTAGGAGAGTAGCAATGGCAGACCGATACCTTGTAACCGGCGGCGGTGGCTTTATCGGATCACACCTTGTACGAGCGCTGCTGGAGCGTGGTGATGCCGTGCGCGTGCTTGATGACTTTTCAACCGGCAGGCGCACGAATCTGGCGGCCGTCGAGCACGACATCGATCTGCGTATCGGCTCCATTCTGGACCATGACACGCTCAGCAGCGCGATGAACGGCATCGACTACGTGCTGCATCAAGCTGCGCTGCCATCGGTGAGCCGCTCGGTCGCACGGCCCCGCGATAGCCATGAGGTCAACGCCACAGGCACGCTCAACGTACTGCTGGCCGCGCGCGACGCCGGGGTGCGCAAGGTCGTGTATGCTGCCTCATCATCGGTGTATGGCAACAGCCCGACGATGCCGCGCCACGAAGAGCTGCCGACACAGCCGCTATCGCCATACGCCAGCGCCAAGCTCGCTGGTGAGAACTACTGTCGTGCCATCCACCACGTGTACGGCTTGCCAACGGTGATGCTGCGCTACTTTAACATCTTTGGGCCAGGCCAAGATCCCGACTCGCCCTACTCGGCGGTAATACCACGCTTTATCACAGCGCTGCTACGTGGCGAGCCACCGCAAATCAACGGCGACGGCACGCAGTCGCGCGACTTCACCTACGTGGCCAACGCCGTGCATGCCAACCTGCTTGCCTGTGCCGCCGACGAGCGGGCCAACGGCAACGTGATGAACATCGCCTGCGGCGGCGCGTACAGTTTACTGGAGCTGATGGGCAACTTATGTGAGATTTTAGACACGCAGATCGAGCCAGTCTTTGGGCCAGAGCGGCCTGGTGATGTGCGCCACTCGTGTGCCTCGATCGAGCGCGCCAAGGAGCTGATTGGCTACACACCGGCTGTCGCATTCCGGGCGGGCCTAGAGGCGACCGTCGCGAGCTTCCAGCTAGCCAGTGTACTATGAGTCGCCCACGGCTGTTGCGCGACACTGCGCTCTATGCGATCAGCAGCATGGCCACCAAACTAATCGGTGCGCTGCTGCTGCCGCTGATCACGCGCTTAATCTCGCCAGCGCAGTATGGCCTGATCGATCTGCTGGCGCTGTGCGGGCAGTTTGGCCTGGAGATGATCGTGCTGGGCACGGACTATGTGATCGCGCTGTACTACCACGATGAGCAGACCGACCAGGGGCAGCTGATCGGCACGATTATGCTGGGGCGGGTGATCTTCGGCGCGCTGGTTTTGAGCATCGGGGTGATCTTCTCGCAGCAGCTGGCGCGCTGGCTGGCTACGCCCACAGCGCAGCGCGGCCTGCTGATTGCGCTGATTGGGTTGCCGTTCAGCGCCACCGTCAATAGCTGGCTGATGATTCTGCGCCAAGCAGGCCGCGCGCTGCTGCTAGTGAGCATCACGGTGAGCAAAGTGCTTGCGACGGCGCTGCTCACGGTAGGACTGCTGCTGTGGCTGCCTGACCCGCTCAGCGCCTACTTTCTGGCGATTCTGCTCGTTGACGGCAGCGTGGCCGTGGGGCTAAGCCTGGCCTTCCGCAGCTGGATCAGGTGGCCAGACCGGGCGCTGACCTGGCTGATCTTGCGCAAAGGCATCGCGTTCTTCCCGCGCTCGGTTTATTTTATCCTGATGACGCTGATCGCACGCCAGATCCTGCTGCACTGGGGATCGCTCGCGGAGGTGGGGCTGTATGGCGCGGCCAACAAAATCAGCTACGGCATCTGGATCGGCATCACCGCCTTCTCGCAGGCGTGGCTGGCCTACAGCATGGCGATCGCCAAGCAGCCAGATGCGCCGCAGATCTATGCGCGCTACCTTGAGCGCTATGTCGTCAGTATCGGCACGCTGGTCGTCGGCCTCGCACTGCTGGCCCCCGAGGCGCTGGCGCTGCTGACCACGAGCGCCTATCTGCCTGCCGCGCCGCTGGTGGGCTGGCAGGCGCTGAGTCTGATGGCGGTCGGCGCACTGGTTATTGTCACCACGGGCCTTAATCTCAACAAAGAGACGCTGATCGTTGGTCGTGTCACCGTCGTGATGGGCGTGGTCAACGTTGGCCTAGCGATCCTGCTCGTGCCGTGGCTCGGCGGGCTAGGCGTGGCGTTGGCAGCGGCGCTGGATCAAGGGCTGGTGGTGATTGTGCTGTATCATATTGCCCAGCGCTACCATCGGCTGCCATTTCGCGGCTGGCGCATCAGCCTCTGGCTGGGGCAGATCGTGCTCGCTGTTGGCGTAGCGAGCTGGCTCCCAAGCAATGTTTCCTGGCGGCTGCTGGGCCTCAAGCTGCTGATTCTAAGCGCCTATGGCGTGGGATTGTGGATCAGCGGTGGCCTGAACGCGCTGCAGCTGCGCGCGCAGCTACAGCGCATCTGGCAGCGGCGTATTCCTGAAACTGGTGTTTAGACATACTCGATACATAGAGAAAGGTACCTGTGTGAAAGCGAGCCTTCTTCCACTGCTACGCGACCCCGAGAGCCACGCGCCGCTGAGCCTTGAGATCAGCACGCAAGATGGCGACGAGATTCTCGAAGGCGTGCTGCGTGCGCCGAGCGGCAAGACCTACCGGATCAGCAACGGCATCGGCCGTTTCGTGCCTGATGACGAGTATGTGGGCAACTTCAGCTTTGAGTGGACGCAGCATCAGACCACCCAGCTCGACAGCGCGCATGCGATGCGCGAGTCCGAAGAGCGCTTCGCTGATTCGCTGCCCTACCCGCTGACCGAGCTAGCCGGCAAGCTGGTGCTCGACGTTGGCTGCGGGATGGGCCGCTTTGCCGAAATTGTGCTGAAGTACGGCGGCAGCGTGGTTGGCATCGACCTGAGCTTCGCGGTAGACGCAGCGTGGAAAAACATGGGCCGCCATCCACAGGCCAACTTTTTGCAGGCGAATGTCTACAGTCTGCCGTTTGCGCCGGAGTCTTTCGATCTGATCTACAGCCTCGGCGTGCTGCACCACACGCCGGACCCGCGCGCCGCCTTTGATCAGCTGCCGCAGCTGCTGAAGCCTGGGGGCACGCTGATGACCACATTCTACGCCGCCTACAACAAAGCCTATGTTGCCGCGAGCGAGTTCTGGCGCTGGGTGCTGCGCCCAGTGCCACAGCCCTGGCTCTACAAGCTGGCGCACATCAGCATTCCGCTGTACTACATCTGGCGGCTGCCGAAGATTGGCAAGGTCTTCAGCACGCTCTTTCCGATCAGCCTGCATCCGCGGCCAGAGTGGCGCGTGCTGGACACCTTTGACTGGTACTCACCGCGCTACCAGTTCTACTACACACATCCAGAGGTGTTCCGCTGGTACCAGGAGCACAAGCTCCAGAATATTGTCGTCAAGGGACCAGGAATTTCGCTGGCTGGGGTGCGCGGGCAATGAGAAGTATGCGCGTCGCCCATGTGATAACCAGTCTCGGGCGCGGCGGCGCAGAGCGGCAGCTGGTGAATCTTATCGCCGCGACGTGCGCCGAGGTCGAGCACCTGGTGGTGACACTCGGGCCGCCGCACCATCTTGCCGACGAGCTGCGAGCGCTCGGCGTAACTGTCCATACGCTCAATAGCCCACGCTGGCGCGAGCTGCCGCAGGCGGTTGGGCGGCTGTACACTGCACTGCAGCACTGGCGACCGGACATCGTGCACACGTGGCTGACACAGGATGCGCTGGTGGGCCGAGTCGCCGCCTGGCTGCGCGGCACGCCGGTTGTTAGCTCGCTGCAGGCGCTGCTCTACGTTGATATTCCCCACCAGCCGCTGAGCCGCACCCGTCGCTGGAAGCGCGCGGTGCTGCAGCAGCTTGATCGTTGGACAGCACGGCTCAGCCAAGCGGCCATCGTCGGCTGCTCGGCCACAGTGAGCGCGATGGCGCAGCAGAAGCTCGGCGTACCGGCGGCGCGCACACGAACCATCTACAACAGTGTGCCGCAGCAAGCAGTCCGCCAGCCGCCCCACGGTGCGCCGCTGGTGCTCTCGGTTGGACGCCTTGTGCCCGAGAAAGGCCATCAGTTTGTTATTGATGCCTGGACGCAGGTGCGCCAGCACCATCCGCAGGCGCAGCTCTGGATTGTTGGCAGCGGCTGGTATCAGCCTGAGCTAGAGCGTATGATCGAGCAGCGCAGACTACAGGGCAGCGTGCAGATGCTGGGCCTGCGCGCCGATGTAGATCAACTGCTAGCGCAAGCAACGCTGTTCATTCTGCCAACGTTGTGGGAAGGCTTCAGCTTGGCTATTCTCGAAGCGATGACGCACGGCGTGCCAGCGATCAGCAGCGATCTCGCCGTTGTACGCGAGATCATCGAGCATCGCCAGAGCGGCTGGCTGGTCCCGCCAGGTGATAGCACAGCCATCGCCGAGGCGCTCAACACGCTGCTTAGCGATAGCGCAGAGCGCGAGCGACTGGCACAGGCTGGCTACCAGCAGATCCAGCAGCGTTTCAACAGTGCGCAAACAGCGCAAAACTGGCTTGAGCTTTATCAACAGGTGTCGCATGAGCAAGACAGACAAAACCACCGCGCAGCCCCACGTGCTGTACCTATCGTACAACGGCGCGCTTGAGCCGCTAGGCGTCAATCAGATCATCATCTACCTGCTGGTGCTAAGCCAAACCGGGCTACGCTACACGCTGGTGACATTTGAAAAAAGCGCCGATCTCAACGATCCCGCCCGCGTCGCGGCCATGCGGCAGCTGCTGGCGGCGCATCAAATTCAGTGGCTGCCGCTACGCTACTATCGCGGATCGCTGTGGGCCGTGCTGCGCAACATCGCGCAGGGCGTACGTATGATGCTGCGGCTCGCATGGCGCGAGCGCTTTGCCGCCATCCATGTGCGCAGCTACCTGCCGCTGCTGTTTGGGCTGCCGCTCCAGCTGCTCCAGCGCACCAGGTTAATCTTTGATCTGCGCGGCTTTTGGGCCGATGAGCGCGTCGACTGGCAGCGCTGCCGCCGCAACAGCCTCCAGTACCGCATCATCAAAGGGCTGGAGTGGCTTGGTCTCGCGCGGGCCAACGTGGCCGTTGTGCTAAGCAGCAAAGCGCGCAGCCACCTGCAGAAGATCGCGATTGTCCAAAAGCGGCAGCTGCCCATCGCGGTCGTGCCCTGCTTTGTCGATGCGACGCGCTTCCGGCCCAAGCCAGCCGAGCGCGCACAGCGGCGGCGGGCGTATGGCTGGGAAGACAACGTCGTGCTGGTCCACTCTGGCTCGCTCGGCGGCCTGCATCTGGTCGACGAGATCGTCGCGTGCTTCCAAGCTGGCCAGCGACTAGAGCCACGGCTGCGGCTGCTGGTGCTGACGCCAAGCGACCCACAGCGCCTGATCGACAAACTGCAGGCGAGCGCCATCGACCCAAGCAGCTGGCGCATTGAGCATGTTACCCCGGAGCAAATGCCCGACGTGCTGGTCTGCGCCGATCTAGGACTCGCGCTGATCAAGCCCACCTTCTCCAAGATCGCCTCATGGCCAACCAAGCTTGGCGAGTATCTGGCGACCGGCATCCCTGTGCTGACGACGCCGAACATTGGCGATACGGCCGAATTTCTGCAGCAGCACGAGGTCGGGGTGGTGCTGGCAGATCTTACGGCGGCAGGCTGTGCCGCTGGCATGCAGGCGCTGCTGGAGCTGACGCGCAGGCGCGCTGATCTGGTGCAGCACTGCCGTGAGACTGCGCTGCGGCATCTTGATGTCAACAGCGCGGGCCAAGCACAGTACCTGACCATCTACAACCATCTTCAGCTTGCGACCAAGGAGACCAGCTCATGAACGTGCTGCTGCTCTTACCCTACGCGCTTGATCGGGCACCAAGCCAGCGGCTGCGTGTAGAGCGCTGGCTGCCCTACCTGCATCAGCACGGCTGGGCGACCGAAACGCTCGTTTTTCCAACCCCGCTGCTAACCAACGTTATGTATCGACAGCGCCACTACGGGGCCAAGATCATCGGCACGCTGCACTCGCTGATCAGCTACAGACAGCGCTTCCGCCGTCTCGATCTTGCCAGCTTCGATGTAGCGCTGGTGCACCGTGAGGCGGTGCTGGTTGGCCCCGCCCTGATCGAGCGCGAGCTTGTGCGCCAGCGGCTGCCGTTTGTCTTTGAGTTTGATGATCCTATCTTCCTGCCAAGCCAAAGCCGTAACAGCCCTTGGCTCACCGTCGGACGCTGGTACAGTAAGATCAGCGAGCTGTGTCGCACCAGCGCGCATGTGGTGGTGGCCAACAGCTACCTCGAGCGCTATGCGCGCATGCTCAACCAGCATGTTTCGATCATCCCCATGGGCATGGAGCCAGGCGTAATACCGCCCAAGCAGCACAGCCAGCACAGCCCGCTGCTGATCGGCTGGACTGGCAGCTTCAGCACCGCACCGTTTATCGCCACCATTCAGCCTGTGCTGGCCACGATTCAGCACGAGTTTAACTGTCGCATCCAGCTGATTGGCGCACCACAGGACTACCGCCTTGATGGCGTAGACCTAGAGATCAAACCATGGACGCCAGCGAGCGAGAAGACGTTGATCCGCCAGTTCGATATCGGCATTAACCCGTTGCCGATCACCGACTGGACCAAGGGCAAGGGCACGGGCAAAACCTTACAGTACATGAACGCGGGCGTGCCCTGCATCGCCACCCCCACCGGAGCCAACACCGATATCATTGTAGATGAGCAAAACGGCCTCTTGGCGCACACGCTCGCCGACTGGGAGGCGGCGCTGCGCCGTCTGCTCACCGATGTGAGCGAGCGCCGACGGCTTGGGGCGGCGGGCCTCGCCACGGTTGAGCAGCGCTTCAACATTCGCACCCATGCCCAGCAGCTTAGCCAGATACTGAGCGAGGTAGCGCAGGAGCACCCCCGATGTGTGGAATCTGTGGCCTAGTTAGCGCCGATCCGCAGCACCACGTGGCGATCGACGCCATCAATACAGCCATCGCCCATCGTGGGCCGGATGGCAGCGGCACCTGGCAGGGCGCGAACGCCAGCCTAGGCCATCGCCGACTGGCGATCATCGATCTTGTAACTGGTGATCAGCCGCTAGGCAGCCCCGATGGCACGCTGCAGCTCGTCTTCAATGGTGAGATCTACAACTTCCAGGCCCTGCGCGCCGAGCTGCGCGTGCTTGGCCACACATTTCGCACAACCTCAGACACCGAGGTGATTGTGCATGCCCTGCAGCAGTGGGGCGATCAAGCGCTCGCCCGCCTCGACGGCATGTTTGCCCTGGCGGCCTGGGATAGCCGTGAGCAGCGCCTGCTGCTGGCGCGTGATCGCCTGGGCAAGAAGCCGCTGTACTACGCGCCGCTGCCTGGCGGCGGCCTGAGCTTTGCCTCGGAGATCAAGGCGCTGCTCCAGCACCCCGCCGTTGAGCGCACACTTGCGCCTGACGCGCTCGGGCAGTTTCTCTGCTACGGCTACGTGCCGCCGCCTGCCACCTGGTTTCAGCAAATCAAGCAGCTGCAGCCTGGGCACGCGCTGGCCTGGCAGGCAGGTGCGGTACACCAGTGGCGCTGGTGGTCGGCCCATGCGAGCGCCCAAGCGCCACGCCTGGAGCTATCGAGCACAGCGGCAGCCCTAGAGCTGCGCCGCCGCATCCGGGCCGCAGTGGAGCGCCGGCTGATCAGCGACGTGCCGCTCGGCGCATTTCTCAGCGGCGGCATCGACTCGAGCGTTGTGGTAGCAGAGATGCAAGATCTGCTCGACCAGCCGGTCAAAACGTTTAGCATCGGCTTTCACGGTGGCGGTTGGTATGACGAGACCGCCTACGCCCGCGAGGTTGCGGCCCACCTAGGCACAGAGCACCACGAGTTTCAGGTTGAGCCGGATGCGCACCAGCTGCTCGCCGTGCTGCTGCACCACTACGACGAGCCATTCGCCGACTCATCGGCGCTGCCGACGTATCTGCTCAGCGCCATGACCAAGCAGCACGTCAGCGTGGCCCTGGCTGGCGATGGCGGCGATGAGATCTTCGCAGGCTACGAGCGCTTTGGGGCCGCGCTGTGGGCCACGCGCTATCAGCGGCTGCCTGCGCCCATGCGCCGGGCCATCGAGCGCAGCGCCGCATGGCTGCCAGCGCACCAGGCATCAGCGCCGACAGCGCGGCTCCAGCGCGTGCTGCAGAAGCTCGCGCTGCCGCTTGAGGTCGGCTTTCCGCGCTGGCTAATGCTCTGGACGCCGGAGGAGATCGCCGACCTGACTGGGGCCGCGCCAGAGCCGACGGTGCGCTATCGTGCCCATACCGCAGGCATCGCCCACCCACTGGCGGCGACGATGACCTATAATCTGACCACCTATCTGCCCGATGACCTGCTGGTCAAGGTTGACCGCATGAGCATGGCCCATGGCCTAGAGGTACGCGCACCACTGCTCGACACAGCGCTGGTCGAGTGGGCGCTGCGCCTGCCGCCGCAGCTCCAGTGGCGTGGGCGTCGCGGCAAGTGGCTGCTGCGCCAAGCCTACCGCGAGCGCTTGCCAGCCACGGTGCTAAGCCGACCAAAACATGGATTTGGTGTACCATTGGATGCATGGTTTCGCGGCCCGCTGCGCGCATGGCTCAGTGATACACTGCTTGCTGCCAGCCCAGCCTACACACGCTGGCTTGATCGCAACACCATCGCCGCGCTCTGTGCAGATCACTGGAGCGCCCGCCGCAACGCTGGCCATCAGCTGTGGGCGCTGCTCGCCTTAGAGCTGTGGCTCCAGCACATCAACCAATCCTCCGAGGTGACGATATGAAGACCGAACACCGCTGGCAGCGCTGGGCCTTGCCGCTGCTGCTCATTCCAGTGTGGATCGCCATCGGCGGTGGGCTGATTATGCTTGGCGAGCGCTATCTCGCCGGGCTTATTCTCATGCCGGTGCTGCTGGGCATCGGCTTGCTCTGGGCCAGTGTGATTGTGCCCCATGCGGAGCGAACGTGGCTGCTCAAGCTGTTTTTGTTCAGCCTCGTACTGCACTTCTGCACGAGCTTCGTCATAGAGTTTGTGTGGCCCTCCTTTGAGTCCATCAGCGATGGCGCAGCCTATGGCCCGCATGCGGCCACCATCGCCACAGCATGGCACACGCGCGGATTCGTAACCTACGCCGATGTGGTGCCGGTGCCTGTGAGCGCGGCAGGCTATGTCTACTTCTCCGCAGCGCTGTACTGGCTGATCGGCTACAACACGCTGTTTATCAAGCTGATCAATGGCCTGTTCGCCAGCCTCTCGATTCTCTACACCTACAAGATCGCCAACCGCCTTTTTGACGGCCAGGTCGCACGGCGCAGCGCCCTGATCACAGCGCTGATGCCCTCCATTTTGCTCTGGACCTCGCAGAATCTTAAGGACAGCAGCGTGCTCTTGCTATCACTGTGGGGCTTTTGGGAGGCGCTGCAAGTTGCGCGCAATCGGCTGCCACGGCTGGGCATGCTGGCATTGATCATTTTATTGCTATCGACAGTGCGCATCGAGACAGCGCTGGGCATGGCCGTTATCTTCAGCAGCACGCTCATGTTTCAATCCCGCGGCCACTTTATCTGGCGGCTGGCGCTCAGCGCCCTGGCGCTGATCTTAATCGGCTGGGGTTTGCAGCGCGCCGGCTATGGATTTCTTGGCAGCGACGTGCTCAGCACACGGCTATCTATCGACGCCATCAACGCGAAGCGCACCGCAACGGCCTACGGCGGCTCCGCCATTGATCCTGGCCCGAAGATCAACTCGCTTGGTGGCCTTATCGCCTACCTGCCGCTGGCGTTAGCCAACTTTCTGCTGCGGCCATGGCCGTGGGAGGCAACAGGCAGCGCGCTGCAGCTGGCCACGATTCCTGAGTCGCTGTTCATTTGGTATCCGCTGTTTGGGCTAGCACTGCTCGGACTGATCCATGTGCTGCGCACACAGCTGATTCATACAGCGATGCTCTGGTCATATATCATTGGTGCCACCATCGCCGCTGCGCCACAGTATGGCAACCTTGGCACCGCCTATCGGCACCGCGTGCAGCTGTGGCCGTTTTACTTTATTCTGGCAAGTGTTGGCTGGCAGGTGTGGCGACGCTGGCGCGAGCGGGTTCGACAGTCAAAGCCGCTCGCAGCGCAGCAGCGCCCCCTCCGAGGATAGCATATGTGTGGTATTGCTGGGTTCATCTCCCAGTCTGCGGAATCATTGGCACCAACGGTCTTGGCGCGCCAGCTCCAGTGCATCGAGCATCGCGGCCCTGATGGACAAGGGCGCTTCGTTGAGGGCCGGGCCGCTCTCGGGATGCAGCGGCTGGCGATTATCGACCTAGCCACTGGCGAGCAGCCATTCTTTAGCCACGACGGTAGGCTTGTGCTGGTGTTCAACGGCGAGATCTATAACTATCGCACGCTGCGGCAGCAGCTTCAGGCGTGCGGCCAAGTTTTCATCAGCACCAGCGACACCGAGGTGATTATGCGCGGCATCGAGGCCTGGGGCCTCGCCGAGTGCCTGCAGCGCCTCAATGGCATGTTCGCCTTTGCGCTATGGGATCGGCGCGAGCAGGTGCTCACGCTGGCGCGTGATCGGCTGGGTATCAAGCCGCTCTATGTTTATCACGATCAGCAGCAGCTTGTCTTTGGCTCAGAGATCAAGAGCATTCTCCAGCACCCGCTGGTGCCGCGGCAGCTCGATCTGCGCGGGCTGGCGAATTTTCTCACCTGGGGCCATGCTGTAGCGCCGCAGACGATGTTCACCAACATTCACAAGCTGCTGCCAGGCCACACGCTGCACTACAGCGCACAGAGCGGAGCGGTTCACGCACAGACGTATTGGCAGCTCAGCGATCTCCAGCCAATCACTGATCTGACGCCGAGCGCCGCCCAGGCCGAGTGCTACGATCGGCTGCGCGAGGCCGTGCGGCTGCAGCTCGTCAGTGCTGTGCCGCTCGGCGCATTTCTCAGCGGCGGATTAGACTCGTCGATCATTGTTGGGCTGATGACACAGCTCGGCGCTGCGCCAGTGCAAACGTTTAGCGTGGGCTTCGATGCCTCCAACACGTTCAATGAGCTAGCTGACGCCCAGCAGGTGGCCGAGCACTTCGGCTGCACCCACCATGCCCTGCGCCTGCAGGCCAGTGATCTGCCAGCGCTGCTGGAGCGCCTGATCTGGCACTACGATGAGCCGTTCGGCGACGCGGCCGCGATCCCGGTGCTGGCCCTCGCCGAGTTCGCCCGCCGCCATGTCACCGTCGTGCTCACCGGCGAGGGCAGCGACGAGCAGTGGGGCGGCTATCGCCGCTACCAGGCGCAGATCTACACCAACCTGCTGCGGCGGATGCCTGGGCGCTCAATGCTTGCAGCAGTGCTGCGCCAGCTCCCGCGCGCGCGCCGCATCAAGCAGATCGCCCGCGCGCTTGAGATCGCCGACCCGGCTCAGCGCTACGCCACATGGCTTACCGTGCTGCACGCTGATCAGCGCCAGCGCCTGCTGCACACCGATGTGCTCAGCGCGCTCGGCGACTACGATCCAGCCGCGAGCTACCGCCAGATGTACCCGACAGATGCACGGCACGCGATTACGCGCATGGGCGCAGCCGACTTGCAAACTTGGCTGCCAGACACATATCTTGAAAAGGTTGACAAGGGCACGATGGCCGCCAGCCTAGAGGCCCGTGTGCCGTTTCTTGATCATACGCTGGTGGAGTGGACCATGCGTCTGCCGCCGCAGTTCAAGCTGCGTGGGCGCACCACGAAGTGGCTGCTGCGCCAAGCATTTCAGGACATGCTGCCACAGCGCACACTGCAGAAGCCCAAACATGGCTTTGCCGTCCCAACTGACCCATGGTTCCGCGGCTCGCTCTACCCATGGGTCCGCCAAGTGCTGCTCGACCAGCGCACGATTCAGCGCGGCCTGTTTCAACCACAGGCGCTTGAAACTATTCTTACGGCGCATCAGACAGGCCGCGAAACCAACGATGCCTTGATCTGGCTGCTGCTCAACCTTGAGCTGTGGCAGCGCCGTTTTCTTGATGCGACACTGTGATGAAAATTGCCCATCTTGCGACCATTGACGTTGGCGTGCGCTTTCTGCTGCTCAATCAGCTCCAGCGCATTCAGGCCGCCGGACACGAGGTGCACGCGATCTGCCGCGATGGCCCCTGGCTTAGTGAGGTGCGCGCCGCTGGCATCACCGTGCACACGCTGCCGTTTAGCCGCCAGATTGCGCCGCGCGATGATCTGAGCGCGCTCTGGCAGCTGGTGCGGCTGCTGCGCCGCGAGCGCTACGATCTTATTCACACGCACACGCCCAAGGCGAGCCTGCTGGGGCAGTGGGCGGCCTGGCTGGCGCGGGTGCCCCGCCGCGTCCACACCATCCATGGCCTTTACTTTCCTGGGTCAATGCAGCCGCGCGCACGGCGCTTCTACACCTGGCTCGAGCGCATCACCATGCGGCCAGCCCATCTAGTGCTCTCGCAGAGCCGCGAGGATGTGCGCACGGCCGTTGAGTCGCACATCTGCCGCGCCGATCGGCTGCTGTACCTTGGCAATGGCATCGATGTGCGCCACTTCGATCCAGCCAGCGTCCGTGCCGTCGATCTCGCCGAACTACGGGCTGAGCTACACATTGCCTCCGACCAGCAGGTGATCGGCATTGTTGGCCGCCAGGTGGCCGAGAAAGGCTTTTTTGAGTTTTTCAGCGCCGCCAAGCAGATCAGCCAGCGCTGGCCAAAGACCACGTTTCTCTGTGTTGGTCCCGAAGAGCCAGGCAAGCCCGATGCGCTCACCGCCGCAGATCGCCAGCAGGCACAGGCCATGGCCGATATTCGCTTTCTCGGTATGCGTCGTGATCTGCCGCAGTTGTATGCGCTGATGGACATCCTCGTGCATCCATCGCATCGTGAGGGCTTTCCGCGTGTGCCAATGGAGGCCGCCGCCATGGCCCGGCCGCTGGTGCTCACCGATATCCGCGGCTGCCGCGAGGTCGTCGCCCATGAGCAGAACGGCCTGCTTGTACCACTGCGTGATCCAGCGGCGCTAGCTCAGGCGATCGAGCGGCTGCTAGATAACCCGCAGCTCGCTGTACAGTTGGGGGCGGCTGCGCGCCAGCGTGCGCTGAGCGAGTTTGACGAGCAGATCATCTTTCAGCGTGTCTTGGCCGCCTATCAGCAGCTCGATCCCTTGAGCACTTAGCAGGAGAAACACTATGTCAACCAGCAAGCGGTTGTTTGATCTCGTCGTTGCCAGCGGATTAATCGTTGTGCTTAGCCCGCTGCTGCTGCTGATCGCGCTCGCCATTCGCCTGACGTCAGCCGGGCCGGTGCTCTACGTGCGTCAGCGGGTTGGCAGGGCAGGCCAGCCCTTCCCGATGTACAAGTTTCGCACCATGGTTGCCGACGCCGAGCGCCGCGGGCTAGGAATTGAAACCGCCCGCCACGATGCGCGCATCACCGCTGTGGGCAAGCTGCTGCGCCGCTGGAGCCTCGACGAGCTGCCGCAGCTCTTCAATGTGCTGCAGGGCCATATGAGCCTGATCGGTCCGCGCCCAAGCCTGCCCGAGCAGGTGGCGCGCTACACGCCAGCACAGCGCCTGCGCCTGCGCGTGCGGCCGGGCATCACCGGCTGGGCGCAAGTGAACGGGCGCAACGACCTCTCCTGGGAGCGGCGGATCGAGCTTGACTGCTGGTACATCGATCATTGGAGCTGGCGCATCGACTGGCTGATTCTGCGCCGCACGCTGCGTGCGGTGGTCGATCCAAGCGGCATCTATGGCAGCGATGGCGTCGTGCGCGATCTCGGATCGCAGGAGTAAGGCTCGCTATGCGCCCAGTGGTTATCATCGGCACCGGCGGCCATGGCCGCGAGGTGGCCGAGATTGTGCAAGCGGCGGCGGCGGCCGGACGGGGTGGTCCGCTGATCGGCTGGCTCACCGATGATGTGCAGCAGCACGGGCAGCAGCTCAGTGGCTTGCCGATCTTCGGCCCGCCAGCGTGGCTCAGCCAGCATCCAGAGGTAAGCGCGATCATTGCCATTGGGGCCAACCCTGTGCGCCAGCGCATCGCCGCACGGCTGCCAAGCGGCTGGCACAGCGCGACCGCGATCTCGCCCCACGCGCTGATCTCGCCGCAGGCCCAGGTCGCCGCAGGCACAATGGTGTTCCCCGGCGTGGTAATCGGCCCCAACGTGCGCATCGGCGCACACAGCATCGTCAACGTCGGGGCCAGCATCAGCCACGACAGCCACGTTGGCGCATGGTGCAACCTCAACCCTGGCGCACGCCTCGCAGGCAACGTGCAGCTTGCAGAGGGGGTAAACATCGGCATGGGGGCGCTGGTCATCCAAGGCCGCCAGATTGGCGCATGGAGCATTGTCGGCGCAGGCAGCGTGGTCATCCGTGACTTGCCCGAGCGCATCACGGCGGTCGGCGTGCCAGCGCGCAGAATCAAAGCCCAACATTAGGCAGCGCCGACTCCAGCCAGCTCCAGCTGGCCAGGCGTTCGGCGGCCGCGGCCAGCGCTAGCGCAGGAGCACAGTGCCAAGGCAGCCAGGGACACAAAAAACAGGCTGCAAGCCTATGCTCCAGCCTGGCGCAG
The DNA here is from genome assembly GCA_013538855.1 of Herpetosiphonaceae bacterium. Classification (GTDB taxonomy): domain Bacteria; phylum Chloroflexota; class Chloroflexia; order Chloroflexales; family Herpetosiphonaceae; genus OHK22. Next base: position 54,721 of record JABXJS010000081.1, read on the forward strand.
CATCCGTCAGCCGTGCGGTCTACGAGTGCAGCATCACATAGCCCAGCGCCACAGCCAGCAGGCCCTGGATCACGCTGGAGCCGATGAGCAAGAGCAGCGCCCCTACGCGCGACGAGCGATAGACCGCCAGGCTGATCGCCGTATTGGCCAGCCACACCAGCAGGCCAATCAGCGGCAAGGCCAAGAGCTGCTCGCGCGACACCACGCCGATGGCAGCGCCAGTGGCATCGAAGCGCAGGCTCACCAGCGCAGCGATTTGACTGTAGCGGGTCGACAAAATACCCCACAGAGCCAAGTTAAGCAGCAGGCCCAGCATCAGCATCAGCCGCACCAGGCCATCGGTCCAGAACGGGTAGCTAACGCGGGTCGTGCGCACCACGCCTTCGGCCTGGCCCTGAACCACACCAAGGCCGCGGCGGCCCTCGACCTCTTGCACAAAGCTATCGCGCTGAGCGGGAGCGATCACGTAGATGCTGCCGTTGGCGAGCGTCACGGCAACCGCTTCTTTGAGCGGGCCAGGGGCAAACAGGTGCACCGTTGCGCCGTCGGCGGTGGTTCCGCTGCCGCGATTATAGCCGAGCAAGCGTGCGCCAAACCATGGCAGGCGCATCGGCGGTGCGCCAACCGTCACTGCGGCGATCCGATCCATCGGGATAACAGCACGGTTGCCTAACCAGTGCACCGTAACAGCGTTACGATCAACCTGATAGCGCATCAGCAGCGCGCTCAGCGCACGATAGAACAGAATGGCCCCCAGTGACAGCCCGATGAGCACAGCGACCAGCAGGCCAAACGAGCGCAGCGTAAGCGGCCAGTCGCGGGGCGCGCCAGCCAGCTGATCAGCAAGTTGAACGGCGGCCCAGCCAGCCGCCGCCCACATAGCGACGGTGAGGAGCAAGCCCCCCCACACGCTGAAGGGACGACGTGCAGCCCATCGATTCATAAAACCTCCGCAGAAAACCACGTTCAGCGCATAAAGCAGCCTAGGGAGCAGCCAGCAGCGCTAAGCACTGATGCGTCGGGGCGCGCAAACATAGCAGACCACGCAGGCGGGGGGGTGTAGTGCCCCATACCTGCGTGGCACCGAAATGCCCACAAGCAGCCAGCGGCTCTGGCTACGGTGTAGGTGTTACCTCAGCGGGCGGAGCCTCGGAGGGAGCCTCGCTTGGCGGCAGCAGCGCCGGGTCGATAGTCGGCGGCGCTGGGGTTGGCGTTGGTGCCGGGAAAAGCTCAACGCCGATCTTCTCGCGCTGCTCCTTGAGCCAGTCGGCGATCGCCTGGCCACGGCTATCCTCCCAGGCCTGCTGGTCGGTCTGCTCGGTGCGCTCGTTGACGCGCACAATGTGCCAGCCCAGTGGCGAGCGATACGGCTCGCCGATCACGCCCACCTCCTGGGTCGAGATTGGCTGCGTGATCGAGAGCGAGTCCCAGTAGCTGAGCGGCTGGAGGCCAGTGTTGGTCGGCTGACTGGCCGTATCCAGCTCCGAGTCGCTCTGCATGAGATCGTCGAAGCTTGCGCCCTTGTCGAGCTTTTGCTGAATGGCCTGGATGCGCTCGCGGCCCTCGGCCCACAGCGTTGCGCTCAGCTCCTCGGTCGCCGTGGGGGGCACCGTGACCTGGATGAAAATCTGATCGGCGTCGGCCACGACCTGTTTGGGAGCCTCGGCCTCTGGCTTCAGCTTCTTGCCTAGCTCAGAGCGCAGCAGATCGGCGCGCTCCTGCTGGATGACATAGGCTTTGAAGTCATCGTAGGTAAACGGCAGCTTGGAGGTAGCAATCTGGATTTGCTGCGGTGGCGTCTCGATAAACTCGCGCAGGGTGCCGAAGTAGTTGGTCAGGCCGATCTCCACACTGTTCTGGGCCTCGGCGGCGGTGAAGGTTGGCGTGGCGGTTGGTGACAGCGCCGCCGTTGCCGAAAGATCGCTTGTGCCAGAGAGATCGCTTGTGCCAGAGAGATCGCTGGTTGGCGTGAGGCTATCGGTGCTGGTGACCGGCGTGGGCACATTCATGGTCGAGGTCTGCTGCTGCGCGGCAAACTGCTCGGCGAGCTTTTGGTTGATTTGCTCATCGGTGGCGGTGATGCCCATATCGGCGGTGCCCAGCTCGACGAGCCGGTTATCGATCATCTGATTGAGGATAGAGTAGTCGAGCGGCGCGTTCTTATCGTTGAGCGCCTTGATGTTCTCCTCGACCTGGGTCAAGAAATCCTGGCCACCGGACTGCTGATACTGGGCGAACTGCAGGGCCGTGCTGTAGTTGGCGTAGGCGGCCTGCGCCTGAGCGACCTTGCGGTAGCGCTGATACTCGGCGTTGCTGATCTCGGTGGTGCCCACTTTCGCCACAGTGCGATTGGGCACAAACACCTTATCCCAGAGAATTCCGGCGATCAGCAGCACCACCACCACGGCGAGCACGCCGGCGACCCCGAAGATCACGCGGCGCTGCTTGAGCTGTTCCTGCTCCCAGCGTGCCCGCTGACGCTTGGTCATTGGGGCACCATGCTGGATGGTTGTCTTTCGTTCCTTCGGCATAACGGCTATCTGCTCCAACTCATATACAACAAAGGCACAGCGCGGACTCCGCTACTGTGCCTCCGGTTTGTGCTCATCAACCAATCAAGGCACCCGCACTAGGCGCGGGTGTTATCGGCTACAAACGGCAGCAGGGCCAGATGGCGGGCGCGCTTGATCGCGATGTTCAAGCTGCGCTGGCATTTGGCACACGTACCGGTGCGGCGGCGGGGCAAAATTTTCCCGCGATCCGAGACCATGCGCTGCAAGCGCTTGATATCTTTGTAGTCAGGTTGAATGCCCTCAGCGGTGAAAATACACACCTTGCGCCGAGGTGTATACTTGCGGCGACCGCGGCGACCAGAATCAGCCATGAGTGTACTCCTCTATGTGCTTTTTAGAATGGAATATCGTCGTCGTTAATATCATCGGTGTAGCTGCCGCCACGGGAGTAATCGTTAGACGATGTGTCGCGTGAGCGACCGCCACTGCGCTGCGGCGGTGAGTCGTTGCGGCTATCAAGAATGATCATATCGTTGGCGACCACCTCGGTGCGGTATTTTTTCTCGCCGCTCTGCGGATCATCCCAGGAGCGAGTTTGCAAGCGGCCTTCGATATACACCCGTGAGCCTTTCGTCAAATACTGGTTGCAGATCTCCGCCAGCTTGTTCCACACCACGATTGAAAACCATTCGGTTTCCTCGCGAGTCTCGCCGTTTGGGTCCTTCCACTGCCGACCAGCGGCCAAGCGGAAGTTTGTCACCGGGCTGCCGCTAGGGGTGTAGCGCATCTCCGGGTCGGTGCCCAAGCGTCCAATCAACATGACTTTGTTTAAATCCTTAGCCATAGCCGTCCTCACACCGTATTACGCACTCTTTTTCGTATTTTTCTGCTGGATCAACAAATAGCGAATCACCGGCTCGGCCAACTTCAAGCTGCGCTCGATCTCGTCGATGCTACGCGGATCGGTCTCGAAGTGCATCAACACATAGTAGCCTTCGGTGAAGTCTTGGATGGGGTAGGCCAACTTGCGGCGGCCCCAAGGGTTCGCATGATCAATGTCGTTGATCGAACCACCTTGGTTGGTGATAAACCCTTGCAGCGTTTCCAGATAAGCGTTGAACTCGTCCTCGCCCCCTAGGTCGGGGCGCAGGATCGTCATCAATTCATAGGTTCGCACGAATAGCTCCTGCTTTTCTATGGATAAGAACCCCGCCTGCGTTGTGCACACGAAAGCACACGCCTACGGAGTAGAAAGGCGCGTGCGATTGTAACACGCCTTAGAGCTGATCGCAAATACTGCTCTGCGCCAGCGCCATCAACCGCGGAACTTCTGCCAGCACCGCAGCGTTTGGTCTATAAGCCAAAGTTGGCTTTTGCTGTTGATTTAATCGTGGCCTTGCAAGCATTCAGCCCCCACAGGCTCTGTGTGGCTACGGCCATAGATAGGAGAACCGCATGCGTCGTGGAATACTCGGACTAGCCGTGATAGTGGCGCTGCTGTGGTCGGTGCGCCCAGCCGCCGCCTGCAGCGGCATCGCGCCCGGCATCGAGTCCTTTACCCCCATCGCCCCTGTGATCGCTATCGGCACCATCGTTAAGAGCGATGCCGACAGCGCCACGCTCCAGGTCGAGCAGTATCTCAAGGGCGCTGAGCGCGCACCAGAGCTGCTGTTTAACAATCGCACCGTTACATCAATTAGTCCAAGCTGCGCGCAAACGATTGCCCCCGGCCCGCATGTTGCCGCAGGCAGCCGCGTGCTCGTGATGCTGGAGGCCAGCGCGCCTGACGCTAGCGAGCCATGGCGGCCGCTGGGGCTGATGTACGACGGCATCTGGAGCATCGAAAACGATCAAATCCGCGTGTTTGACCAGAACACTGGTCAGCAGCAGGCGCGCGAGATCAGCGCTGTGCTGGCCCAGATCGAGCAGCTCACCGGCAGTGCGCCTGTGCAGCCTGAACCTAGCGCCGCCACGCCCGCGCCAGCAGCTCAGCCAGCGACAAACACCAGCGCAGCGCTGCCCTGGCTGCCAATCGGCCTGGCGCTTGTGGCCGTTGTAGCCGCACTAGGAGCCTGGCTGGCCCGACGGGCACAGCAGCGCGGTCAGCGCGCCTAAACCAGGCCGCGCAGGAGAAACGCGGTACAATACAGCAAACACTTAAACGGAGGAACGCCATGTATTTACCTGGACAGCGCCAGGGGCCTTCACCGATAATCCTGGGTTTGCTGATCGGGTTTCTGGTGATTGTACTGCTGGCTCTGCGCACCTGCACTCCGCAGACCAGCGAGAATCTGCGCAGCCGCTTCGCCGCCGCCGGAGCAACCGATACCGCCATGCAGACCGCCGGTGCACCAGTCATCTCGCTACCAGAGCCAGTGCAAACCTGGGGCGAGACAGCCATCGCCGGACTGCGCGGCGGCGACAAGGTCGTGCCCATCACGCCGGTGGCCGCCAACACCACGCTGCAGGTCGATATCGAGTCGCTCCAGCAGATCAGCGGCGGCCTACAGATTAAAGGCACCGTGCGCAACACAGGCCAGCAGGAGCTGCGCGTTCCGCTGTCCGCGTTTCGCTTCATCGATCAGACCGGCACTGTCTATGCGGCCCAAGGCGATGCTGCCGCAACCTTGCCCCCCAACGCCAGCACCACTCTCGACCTGACGCTGCCCATCAACCAGCCAACGACGCTGACGATGCTGGTCGAGATTCCAGACGCTGATATTCACTTGGAGCTGCGCCTGCTGACCAGCAGTGCCAGCCAATAGGGCACTCCTGCTGCCCTACAGCACCTTGGAAACCATCGCCCAACCGCCTGCCAGTACTGACAAGCAGGCGGTTTTTTGTTATAGTATCGCCATATATAGTGCTCAAATCCCCTAACACTCAATACATATCAAACAAACCATATGCGTACGTCGCAGGCCGAGTATCGGCATACGCCTTGCAGTAGCAGGATGCAGCATCAGACCATAGCCTGCAGCAAGCAACCTATAGCCCTACCATCATCGCTGTCTGATCGACAGCGCAGTACCTGCGAGCACATCGAGCATCGCTCGGTTGGGAATCAACACTATGCAACAGATCCGCTCTTTTCAACATCACGAGGAGTCTTGCTTCTATAGCGCGATCCTGGCCAATGTCCAGCAGGTGATCACGGCAATCAATCCGCAGGGTGAGATTATTTTTTGGAACAGCTATGCCGAGCAGTTCTATGGCTGGAAGCGCGAGGAAGTGCTCAACCGCCCAATCACTGCGCTGCAGGTCTCTACGGCTGTGCTCAGCGACGCACAGCAGGTTCTGAGTCAGGCGCTCAGCGCTGGGCATTGGGAGGGGCGGATGATTCAGCAAGGAGCCGACGGACAGCGGCTGCCCGTCTACACCATGATCTCGCCGATTCACGATGATCAGGGCCAGCTGCAAGCCTTCGTCTGCTTTACTGAGAACATCAGCGACCATCTGCGCTCGGAGCAGGCGCTGCAGGCCAGCGAAGAGCGCTTTACCAAGGCGTTTCACGCCAGCCCGATGGCCATGCTGATTGTGGACTGCGCAACGGCGACGATTCTCGATAGCAACCAGCGCTTTGTTGAGCTCATAGGCATCACCCACGACGAGCTGCTGCAGCATAACATCAACGAGGTGCCCCTCTGGTCCGAGCCAGCAATGTGGCAGCGCATCCTGGCCCATGTCAGTCGCACTGGCTCTGTGCAGCAGCTTCACACCCACACCCGCACCAGCGGTGGCAAGCGGCGCAATCTCAATCTTAGCATCGAGCCGATCGAGATCGCCGACCGCGCCTCACTGCTCTTCATTATTCAGGATGTAACCGAACAGCATCGCCAGCGCACACAGCGCGAGGTACAGCGGCTGTTTTTCGAGCAGCTGGCAACTGGCGCAAGTCTCCTGACGATCTTCAACACACTACTCCAGGGCATGGAGCGCTACTTTGAAGATTGTCGCACCACGATGCTCATCCACAACGCCGAACAGCAGCCGACCGCATTTATTGCGCCCAGCTTTGCAGCAAGTGTTCGGGCTGAGATCAGCGCTGCGCTGGCCGAAAACACCAGCGCCGACCCCAGCAAGCTCCTGCAGCCCACGTTTGAGCGCATCAATGCTACGCACAGCGCCCTCGGCAGGCTCCTGCAAGCGCAAGGCTACACCGACCTGTGGACACTGCCAGTGTACAATCGCCATACCACACTGCTGGGCATCCTCTACCTATGCTTTGAGCAGCCGCGCCAGCCCAGCGCCAGCGAGCTAGAGTACCTCAACAGCTCTATGAGCTGGATTGTGCTGGCCACCGAGCGGCGCTCAAGCGATGAGGCGCTGCGTCAAAGCGAGCTACGTCATCGCTCGCTGCTCAATGCGCTGCCCGATATGATTCTGCACCTGAACCAAGATGGGGTCTGCCTTGACTGTACGCTGGGCGAGGTGCTCCCTGCCACTGAGATGGTCAACGTGGTCGGCCAGCCGCTCGAATCCTGGCTCCCCGCAAGCGTCGCCGAGCAGATTCGGCACGCCATGCAGGCGGCCCGCCGCTCACAGACGACGCAGGTGATCGAGTACCATCTTCGCCGCGCCACAGCCGACAGCGACTATGAGGCCCGTGTGGTCTCCGATAGCCAGGGCAATGCGATCGTGATCGTGCGCGATGTTACTGAGCGCAAGCAGCTTGAGGCCCAGTTTCTGCAGGCGCAGAAAATGGAGCTTGTCGGACGCCTGGCTGGCGGCATCGCCCACGATTTCAACAATCTGCTGGTGGTGATCAACGGCAGCGCCGCCCTGGCCGCCGACAGCCTGCACCAGGATGATCCGGTCCAGCAGGACCTGCAGGAGATCACCCACGCCAGCGAGCGCGCGGTGGCGCTCACACGGCAGCTGCTGATGTTCTCGCGCCAGCAGATCGCCACCCAGCAGCCGCTCAACCTCAACGAGCTGATTGTCAACCTCAACCGCATGATGCAGCGCCTGATTGGCGAGCATATTCATATGCAGCTGGAGCTAGCAAGCAATCTCGCGCTTGTGCTTGGCGATACAGCGCAGATGGAGCAGGTGCTGATTAATCTTGTCGTCAACGCCCGTGATGCCATGCCGCACGGCGGCCAGCTGACCATCAAGACCCACAACGAGTTTATCACGCCAGAGGTGGCCAGCCTGCACGTTGGCCTGGAGCCAGGGGCCAAGGTTGGGCTGATCGTCAGCGATACAGGCGTTGGCATGACCGAGCAGGTGCGCCAGCAAGCCTTCGAGCCGTTTTTTACCACCAAGCCCGCCGATAAAGGCACCGGCCTGGGGCTAGCCACCTGCTATGGCATCGTGCGGCGACACCAGGGCTGGATTGGCATCAGCAGCCAGGTTGGCCTTGGCTCCAGCTTCAGCATCTACCTGCCACAACTAGCAAACCAGCAGCCACAGCCGGTTGATGCGCCGCGCTCAGCCGAGCTTCATCAAGGCCAGGGCTGCGTGCTGGTGGTTGAGGATGATCCAGCGGTGCAACACTTGATCACGCGCATTCTCAACCAGCATGGCTACACGGTGCTCCAGGCAAGCGACGGCCAGCAGGCCCTGCAGATTGTGGCCGAGCACCACGCGGCGATCGATGTGCTGTTCACCGATTTGGTGCTACCGTCCATGAGCGGCGGAGCGCTGGCCAGGGCTATTCGCAGCCTCCGACCAGCGCTCAAGGTTGTTTATAGCTCCGGCTACCTCGATGATCAGCTCGCCGCACAGACCGAGCTGCTAGCAGAGGCTCCGGTGCTGCACAAGCCGTTTACGCCGCAAGAGCTGATTCGCTGCATCCAGGCAGTGCAGCAGACGACCTAAGCTTACTCGCTCACCTCCACACCGCGCCAAAAGGCCACCCGATCCTTGATGTTCTCGGCGGCCTCTTTTGGGTGTGGATAATACCAGGCGGCATCTTTGTTGACCTCGCCCTCTACCACAACATCGTAGTAGCTGGCCTCGCCCTTCCAGGGACAGGTGGTGTGGGTGATGCTGGGGCGAAAATAGGTGCTGTCGATTGACTCTGGCGGGAAATAGTGGTTGTTCTCCACCACGACGGTATCATCGGACTCTGCCAGCACAACTCCATGCCACATCGCTTTCATGGTCGACTCCTTTCAGGCTAGATCGGCCCATGTCAAGCCAAGCGCAGTCTACCGCAGTGGCGCGGCCACCGCACAGCGTATCCAGCGAACAGCTTGCAGCATGGGCGAGACCGCCGACGCTGCGGGGCCTCTGCATCTAGTATACCCATGTTCCTAGTCTGAAGTATAGCAAGCCCTATTCCCGCGTCGGCGACGGCCTACTGCGCCGCTTTAAAGAGCGCGATCTCGGCCAAGGTTTTGCGCTGGAGATCGGGCACCTGCACGCCCTCGGCGGGATAGCCAACAACCAGCAGTAGGAAAGCGCGCTCGCTGGCAGGCCGCTCCAGCACTGTGTTGAGAAAGCCCATCGGGCTAGGTGTGTGCGTCAGCGTGGCTAGGCCCGCATGGTGCAGCGCCGCGATGAGCATGCCCGTGGCGATGCCCACCGACTCGGTGGTGTAGTAGTGCTTGAGCGTGCTGCCATCAGGTAGCTCGGTGTAGCGCTTGGCGAAGATCGCGATCAGGTACGGCGCAACTTCAAGGTAGGGCTTGTGCTCGTCGGTGCCGAGCGGGGCCAGCGCCGCGAGCCACTCGGGCGTGGCGCGCTCGCTGTAGAACGCACGCTCCTCGGCCTCCGCCGCTGCCCGAATCTGCTGCTTGAGCGCCGGATCGCTGACCACCACGAACTGCCACGGCTGCATATGCGCGCCGCTTGGAGCTGTGCCCGCCGTCAGCAGGCAGTGCTCGATCACCGACCGCGGCACCGGCCGATCGGCGAACTGGCGCACGGTGCGACGGCGATTCATCTCGGCATAGAACGTCGCCGCACGCCGCTCCATCTCCTCAACTGGGTATTCCTCGTACAGCGGGGCCAGCGGTCGCCACGGATACTCTTGCGCCATCAGGGAGCCTCCTCAACATTTTTATGCCTATCTGACTGCTCTGGCTGGCAACGGAGCAGGCGCGGAGCAGCCCAGGATGTGCCGCACATGGTAGCAGAGGCCGAACCGCATGCGCAACGCAAACCGGCGGCGATCACGATGATCGCCGCCGGCACGCAGAAGCCGCCTAGCTCGCCAGCTGGAACGGCTCCCCAACCGTCAGCAGCGGCTTAAGCGCTTGCTGTAGCCGCTGCGTATCGCGGACGTAACATTCGCAGGCAGTGTGGAACTGTTCGCTTTCTACCTCCAAGCGCCGATAGACCTCCATGAACTGACGGCCAAGCTGCACAAGCTGGGCGCTCTGACTCTGGCTAAGGCTGTGGCGCAGCTGCTGGTGCAGGCGCGTGCCCTGCTGACGCAGCCAGCCATACTCTTCGCTCAAGCGCTCGGCCTCGGCGTTCAAGCGTCGCCGCACCCGCAACAGCCGCTCAACTTCACGCCCAATCGTAGTCTCTGCTTCCATTGTGCTACCTCCTACACTGCGAACATTTGTTCATAGTATAGCCGCCGCACGTGTCAGCGAGTGTCACAACTAGTTTAAGCGCGGTAAAATAGCGCCAGCCTACAACGGCGCTAAGCACGCTGCCAGAGCGGCCGGAGCTAGTCGCCGTCGTCGGACTTGCCGCCCATCACCACGACGACAGGGAACATCTCGGCGACCACATCGACGAGCGTGCCGCGCTGCAGCCCAATCACGGTCTCGATGTCCTTGTAGGCCAGCACGGTCTCGTCGGGCGCGACGCCGCGGTAGGCGATGCTGTGCTGGCGCATCACCTGCTCGAAGCGCGGCTGATCGTGGCGGCGGCGCGCCTCGGTGCGGCTGTAGGGCCGCCCTGCGCCATGCGACGACGAGTTCAGGCTGCCTGCGTTGCCCAGACCGCTCACCAGATACGACGCGCTGCCCGAGGAGCCGGGAATCAGGCCCGCCACGCCCTGGCCCGCTGGCGTCGCACCCTTGCGATGGATCACCAGATCGCCCTCGATCCAGGCGTAGTTGTGATGATTCTCGATCACGTTGAAGGCTGGGCGCACGTGCGGCAGGTCCACGGCCGATCCGCGCACCGCCAGCGGCGTTAGCCCGGTGCGCTGCAGGAAGTGGGCGTGAATCAGATGGTGGTTGGCCTGGGCATAGCGGCCCATCAGCTCCATCACCTGCAGGTACTCGCGGCCGGCATCCTCGTCGATCGACAGCCAGGCGTACTCCTTGGGCACATTGTGGGCGCGCAGGCGCGTCTGCTGATCGGCGAGCTGGCTGTAGTGCGTGGCCATGGCGTGGCCAACACCGCGCGAGCCGCTGTGGGTGAGCAGGGCGCTGAACTCGGCTCCCACCGGCAGCGGCAGCCAGTCGACCGCCTGCACCACGCGGCCCACCACCAGGTCGGCAAAGTGGTTGCCGCCGCCTGATGTGCCCAGCTGCGCCCGCGCCCGCTGATGGTGGCGCTTGAGCGGCAGATGCTGATCTTGCCACAGCGGATCGTCAATCACCGCATGCTGGCGCGGCTGCTGGCCCCAGCTCTCAAAGCCGAAGCGCGTCTCGCTGCTCAAATCCTCCAGCAGCGCCTCGCGGCGGTCGCGCAGCTCGGCAGGTGGCAGGTCGGCGAAGATCGTCATACACATGCGGCAGGCGATGTCCACGCCGACGCCGTAGGGCGACACGGCGCGATGCAGCGCCGCCACACCGCCGATGGGCAGCGCATAGCCTGGGTGGGCGTCGGGCAGCACTGCGCCAGCAACGTAGACCGGCAGCCGCGCCACCATGTCCATCTGGTCGATCACGCCATGCTCGAAGTGCACGCCCGGCGTGCCATACAGCGTGTAGGGGCCTGGCTGCGCGGCCAGCGTCACCATAGTCGGCAGCGCAAACTCGCTGCGCAGCTGCTGGATCAGCGCTGCTGGCGGTGTCTGCTGCTCGCGCGCTAGCTCAATGGCGCGCTTGATCAGCGCCTTGAAGTTGGAGACGCTGGCGGCGGTATAGCCATGGTCGCGCAGCAGCTGGTTTATGTCGATCACGCGTTGCTCCGTTTGGTTAACTAAGGCCCGCTGAGCGGGCCGCTGAGGATACATTTTGAGGAAGTTTTTTCTCTCTCGCAGCTAGTTTAGGCGCTGCCGACCAATGCATCATCGGGCTTGCGACGGAGTCGTATCAAGCAGATTGGCCCAGCTGCGACGCTGCTGCGCCTGGCTGGGCCAACGGCTGATGATGACGCCCTCGTTTCAAGCAAGTTGTGGGCCAGGACTGCCCAAGCGCGCCTGCTGCAGCGAAGCGCTAGGCACACGCTGCTCTGCTCAAAAGCGCTCGACTAATCCACGTGCTGCGCAGCGCCCCAGCGGACGGCAGCAGGCGACTGGCCACACCGCGATAGGTGAAACATGCGCTGGTGGAATGTTCAGGTGGTGCGGTGTTGGGGCCAGCGCAGGTGCTCACGCGCTCGTGCGTCGTTGGCGTACAGGACGCTGCGGGTGCTTCGACACAGCAATCTGGTGGCGCACAGCCGCCGCCGCCCGCCGCCGCAGTGATCACCACCGCAGCCTGCCATAGCTCCGGCTTGGCCAGGGCGCTCCACTGCCAGCTGGCTGGCCCGCAGGCGTGGGTTGGCCACGCAGCAAAGCGCAGACTAGTCCTCGGCATAGACAAGGTGCACCCAATGAACGGCCACACCAAGCTGACGCTGGTCGGCGTTGCCAAATAGCGTGCTGGGGTTCCAGGTGGCGCTCTCGAAAATGATTTGCCCTTGCCAGGAGCGCGGCACAACAGCGATAGACAGCTGCGCCGCGCACGCAGGAATGCTGCGCGCCATCTCCTCCTGCTGGCCAAACTTGATAGTTAGCTCAATGGCGAATGGCGCAGGATTGCTCAAGCATATCTCAATCGACCGAACCGGCTTTGAACGATCACAAGAGAGCACTGAATGCGCCGTTGTAAAGCGATGGGTTGGCTCTTGGCCGCACCACGTTAGAGCCTCATCTGGCGGCAACGTCAGCGTTGACAGCTGATAGCGGCCTGTACTTCTGCGCGCAACGTACACATCCGCCCCCCCGCAGATCGTATTTGTGTGCTGCTCGGGAAGCCACCCAAGCAACAGCAGTGTTCTTAAGAAGTACGCTTGGTCAAAGCCCAGCTCAAACCAGCCCATCCTGCGAATCGACCAGAGCGTTAAGCCGTCGCTCCGAATCAGGCCCCATGGATGCGACAGCGCTGCAATCGGCTCAGCCGCAAACACAATCATGCCATCTGGATTAAGCAGCGATTGGATGGTATTGAGCAGCTTGAGATGATCTGTGCAGTGGTGAAAGCTTGCAAAGAACACAACAGCATCGTAGCGCTGATCTGACGTGAACTCCAGCATGTCGGCTTGAATCAGCTCGATGTTTACGTCCAGCATTGCGCTCCGTCGCCGCAGTAGCTCAATGAAGCGCGGCTCGATCTCCACTGCTGTCACGGCATAGCCCATGGGTGCAAAATGCAAGGTTGTGTTGCCCCAGCCAGGCCCAAACTCTAAGATTTTAGCGGGGGCAGGCAGATTCATACACGCAATCAGAAGCCCTTGCAGCATGAGCTGCTCGCCTACCACCTTCGGGCTGCCGGTGGCATATGGATACGGCTGTTTCGTCGCTGCATCGACATCGAATGGTGTCTGTTCATGCCGGTGCGGATCGTAGACACTGCGGCCAGAGAGCTGCTGATAGAGCGCAAACTGCGCCGCTTTATACGCCTCAGAGTACGGATCGTCAGGAAAATGGAGCGCTCCATCAAAACCTGCTCCCAGCTGCTAGGTCGCAGCAAAACGCGCACAGTATACCAACTCGGCTGCGCCACCGCCGCCACCACGCCACGCCGCGAGCTGGTCCGACCGCGCTGCGGGGCGGCCATATTCGGCCAACGAGGGTTCATGCGCAACCTGACTCTGGCGGCTGAGCTGGAACAAATGCCCGACGACGATGCTTCACTTCATGCTGACGCCGCCACCACGCCACGCCGCAGCGACCCGCACGGCTACCTGGTCCCACTGGCGCCAAGGACCAACGACCGGCGGGTCTGCGCAGCCTGACCCTACCGGCTGAGCTGGAACAAATGCCCGACGACGATGCTTCCTGCATGCTGACGCCGCCACCACGCCACGCCGCGAGCTGGTCCGACCGCGCTGCGGGGCGGCCACATTCGGCCAACGAGGGTTCATGCGCAGCCTGACTCTGGCGGCTGAGCTGTGGCGGCTACCCAACAACGATTCTTTTTCTAAAAAAAGCAGCCCGCCGCTCCGTGGAGCGACGGGCTGCGTGAACAGTGTGGACTAGCGGCTACGCCGCGAGGTGACAGCCTGCGGGCGCTCGGGCAGGCCGGTTGGGGCCGTGGGAGCACTGTCGCGGGCAGCGGGTGGCGTGATCGGCGTGCTGGTGACGATGCCCGTGATGTTGTTGTAGGGCAGGTTGGCCGCCTCGTGCAGCTCAAGCACAGCGCCGTAGGTCGTCTGGTCGTTGGACGAGTCGACCTGGGCGTAGATGGCGGTGCCAGCGGGGATCGTCGCGGGCAGCGCGCTGAACTCTGGGCGGTAGCGCGCATCGTTGAGCTGCAGCGTCAGGCTTGCGCCAGGGTTGAGCGGCAGATCGCTGTTGATGCCCCAGACCGCGCCGTACTGGCTGAGGTCGGACCAAATCTGGTTGACCATGGTTGGCGCAGGCGACGGGTTGAGGTACAGGTCGATCCAGAACGGATCGGTGGCCGGGGCCGTGCCGACGTTGCGGATGATGACCTCGATGGTGCCAGCCTGCGGCGTGATGCGCTCGACCACCAGGTCCGGGTACGCGGCGGGCTTGAGCAGCAGCGGCAGGAACACCTGCGCCGAGCGCACATTGACGATCAGCGTATCGACGCCGACGCCGTTGTCATCGTCGGTGACGGTGAGCGTGACGGTGTAGGTGCCGGGCAGGCTGTAGGCGTGCGTCGGCGTGAGCGTGCCGGTGAGCGTCGCGTTATCGCCGAAGTCCCAGGCGAAGGTGTGCGTGTCGAGCACGCCAGGATCGGTGAAGACGCCGGTGAACTGCACGCTCTGGTTGGGCCGGGCGCTCAGATCGGGGCCAACGTTGACGGTTGGAGCGACGTTGAGCACCGTGACGGTTGTGACCGTCGAGTCGGTCGCGCTGTACTCGTCGGTGACGAGCAGGCCGATGGTGTGGACCGCATCGTCAGGCGTGTTGGTGAACGTCGTGGTGATGCCGAAGGTCTCATACGAGCCGTTGTTGCCGCGATCCCAGGCGTAGCTGATGATATCGTCGCCGGGATCGGCGGAGCCAGCGGCGCTGAGCACCACCGGGCTACCCTCATCGACCGTGTACGGGCCGCCAGCGTCGGCGGTTGGAGCCTGGTTGACGATGACCACAGCGGTGGCCGTGTTGTTGGCCGGGACATCCTCGGCGGGATGGCCGACGCTGACGGTGTTGGTGATCGGCCCCTCGCTGGTCAGGCCAGCATCGACCTGCGCAACGAGGATGAGGCTGCCGGACTGATTCGGCGCCAGGCCATCGACCTGCCAGACGAGCGGGCTCGTGCTGATCTGGCTGAACGGCAGGCCCGTGCTGATGACGCTGGTCAGCGCCACATTGGCGGGCAGCGTGTCGGTGATGCGCACGCCATCGACGATGCCATCGCCAGCGCTGGTGAGCGTGATCGTGTAGGTGATCAGCGCGCCAGGCGCGACAACAGCAGGCTGAGCCGACTTGCTGATGCTGAGATCGAGGAAGATATCCAGCGGCGTTGTGTCGGCGGCCGTGTTGTCGGCGGGCGTCGGGTCCACGCCGTTGGAGCCGTCGTCGCCGACGCTGGCCGTGTTGGTTGTTTCGGTGACGCCAGCGGGCAGCGGGCTAGCGACCGTGACGGCGAACTGGACGGCGGTGAAGCCGCCAGCGCCTGTCAGCGGACCGACCGGGAAGACACAGGTGGAGCCAGCGCTGCCGTCGGGCGTACAGACCCAGCCAGCCGTGCTTGCGCCAGCGTT
The DNA here is from genome assembly GCA_013538855.1 of Herpetosiphonaceae bacterium. GTDB lineage: Bacteria > Chloroflexota > Chloroflexia > Chloroflexales > Herpetosiphonaceae > OHK22. The sequence continues at coordinate 70,251 of JABXJS010000081.1, forward strand.
GAACGTGGTGTAGAGCGGCACCGTCTCGGTGAGCGTGACCTTGTTGGCGTCCTGATCGCCGCTGTTGGTGACGGTGAGCGTGTAGGCGAACGTCTGGCCAGGCACTGCGGTGATGCCGCCGTCGGTCTTGGTGAGCGACAGGTCGGGCGCAGCGCTGATCGGCGTCGAGTCGGCGGCCGTGTTGTCGCCTGGCGTCGGGTCAGGGGTGACGCTGCCTTCGTCAAAGGTCAAGACGGTGTTGTCGATCTGGGTCACGCCAGAGGGAACCGGATTGGCGACGGTGACAGCGAACTGGACGGCGGTAGAGCCGCCATTGCCAGCTATCGCGGCCGGCAGGCGGCACGTGCTGCCAGCGCTGCCGTCGGGCGTACAGACCCAGCCAGCGCTGCTTGCGCCAGCGTTGAACGTCGTGTAGAGCGGCACCGTCTCGGAGATAAACACGCCGGAGGCGTCCTGATCGCCGGTGTTGGTGACCGTGAGCGTGTAGACAACCGTCTGGCCGGGCACCGCGCTGATGCCGCCGTCGGTCTTGGTAATGGACAAATCGACCGTGGCGATCACCGGCGTCGTGTCGGCGGCCGTGTTGTCGGCGGGGGTGGACTCAACGCCATTGGAGCCGTCGTCGGCGACCGAGGCGGAATTCTCCAGCAGCTCGATGCCAGCGGGGGCCGGATCAACGACGGTGACAGCAAAGATAACCGGGGCGGCGGCACCGCTGATGCGGCGCAGTTGGCTGGCCGGGCGCGCGTTGCCATAGTTGAAGGTACAGGTTGTGTTGCCAGGCGCGCCATCGGCACACGACCAGCCAGGCGTGCTCGCGCCAGCGTTGAAGGTGCTGCCAAGCGGCACGCGCTCGGTGATGACCACGCCAGTGAGCAGCTGATTGCCAGCGTTGGTGACGGTAAGCGTGTAGGCGACCGTCTGGCCCGGCACCGCGCTGATGCCGCCGTCGGTCTTGGCAAGCACCAGATCGACGGTTGAGGTGATCGGCGTGGTGTCGGCGGCGGTATTGTTGGCGGGCGTTGGGTCCGCGCCGTTGGTGCCATCGTCGGTGACAGCGGCGGTGTTGCTGAGCTGGGTCACGCCGGCGGCGATAGGCGCATTGACGATAACGGCGAAGGTGCGGCTCGCCACTGTGCCGCCGCCCGTCAGCGCGCCGACCGCGAGGGTACAGGTTGTGCCAGCGGGAGCGCCGTTCGCGCAGCTCCAGCCCGCGCTGCTTGCGCCAGCGTTGAACGACGAGTTGAGCGGCACCGTCTCGCTAAGCACCACGCCGGTTGCGCCCTGGTTGCCAACGTTGGTGACGGTGAGCGTGTAGGCGACCGTCTGGCCGGGCGCTGCGCTGATATTGCCGTCGGTCTTGGTAAGTGTCAGGTCGGGCGCGGCATTGATCGGCGTCGAGTCGCTGGCCGTGTTGTTGCCCGGCACCGGGTCTGTGCCGTTGGTAGTGTCGTCGCCGATGCTGGCGGTGTTGCTGAGCTGGCTCACGCCAGCGGGCACCGGGTTGACGACCGTCACCGCGAAGGTGCGCGCACCACTCCCGCCAGCAGCGAGCGCCGTGATGCTGAGCGTACACGTGGAGCCAGCGGGAGCGCCGTTCGCGCAGCTCCAGCCCGCGCTGCTTGCGCCCGTGTTGAACGACGAGTTGAGCGGCACCGTCTCGCTGAGCACCACGCCCGTCGCGCCCTGGTTGCCGGTGTTGGCGTAGGTCAACGTGTAGGCGACCGTGACGCCAGGGGCCGCGCTTGCGCCACCGTCGGACTTGGTGATGGAGAGCTCCGGCACAGCGTTGACCGTCGTGGTGTCAGACGCCGTGTTGTTGGCGGGCGTCGGGTCCATGCCGTTGGTGCCATCGTCGCCGATGCGGGCGGTGTTGCTGAGCTGGTTCACACCAGCGGCGACGGGGTTGACCACGGTCACGGCAAACGTCTTGGAGTCGGACTGGCCGACGTTGAGTGCGCCAACCGCAAGCGTACAGGTTGCGCCAGCGTTGTTGTTGGGCGCGCATGTCCAGCCCGCGCTGCTCGCGCCAGCGTTGAACGTCGTGTTGGCGGGCACGGTCTCGGTGAGCACCACGGTGGTCGCGCCGCGCGTGCCGGTGTTGGTATAGGCCAGCGTATAGGCGACCGTACCGCCAGGCGTCACGCTTGCGCCGCCGTCGCTCTTCGAGAGCACCAGGTCGGGCGCGGCGATCAGCGGCGTGGTGTCAGACGCCGTGTTGTTGGCCGGCGTCGGGTCTGCGCCGTTCGCGCCGTCGTCGCTGAGGCTGGCGGTGTTCGTCGTCTGAGTAACGCCAGCGGGCAGGCTGGGCACAACCGTGACCGCGAAGCGGCGCGTGGTTGATGCGCCGCCGCCAGCGAGCGCGCCGACCGTCAGGGTACAGGTGGAGCCAGCGTTGTTGTTCGGCGCACAGCTCCAGCCAGGGCTGCTGGCCCCAGCGTTGAACGTCGTGTGCAGCGGCACGGTCTCGGTGATAATCACGCCGGTCGCGCCCTGGTTGCCAACATTAGAGAGCGTCAGCGTGTAGGGGAACGTCTGGCCGGGCACCGCGCTGATGTCGCCGTCGGTCTTGCTGAGCGTCAGGTCGGGCGCGGCGATAACGGTTGTTGTATCGGCGGCCGTGTTGTTGCCTGGCGCTGGATCGGGGCCGTTGGTGCCATCGTCGGCGATGCTGGCGGTGTTGCTGAGCTGGTTCACGCCAGCATCAACAGGATTGAGCACTGTCACGGCGAAGGTGCGTGCGCTATTGACACCAGCATTGAGTGCGCCGATGCTGAGCGTACACGTCGAGCCAGCCGGTGCGCCATTCGCACAGCTCCAGCCTGCACTGCTCGCGCCAGCGTTGAACGTCGTGTGCAGCGGCACCGTCTCGGTGATAATCACGCCGGTTGCATGCTGATTGCCGATGTTGGCATAGGTCAAGGTGTAGGCGACCGTGCCACCGGGGATCACGCTCGCGCCGCCATCGGTCTTGCTCAGCGACAGATTAGGCGCAGCATAGATCGGGGTCGTATCCGTGGACGTATTGTCAGCAGGATTAAGGTCAGCGCCGTTGGAGCCATCGTCGCCGATGCTGGCCGTGTTGACAATCTGGTCCAAACCGGCAGCGACGGGGCTGCCCACCAACACCACGAACAGCTTAGAGCCGGACTGGCCAACGTTGAGCGAGCCAATGTTAATCGTACAGGTGGAGCCGGGGTTGTTGTTGGGCGCACACGACCAGCCGGGGCTGCTTCCGCCAGCGTTGAAGGTGCTACCAACCGGCACCGTTTCGGTCAGCACGACATTGGTTGCACCACGGGTGCCGGTGTTGGTGTAGGCCAGCGTGTAAATGATCGTGCTGAGAGGTCCTACGCCTGACCCATCGTCAAACTTGCTAAGCACCAGATCGGGCGCGGCGACGAGCGGCGTGGTGTCAGAGGCCGTGTTGTTGCCTGGCGTCGGGTCCACGCTATTCGTGCCATCGTCGGAAACGGTAGCGGTGTTGGTGGTTACAGTGACGCCAGCGGGCAGGCTAGGCACAACCGTCACCGCGAAGCGACGTGAGACTGACGCGCCGCCGCCAGTGAGCGCGCCGACCGCGAGCGTACACGTGGAGCCAGCGTTGTTGTCCGGCGCACAGCTCCAGCCCGGACTGCTCGCGCCAGCGTTGAACGTGGTGTAGAGCGGCACCGTCTCGCTGAGCACCACGCCGGTCGCACCCTGGTTGCCAGCGTTGGCGAGCGTCAGCGTGTAGGGGAAGGTCTGGCCGGGCACCGCGCTGATATTGCCATCGGTCTTGGTCAGCGTCAGGTCGGGCGCGGCGTTGACGGACGTCGTGTCGGTGGCCGTGTTATTGCCTGGTGCCGGGTCGGGACCATTTGTGCCATCGTCGTCGATGCGAACCGTGTTGCTAAGCTGGTTGACACCAGCGGCGACCGGGTTGACCACCGTCACTGCGAAGAGGCGCGAACCACTTGCGCCAACACCGAGCGCCGTGATGCTGAGCGTACACGTGGAGCCAGCTGGAGCGCCGTTGGCGCAGCTCCAGCCCGCGCTGCTCGCGCCAGCGTTGAACGTCGTATTGAGCGGCACTGACTCCGTAATCACCACGCCCGTCGCGTCCTGATTGCCGATGTTGCTGTAGGTCAGCGTGTAGGCGACCGTCTGGCCAGGTGTCACGCTCGCGCCGCCATCGCTCTTGGTGATGGAGAGATCGGGCGCAGCGTTGACCGTCGTGGTGTCGCTGGCTGTGTTGTCGGCGGGGTTCAGGTCTGCGCGCGCTGAGGCGTTGGCGTAGATTGTGGCGGTGTTGGTGATCTGATTGACACCAGCCCCAACCGGGTTGACGACGGTCACGGCGAAGGTGACCGAGCCACCTCCACTGACAGCAACCGCACCAACATTGAACGTACAAGTGCTGCCTGCATTGTTGTTGGGCACACACGACCAGCCGGGCGTGCTCGTGCCAGCGTTGAACGTCGTGTTGAGCGGCACCGTTTCGGTGAGCACCACGCCAGCCGCGGCCTGATTGCCAGCGTTGCTGTAGGCCAGCGTGTAGGCGACAGTGCCGCCAGGCACTACGCTTGCGCCGCCATCGGACTTGCTGAGCACCATGTCGGGGCCAGCGATGATCGGCGTGGTGTCAGACGCCGTGTTGTTGCCCGGCGTCGGGTCCGCGCCGTTGGTGCCATCGTCGGAGATCGTCACGGTGTTGCTGGTCTGTGTCACGCCGTTGGGAATGGCGGCATCAACGGTGACGGCGAAGAGGCGTGTCGTAGAAGCGTTACCGCCAGCGAGGCCGCCGACAGCCAGCGTACATGTGGAGCCAGCGGGAGCGCCGTTGGCGCAGCTCCAGCCGGCGCTGCTTGCGCCAGCGTTGAACGTCGTGTTGAGCGGCACCGTCTCGCTGAGCGTCACGCCGCTCGCGCCCTGATTGCCCGTGTTCGTGAACGTGAGCGTGTAGGCGAACGTCTGCCCAGGCACTACCGAGATGGTGCCGTCGGTCTTGCTAATCGCCAGGTCGGGCGCGGCGTTGACTGGCGTGGTATCCGTAGATGTGTTATTGCCCGGCACTGGGTCGGGGCCGCTGGTGGTGTCGTCGGCGATGGTGGCGGTGTTGCTGATCTGGCTCACGCCAGCGGGCACCGGGTTGACGACGGTCACCGCAAAGGTGCGCGTGCCATTTGCGCCGACGTTGAGCGCGCCGACCGTGAGCGTACACACCGTGGCAGCGGGAGCGCCGTTCGGGCAGCTCCAGCCTGCGCTGCTTGCGCCAGCGTTGAACGTCGTGTTGGCGGGCACCGTCTCGCTGAGCGTCACGCCGGTCGCGCCCTGATCGCCCGTGTTGCTGTAGGCCAGCGTGTAGGCGATTGTGTCGCCGGGGGCTGCCGAGGTGTTGCCATCGCTCTTGCTGATGCCAAGGTTGGGCGCGGCGACCACAGTGGTGAGCGTCGGATCGTTGGCTGCGACCGTGTCGGGATCATTGGAGAGCACAGTGCTGAAGTTCGAACCGCTGATGCTGGCCTGATTCTGCACCGTCTCGACGCCAGCGGGCAGCGGCGTGTTGATCTGCGCGTCGAAGATCAGGGTGATGCTTGCTCCGGCGGGCAGCGTGCCGATGTTGATCGGGAACGGCGGCGTGGTGAGCGCGCTCGGCTCGACCTTCACAGGAACGCTCGTGAGGCCGCGGCTGGCGATCGCATCAAGCGCGGCGGTGTCGATGGCTGGCACGTCTGCTGGCAGCGCAGCGGACAGATCGCTGACGCCCTGCTGCGCGTCGACCATCTGCTGCAGCAGCTCCGGCGTCATCCCATCGACAGGCGCGATCTCTGGCTCAGACAACTGCTTGGCCGCGATCTCCTCCAGCAGCGCGGCGTGCGCGGCGGCGGGCCGGGGCAGCGGGTTAGAGGGCGCGGTGCAGGTGCCGCCGGTGATCGTGCCAAACGCGCTGACCGAGTTCAGCGGCGTGTTGCCGTTGGTGTTGATCGTCGTTGTGGCATCGGTCACAAAGTTCTGCAGCCGCATCGTGGCCGTGCCCGAGGCTTGGCGCACGCGGTAGGCGCGGCTGCTGAAGCTTGAAACGCTGTTATCGTGGACATACGAGCAGTTGACGTTTGAGTCCTGGGCGCGGGTCTCGATGCCATACAGCGAGCGTGCGGCGTCGAGGGTCAGCACGTTGTTGCTAATGATCGCATCGGTGGTGCCAGCGCCAAGCCGCGAGTCGACTAGAATGCCCTCAAGCGGGCCTTGGCCAGCGGGCACAGCGTTGATCGTGTTGTTCTGGATGGCGACGATGCCGGTGGAGTTCTCATTCAGCGCCGCGCGGATCACGATAAATGTGCCATCGAGGCTGGTGTCGAAGGTCTGGATGGTGTTGCCGTTGATGCGGCCCTCAAGGCGGCCGGAGACAAACGCGGTCACGTTGACCGCCGAGCCGTTGCGGCTGGTGATCGTGTTGCTGTTGACGTTGAAGTTGATGCGCGATGTGTTGTTCGCGCCAAAGTCAACGCCGATCATGCTGCCGGTACCGGGATCAAAGGTGCTGTTGGTGATATCGATCGCCACAATCGCCGAGTTATCGGTGAGCACCTGCACGCCGTTGGTCTTGTTGCGCAGGAACGAGCTGCCGTTGATAACGATGGTTGCCGTCGCACTGCTGGAGAAGTCCATCTCGATACCGTCAGCGCCAGTCGGCGACGACTGCGTGTCGCGGAAGGTTGACCCGCTGATCGTCATCGTGAGCGCGCCGGAGGTGTTGTTGAGCCAGAAGTTGCGCTCGCCGCCGACGGCAAAGGTCGAGTTGATGATCAAGGCCGAGCCGTTGAGGTTGACCATGCGCAGACAGGCCTCGGCCACCTCGGCACCGCAGTTGGTGGCCGTGACGCTGCTGATCGTCAGCCCGTTGACATTCAAGCCGTTGATGCCCACCTGCGCGCTGTTGTTGATCGCCAGATTGTCGAGCGTGACGGTGTTGGCGCTGCTCAGGTTGATCGCGGCGTTACAGCCGCTGTTGGTTGCGTTATCACAGGACGCGCCGTTGGTGTTGCCGGCGCTGCTGAAGTTCATATACTGCAGCGTGATATTGCCGGCATTGCTCGCCTTGAAGCCGTTGGTGCTGTTGTTCTGGATGGTGCCGCCAGAGCCAGCCGTGCCAGTGCCGGTGACCGCAAACGCGCCAGTGCCGCTGACCGTAGCGAGGTTGATCGCCGTCGCCGCGCCATTCGACGAGATCGAGCGGAAGGTGATGCCGTTGTTCGTGATCGTATTCAGGTTGAGCGCCTGGCCCGCGCCGGTCGCGATCACGTTGGCGCTGCCAGTCACGCTCACCGTGCCGCCGCCGGTGGCGCTGAACCCGGCCCCGGAGGTCGTGGTGATGTTCAGGCCGCCGTTGGCGAAGGTGATCGTCGCGCCAGCATTGCTGGTCAGCGTCACCGCCGCGCTGGTGCCAGTATTGAGCGTCTTGGTGGCGTTGCTGAAGGTGATCGTCGCGCCGTTGCTGTTGTTGTTGATCAAGATACCGGTGCCAGTATCGTTGAGCGGGCCAGACAGCGTGACGCTCGTGTTGAGCGCCGTGCGGTTGGCCACGACCACGCTGCGCCCGGCCGTGTTGGTGATCGACGTCGCCAGCGCCACGCCAATCGCGCCGCCGTCGATGTTCACATCCGTGCCAGTGATCGTCTGCAGCGTGCCGCCGGTGGCGACCAGCGAGCCGCTGGTGTTGACAAGGCTCACGCCGGTGGTTGGGCTGCTCTGCGCCGACAGATTCTGCAGTGTGAGCGTCACGCTGGAGCTGGTCGAGTCAATCGCGGGGCCGCCAGTCGCATTGATGCTGCTCGTGGAGCCGGAGAAGCTGATCGTGCCGCCGCTGTTGGTGCTCAGGCCCGCGCCGCTGGTCGTCGTGATCGCCAGCGTCGTGCCCTGCAGCGCCGTTGTGCCGCTGTTGTTGGCCAGACTAACCGCAGTGCTTGCGCTGGTCGTTGCCACCGTGAGGCTGGTCATGGTGACCGCCGTATCGGCGCTCTGGGTAAACAACACGCCAAAGCCAGACGTTAAACCGCTGATCGACACCGTTGGCACACTCAAGGTCGAGCCGCTGGCGAGGCTTTGCAGATTAATCGCCGTGTTGCTAGCGCTCGTGGTGCTTAGATTCAAGAATGATGCGTTGAGCGTGCCCGTATTCAAGTCCAGCAGCCGCCCAGTGCCGGTGATCGCCACGGTGCTCACGGTAAGCGTGCCAAAAGCGTTACCAAAAATACCCGCTGAGCCAGCAGCCGTATTGCCGATATTCAGGCCGCTGATGGTGTTGTTGTCCGCGAGGGTAATCGCAGCGCCCGCTGTAGCCTCAAGCAGCGGCGCGCTGCTGGCTGGAACCAGCGTCGTGCCAGCGACCACAAGATCCACACCGGCACCGATGAAGCGCTGGCTGCTCTCCAAACGCATCGCTTGGTCATAGGAGCCTGGATAGAGATAAATGTAGTCATTCACTCCGTCGGGGTCACCGATGCTGTTCAAGGGATCCAAGCTGGTGAACGGCGAGCCAGCGCGGCCATCGCCGCCAGCGGGAGCGCTGCCATCGACATACCAGACGCGCTCGTTGACCGTGATGCGCACCGTCGCCTGCGAGATCAGCCCATCGCTGTCGATAATGCGATAGGTGAATGTGTCAAACATGTTGCCGCCAAAGCCCACTGGCGGCAGGTACAGGAACGTGCCGTCAGCGAACATGATCACGCTGCCGCCCTGAGCGCTCGTGGTATCGTAGCTGAGCAGGGTGCAGCATGGCTGGCCTAAAAAGTCGCTGTCGTTATCAAACACACTCCCCGCTACTGTCACGTGCGGCGCTGGGGTTGTGGTGCCCACCGCCAAGTACGTGTTGCCGATAGCGGTATAGCTGTCGTTGACGGCCAGCGGCGCAACGCGCACCGTGCCAACCAGCGTCGTGTTGGGATCGAGCGTGTCGGAGATGGACACGCCGGTCGCGTCGGTCGAGCCAGCGTTCGTCACCACCAGCGTGTAGCGGATGGTATCGCCGGGGTTGACCTGGCCGTTGTTGTTCGCATCGGTAAGCAGGCTGTCGCGCTTGGTGGCCGTGATGCCCACCGCATTGACAGCCGCCGGATCACGGGTTTGGTCCTCGCTATCACGAGCGCTGACCACCGACCACGATCCAACGACCAAAAGTCCAGCGATAAAGCCCCAGGCGACCAGCCGCAGCAGCAGCCGGCGTCCAGCAGGCGAGTGTGGTTGCAACATAGAGTCCTTCTCTTTTTAGGCTATACCAATTCACCATTGAGGGGGTGCAGGGTACACTCCTGGCGCGGGCTTGCGGCTATGCCCCAAACCGGCCTGGATGGGCTACGGCTCCACCATGAATTGGTATGAGGCTAGATGCCAAAACCATTCAGCATGTTTCAGGCTTAAGTAAAGATGACCTCATAGCGGGTGTAGCCACCAGCAGCGGTCTGCTCAACACCAAGCGGCACCATAAACAGTGATAGCGTGCCGAGCGCTGCGCTCTGCAGCGGCACAATCTGCTGGGCCAAGATTGGCTCAGCCGGGCCGTGGAAAATCAGCGAAAATGCGGCGCGGCGCTGCTCCGTCGCTGGTGCCAGCTCCTTAACACTTGTCAGGACAAACTGTAGTGATCGCGTTTCATTGATGGCGACCTCAAATGCGCTATCGACCAGCGGCTTAAAACTATCGATGGTCAGGGTCTCCAGCATCTAGCGCTGCTCCTTCGGGGGCTGCCACCTCATTAAGATGTACACGCCCATATCCTCAATCTTGCGGAAGCCTAGGCGGCGGTACCACTCATAGGCCGGGTTGAACTGCTCGACATACAGGCGCACCGGCACCTGTTTGTCGCGGGCCTCGCGCAGCAGCATGCGCATGTAGCCGCGGCCAATCCCGCGCTGGCGATACGCTGGCACAAGGGCAATATCGATCAGGTGAATTTCTTGATCCAGCCGCTCGACATACAGGCGGCCGATCGGCTGACCGCGCAGCTCAATCACATCAAACGCGGCGGTGGGAAACTCTTGCTGGTAGTAGGTGTGCTGGGCCTGGAACTGCATGCGCAGAAACGCCGTTTTCTGATCCGGCGACCAGTTCACCAGCTGCATCTCTTCTTCACGTGTGCTCGCATACAGCCGATAGAGAAACGGCTCATCGGCGGCGGTTAGCGGGCGCAGAGTTGTTGCTTCAAACATAACAAAGATGCCAGGCAGCTAGAGCCTAGCTGCCTGGCCTGCTCCTTCAAGCTACGTGCGCGGCGGGAAGACACCCTGGAGCGCAATAATGAAGGTGACGCACAAGTACGGCTGCATATTGTTGTGCGGCTGGTCGCCGCCAGCGGGCGAGATTGCGTTGGGGTTCATCATCACCAGGCTATCGACCGTCGAGCGATACAGGTTGCCATTGACCGAGCGCGCTAGCACGCTCACGCCATTCTCTGCGGTAGGCCGCTCCGCTGGCGCGGGCGCGGCGCTAAACGTATGGCTGTGCGCCGGTATCTCGGACTGAAGCAGCGAGACTGTCTCGGAGCCGCCGGTCTCGCCAATGCTGCGCAGCGAGAGGCCCGGCCCCTGGCCCCAGAACATTGGGGCGCGCCCTTGCAGATCGGGCAAGCCAAAGGTTGAGCGTCCATCGCCGCCGTAGGTTGTGCCTAGCAGCGAGAACAGCGCGGTGTTCTGCGAGATTGCCATGAGCTGTCCAGCACACAACGCCCAGCCGCGCGGCGCAAAGTTGCCTGCAAACATGCGAATCTCAGCCACAAAAGGTGAAGACATACACATTCTCCTCTGATCTAGTTCGGAGACGGATAAACGCCGAACAGCGAGATGATGAACGAGATCGCCAAGAACGGCATCATATTGTCGTGCGGCTGCGAGCCACCAACCGGGCTGATCGACTGCGGCGTCAGCTGCTGATCTGGCGAGTCGTTGATGTAGGCGTCGATCGTCGTCGAGCCAGCGGCAACATTGTTGCCGGGGTTGGGCGACAGCCCGGCAAGGCTCGTCGAGGCCAGAAAGGAGTGATTATGCGAGGGGATCTGCGAAACTGTCAGCGTCACCTGCTCGACACCGCCCGACTGGCCCATGACAAAGCCGTTGCCCTGGTGCAGAGGGATGCGCCCTTGCAAGTCTGGCAGCGCAAACGTGCTCTGCCCATCGCCGCCATAGGTCGTGCCGATCAGCTGGAATAACGTCTCATTCTCCGAAATTGGCATCAGCGCGCCATTGCAGAAGGCCCAGCCAGCCGGCGCAAAGTTACCGCCGAACATGCGTATCTCACCAACGTAAGGAGTGCCCATGGATTACACCTCTCTTTGCTCTAATTTTGACTGGGATAGATACCCTGGAGCGCGATGGCGAAATTGAGCACTAAGTAGGGCTGCATGTTGTTGTGCGGCTGCGATCCGCCAACATGGCCTACGGTGCCAGCGCCAAGTGCAACGAGGCTTGACGGCGTGTTGTAGAACTCGCCAGGAGAGGTGTTGCCTAAGATGCGGGTATTCTGCGGTGCCGAGCCATCGGCTGGATTGCTCGATGCGTTCATCACGTGCGTGTGGGTTGGCAGCTCGCTGATGATCAGCGTGTGCGCCTGCTCACCGGCGCGCTGGCCAAGGCTAATTCCGCTGCTAGGGCCAACCGATGTGCGCCCGCGAAAGTCCGGCAGCGCGAAGTTCACGCGCCCATCGCCGCCATAGGTGGTGCCCAGCAGCGAGAACAGCGCCTGATTCTGGTTGATGGGCAGCAGCTGTCCATTGCACTGTGCCCAGCCCTTGGGCGCGAAGTTGAACGAGAAGATCCGAATCTCGGCTAAGAAGGGTGTGGACATGCGGATGTCTCCCTCTGCTAAAAAGCGTCCGACCCGTACAGGTCCAGCCATCCAGTCCGCGGCTGCTGCGTGAGCGCCACGATCTGTGAATCGCCGCCAGGGGCGACGGTTATACTCTCTTCTATGGTGAGCTGTGGCCCAGTTTTACCTAGGCGGTAGCGGTGCAGCCCCACCGACAGCGCCTGATCGGTGCTGCCCAGGCGCACCAGCGGCGTCTGCGCTTGCGCCAGCGCCTGCTGGGTTGTCTGGCGGCTCCAGTCGCCGCCCAGCAGCTTGGCCGCACTGTGGATGCGCCCAGCGGTGGCATAGCCCAGCAGCGCCCATGGCGCGGGCGCGTGGCCGTAGGCGTCCGTGTAGGCGCGCATAAAGGCTTGATCGCTGCGGCTTGTCGCCAGCGGCGACCACGCCAGGCCGGTGAAAAAATCCGGCAGGGCGATGGCGCTGTTGAGCGCAGCATCAAGCAGCCCGGCGCTGCCAATCAGCAGCGGGGCCTTATCCCAGCGCTGCGCCTGCCACCAGCTAGCGAAGTCCGCCGCCGCACGGCTGTAGCTGGCATAGACGACGTCGGGCTGCTGCGTGCGCAGCGCGTCGCTGAAGGCGCGGCCATCCTCAGGCTGGCCTGGCGTGTGGGTTGTCACCGTGGCGACCACCTGCCCGCCACCGGCCGCGAAGCCACAGCCAAAGGCGTATGGCCCATCGTAGCCCGCCTCATACGCCGACTGCACCAGCAGCGCCCGCCGCCCGCCATGCTGCGCCGCCCAGTAGCCGCTGGCCCATGCCGCCTGCCACACAGGCAGCGTGTTGTCGATGATCTGCGGGTGCGCTTCGCCAGTGCGCAGCACCACCCCGTCCATGTTCGTGATCAGGCAGCAGCGCTGGCTCTGCGCCAGACTCGCCGCTTGACTCAGCACGCTCGTGCGCGAGCTAACGGCCACCAGCACATCCCAGGTGGGCTTGCGCAGCAGGGCATCCAGCTGGCTGGGCGCGCGGCCTTCCAGCGCCATGGGCACCAACTGCACACTGTTGGCGCTGCCGTAGAGCTGCCAGCCCGCCTGGAAGGCTGCCGCAGCGCTGCCAGGCGGCAGCACCAGCCCGACGCTGGCGAGCGGCTTGTCGGATTTAATCACACTTGGTGCGGCCTTGACCGCCCGTGACGCGGCGGCAGTCGGCGTAGCCTCGAAGAGCGGGGCGGCGGCCAGCGCCCCTGTGGCTATGCCAACTGTTTTCAGAAACGTGCGACGAGAAAAAAGATGCTGTTGAGCGCGCTTCGGGGCCATGATGTACTCCTGCAAAAATAGCTGGCATAAAACGGTGTGCTGGTGATAATTAAAAAAGATAAAAAGAAACAGGTTAGAATAAGGGATATACGTATCCCTCTCTCAACCTGTTTGGTAGCTTGCGCTCTATATAAAAGTATGGACTTTTGGGCTATATATCTGTTTAGACACGCTATCACAGCGCCAAGAGCTTGTCAATGGTGATTAATGCACCGCTCGGGGGGATAAAACTGTGCCTTTGGCCAGCGGGTATGCAGCCATGGGATATGAAGGAGTACTCTATGCGGGTTCAACTGTTCGCAACGCTCATTTCCGGGCTACTGCTCCTGCTAGGATGCACCAGCGCGCCAGCCAGCAGCACCGTCAGCGGCACCATCACCTACCGCCAGCGCATGGCCCTGCCGCCCAATGCGGTGCTCGAGGTGCGGCTGCTCGATAGCGCCAGCCCCGAGCAGCCGCTCAACCGCATCATCCAAAATCCAACCACCCAAGTGCCGATCCCTTTTGCGCTCACCTACGCCAGCGCGCAGATCAATCCCGATCACACGTATGAGATCAGCGCCGAGATTCGCCAAGATGCCCAGGTGATCTTCAGCACCAGCAGCCACTATCCGGTCATCACCCAGGGCAACCCAACCCACGTGCAAGTTGTCTTAGAAATGCAGCCGTGATCGCGACCATAGCCCTGCTCAAGCAAGGTCAAAAGCGTGGTACCATAGCAGCCGTGGCATGGCTCCGCTCCCCTTGACAGGCCCTGCCGCAGTCCGTATCATACGCCCGATTTAGGAGTTCGAAAGTGCATACACAGAAGGTGTTGTCATGACAATTGGCCGCATTCGTTTGCCGTTATCGTCACTGCTGCTCTGCATCGTAGCCCTGTTTACCCTTGCCGCATGTGGTAACGCACCTGTTCTCAACGGGTTGGTGCTCGATCAATACTCTCAGCAGCCTATCGCAGGCGCAACTGTCGTGGTCGGCAAAAATACCGTTACCACCGATGATAAAGGCGCTTGGCAGGTGACAGGTTGGCAGTCAACTGATTCGGTCAGTGTCCAGGCAACCGACTATGCCACTGCGACGTTGGCCCTCACCGACTATAAGCCCGATGGCGCACAGCCAGTCACAGTGTCGCTCGATCTGCGCCCCAACACACTGCAGGGCGTGCTCATCGATCAGTACACCCAGCAGCCCATCAGCGGCGCAGCCATCCAGACAACCAGTGGCCTCACCGCCACCACCGGTGCCGATGGCACCTATAAGCTCGTCGGCGTGCCCGAGACGTTCGATGTCACCATCAGCGCTCCGCACTACGCCGATGTCCAGCAGTCCGTCGAGCGCGCCACCAGCTTGGACGCCACCCTGCGCCCGACGCTCCTGACTGGCACGCTCACCGATAAGTACAGCAGCAAGCCCATCGCCGGCGCAACCGTCGCCACCGATTCGGCCAAGGCCACCACCGACGCCGAGGGCCGCTATACACTGGAGCCAGTCGCACCCAACCAGGAGCTGCTCATCAGCGCCACCGACTATACGTCGCAGACGGTCAGCGTGCCCGAGAAAATCGAGCTGGATGTCGTCCTGCGGCCCTCTACCGTGCGCGGCACGGTCGTGAACGCCGAGACCGGCCAGCCCGTCGATCGCGGCGCGGTCATCGCGATGCCGCCGCAGCCCGGCAGCGACGCCTCCCAGCCCTTCCGCGGCGATGCTGTCGCCCTCACGCGCCTGAACGCCGATGGCACCTACACACTCAACAATGTGCCCGAGAACGCGCAGATCCAGGTGCTCGCCCCCGGCTATCGCAAGAGCTGGACAAACCTCAGCGAGGGCGAGTTCAACGCCGATCTGAAGGTCGAGCCGTTCGAGGTCCGCGCGATCTATGTCACCGCCGCTACTGCATCCTCAAAGGATGCCCTCACCGAGCTGTTCGATCTCGTCGATCAGACCGAGCTGAACGCGATGGTCATCGATATCAAGCTCGATATCGCTGGCGATGTCGGCGGCGTCGGCTTCATGTCGCAGAATCCCGTCGTCATGGAGGCCGGCACCAGCGAGGACTACCTCGATATCCCCTGGATCGTCGAGGAGGCCCACAAGCGCGATATTTATCTCATCGGTCGCATGGCGGTCATGCGCGATAATCGCCTCGCCGATGCCCACCCCGAGTGGGCCGCCCAAAGCTCCATCACCGGCGGCGTCTGGGAGGACGGCGGCGGCCTTAAGTGGCTCGATCCCTTCAATCCCAACGTCAAGGCCTACAACGTCGGCCTGGCCCAGGAGATCGCTAACTTCGGCTTCGATGAGGTCCAGTTCGACTATATTCGCTTCCCCTCCGATGGCGCAACCAAGAACTTGGTTTTCTCGCAGCCCATCGACCCCGAGAATAATCCCGAGGTGATGTACCAGGCCATCGGCAATGTGCTCAAGGACGCCCACCAGACCATCAACAGCGCTGGCGCGTTCTTCTCCATCGATGTCTTTGGCTACGCCACATGGCGCAATATGTGGGAGATCGGCCAAAGCCTTGAGGTCATGGCCGACCACACCGACTATGTCTGCCCCATGGTCTATCCTTCACACTACGATCGCAATGAGCTGGGCTTCGATAACGCCGACGCCCACCCCTACGAGATCGTCAAGGATAGCATCGAGAAGGGCCGCGTCCGCACCGCCGATAAGTACGCTCTGCTGCGCCCGTGGCTTCAGGCCTTCACCGCCACCTGGCTCTCGCCCACCGTCGACTACGGCCGCGCCGAGGTGCGCGCCCAGATCAAAGCCGTCGATGAGGTCGAGGGCACAACCGGCTGGACGCTCTGGAACGCGGCCAACTTCTACGATCCAAGCTGGCTCAATTAGCCATGCCGCTGTCGGTGTGCATCCGTCGGTCGGTGCTCTTGTAGCAGAAATGAGGTCATCTATGCGTGTTCGTCGTGGACTGCTGGCTGTGCTGGCGCTGGTGCTGCTCGCGCCGCTCGTGTGGCGCAGCGTTCATCTGCTCGCTCAGTCCGCCCAGGGCGCTCTGCCTACCACCCGCTGGGAACAATCAACTGTCAATCAGTGGAACAACGGCACGCTCGATGGCCTCATCGTCTCCAACAACGCCGATGGCGAGCTGCGCCTCGATCGCGACGCGACCAGCGGCACCTACACCTCCGCCGCCTTCGAGGCACCCTTCACCTTCTCCGTCGTCACCGCCGAGTGGGACGCCGAGATTCCCGCGCAGACCACGCTCGCCGTCGAGCTGCGCTCTAGCCCCAACGGCACCGAGTGGCGCGATTGGCGCGCGGTGCCCGTCGGCGGCACGGTCTCGCCTACCCTCCAGCTCGTCGGCCCCATCAGCGTCGAGCCGGACTCGCGCTGGCTCCAGTATCGCGTCACCTTCGCCACCCAGGCCCAGCCCGCTGTCCCTGTCGTCCGCGAGGCCTCCTGGGTGCTCGTCGATGCCAGCTCCGGCCCCACGCTCAGCGATCAGCCCAACCGCGTGCCCGCGCTCACGCCGCGCGCTACGCTTAGCCGCCCGCCGCTGGTCATCACCCGCAGCGAGTGGGGCGCGCAGACAACTAAGCCCGATCTCGTGCCCGATCAGCCGCGCCGCCTGCAGCTCAGCGCGGTCCCGCTGGCTCCCAGCGCCGATCCGCTCACCTTGCTGCGCGGCCTCCAGCAGCTGGCCATCTACTACGGCGCATCCGATCTGCCCTACGCCTACGCCGTCGATAGCGCCGGCAATGTCTATCAGGGCCGCATCGGCCAGCCCGCCGTCGATGGCACGCTCAGCGTCGCGCTCCTCGGCGAGCCAACCGACGCCGCCCGCGTCGCCCTGGCCCAGACGCTGGCCTGGCTCGCGCAGACCTACGATCTGCCGCTCACGCTCCAGTTCGCCGGCAGCCTCGACGCCAGCGCCGCCGAGGCCATCCGCGCCGCCGCCAGCGCCGCCACCGTGCGCGCCCGCTGGACCTTCGTGGTCAGCAATACCCGCGACTACACCGAGCGCCTGATGCTCTTCAATCCGACCAAGCAGCCCGCCAGCGCTGTCGTCACGTTCTTGCCCGGCCAGGCCAACACGCTCCAGCGCGAGTACACCATCGCGCCTGGCCAGCGCTTCGACCTCCAGGTCAACGATATTTTCAGCGATACCGCCGAGCTGCCGCTGGAGGTCACCGCCAATCAGCCGATTGTCGCCGAGCGCACCATGCTCTTCCAGAACGACGCCCTCAACGAGCCAGGCATCAGCGAGCTGTCACGCACCTGGTACTTCGCCGAGGGCGACGGCTCCGCTGGCACCAGCACGACCTTTGTGCTCTACAATCCCCAGCCCACCGAGGTCGCCGCCCGCGTGCTCGTCATCGCCTCCAACGGCCTCACCAGCACCCAGGACTTGGTGCTGCCGCCGTTTACGGTCCAGTCGGTCACGCCCGCCGATGTCGCGCCTACCACCTTCGGCGTCCAGATCGCCGCCAGCGCACCCATCGCCGCCGAGCGCCTGATGCGCTTTGGCGTCAATCTCACTGGCGGCTTCCTGACCCGCGGCGCGACCGCGCCATCGACCACGTGGTACTTCGCCGAGGGCGCGACGATTGCGCCGTTCACCACCACGCTGGCGCTGCTCAACCCCGGCCCGGTCGCCGCCGCCATCACCACCACCTTCCTGACCGAGCAGGGCGATACCTACATTCGGCGCTATCAGGTGCCGCCGCGCACGCGCCTCGATGTCGAGCTGCGCGATATCGTGCCCTCGCCGCAGGGCGTCGGCACCGTCGTCAGCGCCTCGCAGCCGATCATCGCCGAGCGCACCAGCTACTTCAGCGACGGCAATGCTGGCACCAACACCCTGGGCGCGGCGGCGCTGGCCTACACCTGGCGCTTCGCCGAGGGCCGCACCGCCCCGCCCGCCGATGAGTTCATCATGGTCGCCAATCCCAACGCGGTGCCCGCCCAGCTCAAGCTTCAGGTCACCAAAGACGACGGCAGCATCCAGACGCTCGACTACACCGTGCCGCGCACCGGCCGCATCGCCATCCTGCTCGACAACGACCTGCCCGACCAGTCGACTCACGCCACCGTCGTTGAGTCCAACGTCCCCGTCGTCGCCGAGCGCACTATCTTCATCCAGCGCGAAACGGGCCTGGAGGGCCACACCTCCCTCGGCTCCCCCGAGCGCTAGCCCCCGAACACAGCAAATGGCCCCGTATAGGATTATACGGGGCCACCTGAGCGTCTTAATCTTGAGCTATTTGATCATCGCGTAGGCAATATACATTCCAGAGAGCGCAATACACCAAATTAAGACCAGCTGTAGCAGCAAAACGATAATCTGCCCGCCCTCAGCAATATCAATATATGGAACAAGAAGTAGAACACCGATAGCAGGGAGCACATTCATACAGGCTATCATTCTGCATAATCGTTTTAATTTTTTGACGATAGGCGGCACAGGATGCTTATCAGCCACCATTTGTACATAGACAGTATAGAGAAATCCTAATACTCCATACGTTATTGCACAAATGCTAAATAGCGTTTGAAAAGACATGCCAGTGAAGCTATCCATAGCCAGCTACTTTTTCTTTTTCCTACCCACTTCATTGACTTCGACTTCATCTTCTATAACCCTGCGCACCGCAGCTAGCAATCTTGCTCGGCTCGAAAACTGCGTTTTCTTTTTATCAATCCCAAACTGCTCAGCATGTTTTTTATTCAGTTTATTGATATCATCGATGATTTCTGTGGTTATTTTATCAGCTTTATTATTCATCAGTATTCGCACCTTATCAACTACTAATCGCTCTAGCGCTGCTGAACGTTCTTGTGATTTGCCCACAAGCGTACTCCGCACTTCTTGATTGTCCAATAGTGCAACTATACGGTTGTTGTACACGGTAAATCGTCTGCCACGAATATACTTATGTCTCATTATACTATTCATGTATCCTCCATAAGTACTATTCGTACCAATTCAGGGTATGTATTCAGCAGTTGAAGGTCGTATAGGTGTAGCTTGTATACCCACTATGTCCAACATGAATTGGTAGAATTATGCTCATTTATAGCAAGCTAAGAATCGTATCTCGCTCATACTTTAATATGTAGACTGCAAAATCATGTGCTAACGCTCTATAGGCAGTTCCAGCAGTTTTATTGGGAGAAATATAATCATTAGCTGTTTCAATCAAGTGTTCAAATACAATGCTCAATAGCAGTGCCTCATGCACAACATCAATAATTTCCAACGATGTAAATCTTTTGGTACCCTGAATCTCTTTTAAACGTAAACGATAAATTGCAGCTGCAACAACTTCTATCAAAGCCATTCTGTATGTGTTGTTGTACGGCGAAAGATAATCGATGGGGTCTTGTAGCTTCATAGTAAACATCCAGACAGAAACGCTCTTGCTGAGTATACCCTAACAAAATAGTCATGTCTATGGATGGTTTCTAAACTATGAAAGAGCATTATAGCAGAGCCAGGGCCAGCAATCCATCACCCATTATGTTGATTATCGCTCCTAAACCTCGATGCTTCCATCAACTCGACGATCTATTCCACAGCCGCTACAAGCAATTGAACCGCTGCCCCATGCTCCGCCGCTCGCCTGCACCGCGTAGCCGCAGCTATTGCTCACCCGCCCGTCATTTTCCCCACCGCTCAGCGGCCCCGCCCTACACCGCCGTGCGCGGGGTGCCCTTTGGGCCGTGCAGCTGTTTCTTTTTTGAACCACTGCGCCGTGCTAAACCACTCGCCCCCGCACCGCGTAGCCGCATCGACCCTGACGGGTACCCGGCCCGCCCCGCCCGCTCTTTTCC
>JABXJS010000005.1 GCA_013538855.1 Herpetosiphonaceae bacterium
CTGCGTCCGGCTCTTTTGCAAGTTCGGTTAGCTGGGGTGCTCCCCAGTGCCCCCAGGGCTGCGTCCGGCTCTTTTGCAAGTTCGGTTAGCTGGGGTGCTCCCCAGTGCCCCCAGGGCTGCCCCGGCTCTTTTTGCACGTTGGCCCGGCTGGGGTGATCCCCAGGCCCCCAGGGCTGCGCCCGTGCCGATTGGGTCTCGTTTGGCTTGGCTGGGATTGTTCCCCAGTGTGCCCCGGTTGTTCTTGCAAGTTGGGCTGGCTGGGATTGTTCCCCAGTGCCCCCAGGGCTGCGCCCGGCTTTTTTTGCAAGTTGGCCCGGCTGGGATTGTTCCCCAGTGTGCCCCGGCTCTTTTGCACGTTGGCTTGGCTGGGATTGTTCCCCAGGCCCCTAGGGCTGCGCCCGTCGATTGGGTTGGCTGGGATTGTTCCCCAGCGCCAGCATAGGCGATTAGACGGTGACCACACCGAGCGCTTCGGTGGCCTCGATCTGGCCGTAGTTGAGCTTGATCGTGCGGTCGGCGTGCTGGAAGTACTTGTCATCGTGGCTGATGACGAGCACCGTCTTGCCGGCGGCCTTTAGCTCAGGCACAATGCGCGTGTAGAACACCTCCTTGAACGTTGGGTCTTGGTCGGCAGCCCACTCGTCGAAAACATAGAACGGGCGATCTTCGAGATACGCGCCAAGCAAGGCTAGGCGCTTGCGCTGGCCCTGCGACAGCTCGATCGTCGAAAGGCGGCCATCCTTGACGCGCACCTTGTGGTCGAGGTGCAGATCGGCCAGATACTCGCTGGCGCGCGCGTCGAGGTCGCCCTGCTCCAGCGCCACAAGATTGTCGAACAGATAGAAGTCAGAGAAGACCACCGAGAAGAGCTGGCGATAGGCGGCGCGGTTGGCGTCGGTGACAACGGTGTTATCGACGCGGATGCTGCCAGCCTCGGGCGGATAGAGGCCCATCAGAATTTTGGCCAGGGTTGTCTTGCCGCTGCCGTTGCCGCCGATCAAGAAGATCACCTCGCCGGGCTTGAAGTGCAGATCGACCGGGCCGAGGGTGAAGTTGGTCTCCTCGCGCTCGACATAGTAGGTGTGCTGCACGCCCTCCAGGCGCAGCGAGCGCCACGACGTGGCCAGTGGCGCAACGTTCAGCGCGGAGATCGCCGGGGTGAGCGAGACGCGCAGCTCATCGAGCTTCTTCAGCGAGACGCGGGCGCGGCCAAAGATCGACGAGGTCTTGAGCAGCGCCGAGAGCGGCTCGATCATGTACAGGATGATCAGCGTGTAGCCGACGAGATCGCCGGTGGACACGCGCATAAAGCGCGGCAGCGCAAACACAATCACGCCAATGGCGATGAAAAACATCAGCTGGCCCCAGGTGTAGGCGACCGTGTAGAGCGACATGCCAGCGGTGTTGTGGCGCTGGAAGGCGCTGGCGTTGCCGCGCAACTCCTGGTTGAGGAACAGATCGGCGCGCTGGCCGTTCATCTGGAGCTCCTTGGTACCCTCGGTGATGGCGCGCAGGTGCTTGAAGACGATGTCGTTCTCCTCGCGGGCCTTGCGCAGCAGCGTCATGCCGCGGCTGGTCATCAATTCGAAGCTGACGACGCCGAAGACAATAAAGCCGAGGATCACCAGCAGCACCACCCACGACATCCAGCCGAGGTAGGCGATACAGGTGAGCACAATCGCGGCGTAGGTGCAGGCGACCGGCAGCATCGCCGTGGCGTCGGAGATCGAAAGAATATCGTTGGCCAGCGAGGCCATGATGCGCGGACGGCCCAGCTCCTCAAGGTGGCGCAGCGGCGTCTGAATGATCTGCTGGCTCAGCTCCATGCGCAGGCGAAAGACTGTGCGCGCAGCGAGGCGGATTAGCAGCACCTCGGCGATGACCTTGCTGAGCAGCACAATCACGCACAGGCCAGCAAAGGCCCAGATCAGCCCACTGCGCTGCTCCGGCGGGCGCTGCAGCGTTTCGTTGATCACCGTGACGACCAGCGTGGTGCTGATGCCGCTGATCAAGCCAGCGATCACCGATAGAAAGAAGCTCGTTTTAGATACACGTAACAGAAAACGCATGAGCGTCATGGACTTACTCCTCGGATTGTGTGATCGCAGCCGTCAGGGTTGCAGCCAAATCACGCACGGCAGGTTCTAACAACAGGGTGTAGTGGTTGCCCGGCACGGTCTGAGTTTCAACACGTTTGCCAACGAAGGCGCTCCAGCCGAGCGCGCCACGCCGCTGCCAGCGCCAGCCCTCGGACTGATCGGGCAGCGGATTGGCGGCGCGCACCAGCGTCAACGGCTGGGCCGAGACCGGCGGCGCATAGCGCTCGCTGGCACGCACCAGCGCACAGTAGAGCTGATACTGCCGGATAAGATCAGCGCCGTGCAGCGTTGGCGGGAGCAGGTTATGGTGCTGCGCCTGCTCCAGCACAGCCGACAGATCGGCAGCGTTGGCCTTGGCGAGCAGCGACTCGATAATCGGCTGGGGCAGACCCAGCTCACGACAGAATGCCTGGAGCAGCGCCACATCGGTCTGTGATGCGGCCTGCTTGGCTGGTGCCCAGGTGTCGATTAAGGTCAGCGTGGCGAGCGGAGCCTTGCTTGCAGCCGCCAGCTCGCGCAGAGCGTAGGCGATCAGGCCGCCGATGGACCAGCCCGCCACGTGGAAGGGGCCGGGGATGCGTGCGCGAATCGCCGCCAGATAGTCGGCCGCCAGCTCCTCGATGGTGAGCGTGTCCCATAGCTCGGCTGGAATGTCCTGGGCCTGCAGGGCGAACACCGGCTGATCGGGCGCGATGTGGGCCAGCAGCGGCATAAAGCGGAAGGCGTTGCCGCCTGCGCCGTGGATGAGCACCAGCGGCGGCCTGCGCCCGTGGGGCTGGAGCGGCACCAATGGCGTCGGCGGCAGCGTGACCGTTGACTGCAGATGCTCGGCCAGCGCGGCGATGGTGGTGTGCTCAAACAGCGCGGTGCTGGAGATCGGGCGGCCCCACTGGGCGGCGATGGCGGCGGTAAGCTGCACCGCCAGCAGCGAGTGGCCGCCAAGCGCGAAGAACTCATCGTGGACGCCGATGGGCCGCACATTGAGCAGCGACTCCCACAGCTGGGCCAGCTCTAGCTCCAGGCGGTCACGGGGCAGCACGGCGGCTCCGGCGCGTGCGCTGAAGGTGGGCGCGGGCAGCGCGCGGCGGTCGAGCTTGCCATTGGGCGTGCGCGGTAGCGCGTCCAGCGTGATGATCTCGGCGGGCAGCATATACTCGGGCAGCCGCTGGGCCAGCTCAGCGCGGAGTCCATCATCGGCGGGAGCCTGCCCCGAGCGCACCACATAGGCGACAAGCTGGGCAGGCGCGGGATGCAGCACCACTGCGGACTCACGCACGCCAGGCAGCGCGGCCAGCACATGCTCTATTTCTCCCAGCTCAACGCGGAAGCCACGCAGCTTCACCTGCTGATCGGCGCGGCCACGGTACTCAAGGCGGCCATCGGCGTGGAAGCGAGCGCGGTCGCCGGTGGCGTACATGCGCGCGCCGGGCTGCGTGGCGAAGGGGTTGGGGATGAAGCGCGCCGCTGTGAGCGCTGGCTGATCGAGATAGCCACGGGCCAGGCTTGCACCCGCCACGTACAGATCGCCCTCGACGCCGACAGGCACCGGCTGGAGCGCAGCATCGAGCACATAGACCTGCGTGTTGGCGATGGGGCCACCGATGAGCGGCGCACGCTGCCCATCGTCCCAGGGCGTCAGCGTGGCGCAGACGGTGGTCTCGGTGGGGCCGTAGGCGTTGACGAACAGGCGGCCAGGCGACCACTGGCGCACAAGGCTGGGCGGGCACGCCTCGCCAGCAACGATCAGCGTGCGCAGGTGCGGCAGCAGCGCCATTGGAACGGTGACCAGCACCGAGGGCACAATGGTGGCCACGCTGACGCGGTAGTCGCGCAGCACATCGAGCAGCTCTTGACCGGCAAGCAGCAGCTCCGACGGCGGCAGCACCAGCGTTGCGCCAGCGACCAGCGCCATCAAAAACTCGGAGATGGCGGCGTCGAAGCCGATCGAGGCCGCCTGCAGCACACGACTGGTCGGCGCAACCGCAAAGGCGGCGATCTGCGCCTGCGCCAAGTTGAGCAGCCCGCGGTGGGGCACGGCGACGCCCTTGGGCTGGCCGGTCGAGCCGGAGGTAAAGATGATGTAGGCCGTCTGCTCGGGATGCGGCGCAGCGTCGAGCGGCTGGCGCGACTGCTGCGCGAGGTCGTCGGCGAGCGTGTCGAGGCACAGCAGCGGCGCGTCGAGCGCAGGCAGCGACTGGGCAAGCTGGCCGGTGGTCAGCACGCATACAGGGCGGGCCGCCGCGCAGATGTGGCGGCTGCGCTCGGAGGCATACTTTGGATCGAGCGGCACATAGGCTCCGCCCGCCTTGAGCACCGCCAGGAAGGCCACGAGCAGATCGGCGGAGCGCTCTAGATAGACGAGCACCGGCTGCTCGGCGCACACGCCCTGCGACTGGAGCAGGCGGGCGAGCTGATTCGAGCGCGCCTCTAGCTCGGCGTAGGCCAGCGTCTGCACGCCAGTGATGGCGGGGAAGTGCGGGCGCTGCTGGGCGTGCTCGCGCAGGCGGGCAAACAGCTCGGCGGGCGCGGGCAGCGGCTGCGTGGTGGCATTCCAGGTGTCAAGCAGCAGCGTGCGCTCGTCCGCAGTCAGCGGCGCAAGGCGGTCATGCGGGCGCTCCAGCTCAGCAGCAAGCTGGGTGAGGATGGTGTGAAAGAGCGACTGGAGGCGCTCAGCCACAGCGGCATCCAGCAGCGTCTGGTTGTAGTCGATGATCAGCGCGAGCGTCTTGGAGATAGAGGAGTAGCCAAAGTTGACCGAGAGCGGAAAGTGCGTCTCCTCCAGGCGCTGGGTCATCGCCTCGACCTCGACGCCATCGGACTGGAGCATGGCATCGACGACGTGAAAGTTGGTGTAGTTGAAGGCGACCTCGAACAGCGGCGCGCCATCGCCCCAGGCCTGCTGCATCGCCGCCAGCGGGTAGCGCCGGAAGGGCAGCAACGCACACTCGTGCGCCCAGACCTGCTGCACCAGCGCGGCCCAATCGGTGGGCGCGAGCTGAATGCGGAACGGCACGGTGTTCAAAAACAGGCCGCAGATGCGCTCTGCGCCGACGGTCTCGGGCCGCCCATTGGTGACCACGCCGGTGAGCACATCGCGCTGGCCGCTGATCACGCTCAGCGCCTTGACGTGCGCGGTGAGCAGCAGCGTCTTGAGCGGAACATTCAGGCGCTCGGCGACGCTGTGGAGCGCGGCGGTCTCCTCGGCAGAGAAGAACAGGCGCTGCTCGGCGAAGCGTGGTGGCGCAGTGGGCGCGGCATCATCGCGGAAGGGCAAAGCGAGGCGAGTGTAGTCGGCGAGCGTGCTGGCCCAGAAATCGCGGGCCTGCGGATCGGCGAGCACGGCCTGCTCCAGCGCCACAAAGCTGCTGTAGCGCCCCTCGACCGGCGGCAGCTCCGCGCCAGCGTAGGCGGCCAGCACCTCGGCGAAAATCGTGTGCAGACTCCAGCCATCGAGGATCGGGTGAAACTCGGTCACGGTGATCTGCACCGTCGCCGCGTCACGCTGGTGGACGTGCAGGCGCAGCAGCGGCACCGCACCAGGAGCGAAGGCATGGCCGTGCTCGGCCTGCGCATAGGCCGTGATCGCCTGCTCCTGCGCAGCATCCGACTGTCCGCGCAGATCGGTGTAGCCGACGACGAGCCGAGCGTCGTGCAGCACCTCCTGCACTGGCTCGGTGTAGCCGCTTAGGGCCATGCGCGTGCGCAAGATCGGATGGCGCGCCACAACGGTATCGACGGCCGCCTGGAAGCGCACGTGATCGTAGTCCAGGTGGACGTGGAAGCTATCGACGTTGTGGTAGGCGGTGCCGCGGCCGGCGCGCTGCATATGGTAGAGCATGCCGAGCTGGAGCTGCGTCAGCGGATAGGCGTCGGACAGCTCCGGCAGCATGCGCGCGCGATCCACATCAGCGAGCAGCGCCCCGCGCTCTGGCAGCGGGACATCCTCAGCGGGCATGGCATCCGCCGCGCTTTCGGCAGCGACGAGGGCGGCAAACTCAGCCACGGTCGGGTGGCGAAACACATCCTGAAGCGTCGCGCTAAGGCCAGCGGCGCGCACCTTAGCGATAACCTGCACACTACGGATCGAGTCGCCGCCGAGGGCGAAGAACGAGTCGTGCACGCCGACCTGCTCCAAGCCCAGCACAGCGGCCCAAATCTGGGCGATCTGCGCCTCGACGGGCGTGCGGGGCGCAACGTAGGGGACAAGATCGAGGCGCACCATGCTTGGCTCGGGCAAGGCGCGCCGATCGAGCTTGCCGTGCGCGGTCAGCGGCAGGCGCTCCATTTCGACCCACGCGCCGGGAACCATGTACTCCGGCAGCGCGGCGACGGCGGCAGCATGCAGCCCGGCGATGCCGCCATACACCGTCGTATCACCGCTGACATAGGCGACGAGCTGCCCCAGGCCCTGGGCGTCGTGGCGCAGGATGACGGCGCTCTCGGTGACGCCGGGCACGCGGCTGAGCACGCTGGTGATCTCGCCCAGCTCGATGCGGAAGCCGCGCAGCTTGACCTGGTGGTCGGCCCGACCCAGGTACTCCAGATCGCCATCGGCGCGGTAGCGCACAATATCGCCAGAGCGGTACATGCGTGCGCCGGGGCGGCCGATAAACGGATCGGGCAGCATGCGCTGGGCGGTGAGCGCCGGGCGCGCGTGATAGCAGCGAGCCACGCCAACGCCGCCAACATATAGCTCGCCGGGCACGCCCACCGGCACCGGATGGCCTGCCGCATCGAGCACATACAGCGCCAGATCGTCCATGGCCACGCCGATCAGGCTGCCGACGCCAGCGCGCACATCGGCCATAGTCACCGGGCGGTAGGTGGTGTGCACGGTCGTCTCGGTGATGCCGTACTTGTTGACGAGCAGCGGGCGCTCGTCGCCGTAGGCGTCGAACCACGTCTCAAGGCTGGCGATATCCAGCGCCTCGCCGCCGAAGGTGACAATGCGCAGCGGCGGCAGCTTGGCGGGCGTGGGGCCGCTGAGCGCGGCCTGCTGGAGCTGGCGGAACGCCGACGGTGTCTGATTGAGCACCGTCAACTCGCGCTCAACCATGAACTCCAGCCACTGATCGGGCGAGCGGCTCACCGTGTAGGGCACAATCTCCAAGCGCCCGCCGTAGTAGAGCGCCCCCCAGATCTCCCACACCGACATATCGAAGGCGTAGGAGTGATACAGCGCCCACACATCGTCCGGCCCGAAGCGGTACCAGCGCTCCGTCGAGTCGAGCAAGCGCGCCACATGGGCGTGGGTAATCACCACACCCTTGGGCTGGCCGGTCGAACCGGAGGTGTAGATGATGTACGCGGCCTGCTGCGGATCGACGACGTGATCCAGCGGCGCACTCGACTGCGCGTCCAGGTCAAGCGCCTCCCACTCTAGCACAGCGCCGGGGACGGTAGCGCGATCAAGCGCCGTGATCGCTGTGCTGGTGAGCACCACAGCCGCCTGCGAGTTTTGGGCGAGGAAGGTCAGGCGCTCGGCGGGGTAGTGCGGATCGAGCGGCACATAGGCTCCGCCCGCCTTGAGCACAGCGACGATCGCCTCGACGACGGCCAGCGAGCGCTCCAAGCAGATGCCCACGCGCACCTCGGTGGTAACACCGTGCTGGCGCAAAATACGGGCCAGCTGATTGGTACGCGCCTCTAGCTCGGCGTACGTGCAGGTGCGCGTGTCATCGCGCAGGGCCAGCGCGTCCGGGCGCACGGCAGCGTGGCGGGCGACGGCGGCGTGGAGCGGCTGGGTGACGGGGTACACCGCCTGGCCGGGGTTGCGCGCCAGCAGCGCAGCGTGCTCTTCCGGCCGCGCCAGCGGCAAGGCGTTGATCGGCGTGTCTGGCCGCGCCACGCTGGCCGCCAGCAAGATGAGCCACTGATCGATCAGCCGCTGCACCGTTGATTCGTCGAACAGCGCCGTCACATACTCGAGCGCGCCGCGCAGCGCGCCGGTCTCGGTCTCGGTGAGCGCCAGCGTCAGATCGAACTTAGTGGTGGTGCTGGACAGCTCCAGCGGCTCGACGAGCAGGCCAGGCAGTGTCACGGCAGTCTGTGGAGCGTTCTGCAGCGCAAAGAGCACCTGAACGAGCGGCGCATAGCTCAGCGAGCGCGCAGGCTGCACGGCATCGACGATCTGCTCAAAGGGCAGGTCCTGGTGCGCGTAGGCGTCTAGCGTCGTCTGGCGCACCTGCTGCACAATTGAGCGGAACGGCGGGTTATCGCGCAGATCGGTGCGCAGCGGCAGCGTGTTGACAAGCATGCCGATCAGCCCCTCGACCTCAGAGCGTGTGCGGTTGGCGATCGGCGTGCCGACCACCACATCGTCCTGAACACTGAGACGGCCAAGCAGCACCTGCCAGCTCGCCAGCAGCACCTGAAACAGGGTCGCCTGCGTCTGCTGCGCCAGCGCGCGCACCTGCGCCACCAGCGGCGCGGGCAGCAGCACCGGGATGGCCGCGCCGCGCACATCCTGCACTGGCGGCCGCGGGCGGTCGGTCGGCACCGTCAGCAGCGCCGGCGCGCCGCGCAGCTGGGTGCGCCAGAAGTCAACCAGCTGGTCGCGGCGGTCGCCCTGGAGCGTCGCGCGCTGCCACTTGGCCACATCGGCATACTGGATTGGGAGCGGCGGCAGCTCAGGTTCGCGGCCAGCCTGAAACGCCTGGTAGGCATGGAGCAGATCGCGGACGAGCACGCCGGTGGACCAGCCGTCGGTGATCGCGTGGTGCAGCACCAGCAGCAGCGCCCAGTCGGTGGCGGATCGCTGCACCAGCTGCACGCGTAGCAGCGGCCCATTCGCCAGATCAAACGGCGCAGCAACCGCTGCGTCAAGCAGGGCGCGCACAGCAGCGAGATCAGCGCCGGGCTGCACGTCGATGGCCAGCGGGTAGGTCGCAGGCGCAGGCGCGACCCGCTGCACCGGGCGACTATCAACTGCCGGAAAGGTGGTGCGCAGCACCTCGTGGCGGGCGATCAGCCAGGCAAAGCTGCGCTCCAGCGCCGCCACATCGAGCGCGCCCGTGATATGCAGGGCAAAGGCGATCGTGTAGGCGGTGGAGCCTGGCTCCAGCTGATCGAGGAACCAGAGCCGCTCCTGCGCGAAAGAGACGGGAAAGTCCTGATGCTGGCGCGCCTTCTTGCGCAGCAGCTCCTTGACTAGCGCCTGCTTTTCCTCAGGCGTCAGATGTTTCGTCGAAGACACGAGCGTCATTGCAGAGCCTCATTTTCTTCTTCAAGCAAGTCGTTGAGCAGTGCGTCTAGCTCTTGATCGGACATAGTGTCGACGGCGTCCAGGTCGGGCAGCTGGTCGGCGATGCGCTCGGTGCGCTGGATGGTGTCGCTGGGCTGGCTGCTGGCGCTCTCGACGGCCTGCGCCAGCGCCTCCAGCTGCGGGTGCTCGAACAGCATGCGCAGCGGCAGGTCAACCTGACACACATCGCGAATACGCGAGATGACCTGGGTTGCGAGCAGCGAGTGGCCGCCAAGGGCAAAGAACGAGTCGTGCACGCCGACCTGCTCCAGCCCCAGCACCGCCGCCCAGATCGCCGCCAGCTGCGCCTCCAGCGCTGTGCGCGGCGCTACA
>JABXJS010000006.1 GCA_013538855.1 Herpetosiphonaceae bacterium
TCTGCTGCACCGGGCGGCCAGCGGCGGCGGGGAAGGTGGTGCGCAGCACCTCGTGGCGAGCGATCAGCCAGGCGAGGCTGCGCTCCAGCGCGGTCACGTCCAGCGCGCCAGTGATGTGCAGCGCAAAGGGCAGCGTGTAGGCGGTGGAGCCAGGCTCCAGCTGATCGAGGAACCAGAGCCGCTCCTGGGCAAAGGAGAGCGGCAGCGGCTGATCACGGTTGGCGGGCGCTAGCGCCGGGCTAGCGACATCAGCGCTATCCTGGCGCAAGGCGGCGATTTGCGCCGACAGTGCAGCCACCGTCGGATGCTCGAACAAGAGCCGCAGCGGAACATCGACCTTGATGTTCTCACGAATGCTGGCCATGAGCCGTGTTGCGATCAGGGAGTGGCCGCCGAGGGCGAAGAAGTCCTGCGTGACGCCGACCTGCGGCACATCGAGCCAGCGCTCCCAGATGGCGGCGATCTCGGCCTCCAGCGGCGTGCGCGGGGCGACATACGGCTCCAGCGCGGCCAGGGCCTGCTCGGGATCGGGGAGGTTGCGGCGATCGACCTTGCCGTTGGGCAGCAGCGGCAGGCGCTCCAGCGGCACAAATAGCGCCGGAACCATGTAGTCGGGCAGCGTCTCCAGCAGCAGCGCGCGCAGCAGCGAGAGATCCTGGGCCACCAGACTCGCGGCGGCGGGCACGACGTAGGCAACAAGCTGGCGCGTGCCAAGTGCGTCGGCGCGATCAACAACGACGCTGGCCTTGACAAGCGGGCTGCGCTGGAGCGCGGCCTCGATCTCGCCTAGCTCGATGCGATAGCCGCGAATTTTGACCTGCTGGTCGGTGCGGCTCAGGTACTCCAGCGTGCCAGCGTCGGTCCAGCGCGCCAGGTCGCCGGTGCGGTAGAGGCGTGCGCCGGGCGCGGTGGCAAACGGATCGGGGACAAAGCGCGCGGCGGTCAGCTCCGGGCGCGCCAGGTAGCCGCGCGCGAGGTTCGCGCCGCCAATGTACAGCTCGCCAGGCACGCCGAGCGGCACCGGATCGCCGTGCTGGTCGAGCAGGTAGATCTGGGTGTTGGCGATGGGCGCGCCGATGGACACGACCGCACTGGTGCTAGCAGGATCGAAGGCGTAGGCGGTCACGTCGATGGCGGCCTCGGTGGGGCCGTACAGGTTGAACAGCTGCGCGCCGGTGGCCGCAGTCAGCTGCGCGGCCAGATCGGCGCTGAGCACCTCGCCGGCGGAGATGAGCGCGCGCAGGCTGGCGCACTGGACCAGGCCCGGCTCGGCGGCGAGCATACGCCAGAACGAGGGCACGCCCTGCAGCACCGTGATCTGCGCCGACTGGATGATATCGATGAGATACTGGCTATCCTGGTGGCCGCCAGGACGGGCCAGCACCAGCTCGGCCCCGTGCCAGAGCGGCGCGAACAGCTCTGTGACCGAGGCATCGAAGCTGAGCGGCGTCTTTTGCAGCACGCGGTCAGCGGCCGTCAGCGGCACGAGCGTCTGCAGCCAGTCCATGTGGTTGGCGGCTCCGGCGTGGGACATCATCACGCCCTTGGGCTGGCCGGTGGAGCCAGAGGTAAAGATGATATAGGCCAGATTGTGCGGCTGGGCCAGCGACGTAGGCACGTTGTCCGATTCAACCAGCGCCAGCGTATCGAGGGCCAGGATCGGCTGGTCAAGCGACGGCAAGCGCTCGGCGAGCGCGGAGTCGGTCAGCACCAGTGCTGGCTGCGCGGTGGTGATCATATAGGCCAGGCGCTCGGCGGGATAAGCGGGATCGAGCGGCACATAGGCTCCGCCGGCCTTCAGCACGGCGAGGATGGCGACGACCAGCTCCAGCGAGCGCTCCAGGCAGACACCGACGCAGGTTTCCAGGCCCACGCCATGGGCTTGTAGATAGCAGGCGAGCTGATTGGCGCGGGCGTCCAGCTCAGCGTAGGTCAGCGTTTGACCAGCGTAGCGCAGGGCGATGGCAGCGGGCGTGCGCTGCGCCTGGACCTCAAAGCGGCGGTGCAGACAGGCGGGCGGCCAGTCGGCGGCGGTGGCGTTGAAGGCGCTGAGCACCTGCTGGCGCTCGGCGGGGGCCAGGATGGCCAGCTGGCTAAGCGGGCGCTGCGGCTGCTGGAGCAGATCGCGCAGACAGGCCAGATAGCGCTCGCCAAGCCGCTCCAGCTCCGCAGCCGTGAGCGCCGACTGCGCCACAAGGTGCAGGGCGTAGGAGCCGGAGGAGTGCTCGACGACCTGCAGCAGCAGCGTGGCTGTGTCGCTGGGCGTGGCCGTGGCCGCAACGAGCCACTCCAGGCCAGCGGCGCGCAGTGGCTGGGCGGCGGGCACCAGCTCGAAGCCAACCGGCAGCGCGATGCTGATCTCCAGCTGCTCCTCAAGCGCGGTCGGATCGAAGTACTCCTGGTACTCCTGCTGCTGGGCCAGCGTGGCGGCGACCTGGGCGACGGCCTGCTCGCCGGGCAGGCGCAGATCGAGGTCGAACGTGTGCGGCAGCCACATACCAAAGACGCCGAGCGCGCCATCAAGCTCCTCGAAGGAGCGGCCATCGGAGTACACGCTGAGGAGGGTGCCGGCATCAGGGCTGAGCCGCCGCAAGAGCGCGCCCCAGGCCGTCAAAAATAGCGCCGCCGGAGTGGGCAGCGCAGCAGAGCGAGCGCGAACCAGCGCCTGAACATCAGCATCAAGCTCGATCACAACCCGTGTCGCCGCGTCGGCTTGGGGTGCAGCCGTGGCAGGCGCAGGCAGCACAGCGGCGTAGGGCAGCCGTCGCCAGTAGTCGAGGGCAGCAGGATTCTCGTTGGCGGCGATGAGATCGGCCTGCCAGGCGGCAAAGTCGATGTACTGGAGCAGCTCGGTCTCGAACTCTGTGCCCTGCTGCAGCGCGGCATAGGCCTGGGCCAGCAGATCGCGCAGGCAGGCGATACTCGCACGATCGAGCTTGAGCGCCGAGGTGGCCAGCAGCAGCCGCGTGAGCGCGGGAGACTCCTGAAGCGCCGTGACGTGGAGCTGTGGGCCAGCCTGGGCGGCAGCGAGCAGCGTGGCGCGGGCGTGCTGAAGCTGCTCGGCCTGCTCGGCTGGCGACGCAGCGACGAGATCGCAGCAGGCGTGCCAGGCAAAGTCGGCAGATGCGACCATCTGGAGCGGCATGGCCATGCCGGGCAGGCGCTGGAAGATGGTGGCGAGAATTTCCTGCGCGGCGACGAGGGCCGCGAAGGCCCGCTCAAGCAGATCGAGGTTGACGTCGCCGTGCAGCGTCATCTCGGCGCTGGCTATAGCAGGCTGGGCCTGACGTTGCTCCAACGACCACAAGCGCATCTGTTGTGCCGATAGTTCAAAACCCTCAAGAGTCTCTTGCGACATGAATGCTCCTCCGCAGCAGCGTGATGGGATAGGCTAGGCTTCAGGCGAAAACGTTGGTCTGGTCAATCCTGGCGCTTGATTTTAGCTGACCGAGCTGCGGCTGACCGGCTCGGCCATGGCGGTCAAAATCTGGCGCTTGCCGACGAACGGATCGCGGGCGTGGGCGGCGATCATATTGTCGAGCATAAGCACATCGCCGACCTGCCAGGGGAAGCTGACCGTCTCCTCGTGGTAGATGCGGCGCAGCTCGTCGAGCACCTCCGGCTCGATGGGCGAGCCATCGCCATAGAACGTGTTGGTGGGCAAGTCCTCCTCGCCAAACTCGGCCAGCAGGGCATCGCGGATGGATGGCTCAAGCGTCGAGACGTGGAAGAAGGTCAGGTGGTTGAACCACAGCTCCTGGCCGGTCTTGGGATGGCGGGTGATGGCCGGGCGGATGGCGCGTGTGCGCAGGCGGCCGCCGTCCTTCCACTCTAGCTCGATGCCCTTGTGGCGGCAGTACTCCTCGACGGCAGCTTTGTCGTCGGTCTGGAACACCGTCTGCCAGGGCAGGCCAAAGCCATCGCCGAAGTTGCGCACGTACATCCAGCCCTTGTCGGCGAAGCGCTGGCGGATGGCGGGATCGATCTTCGCGTAGATCTTGCGGCAGTCGGCGATGGGCGTGGCCCCGCCCTGCTCGGCGGCGATGGCGCAGGCGAAGAAAATCTTGAGCGGCCAAGTCTCCTGGTAGGAGTTCTCGTTGTGCAAGAAGATGCTGTGCTCCGGCGGATGGTCGGTGGAGGTGTAGATATTGCCGCTGATCTGGCTGCGCGGCGACGAGCGCTCGCGGTACTCCAGCAGTGCGTCGGAGACCGCCTCGACGAAGGCCGACAGCTCCTCGGGCTTGGCGATATGGAAGCCGCGGAAGAGGATGCCGCCGTGCTCCAGCACCAGCTGCTGCACCTGCTCGCGGTTGGCGGCGGCCCACTCGACGAGATCGACGTGACTGGCGGCAGGCTCGACCAGCAGCGGCAGCGGGTTGTGCTCGAACAGCGGGCGCATCGTCACCAGCGATTCCTGCGAGACGCTAACGGCTTTGCGGCGGGCGGCACCAATTTTTTTCATCGTCATGGCTGCAATCCTTTGTTGATCTACTGATCTATTGATCGGTTGAGTCGATGCGAACACTGCGGCGACGGGCGGTCTGAAGCTTTTGGCGGCTGGCGGCGCGGCTGGCCTGGGACTGCGCGGCCTCCAGCTGCTGATCGAGCTGATCGAGCTGGGCCTGGAGCGCGGCGAGCGGCTGCGTGGTATCGGCCAACAGCGTCTGGAGCGCCTGGTCGAGCACCTGGGCCAGCCGGGCGATGCCAGCGCCATCGTAGCAATCGGTGTTGTAGGTCAGGCTGCCGCTGAGGCCGTCGGCGCGCTCCTCCAGGTTGAGCACCAGATCAAACTGGGCGGTCTCGGGATCGAGCGGCAGCACGCTAAAGGCCGCGTCCAGCTCCACCGACGGCGTATCCCAGGCGCGCAGGTTGAAGGAGAGCGGGAAAAGCGTGCGCACCGCTTTGCCGCGCTCCTGGGCGACAATGCTGACGATGTGCTCATAGGGCACGTGCTGATGGGCGTAGGCCCCCAGCGTGGCCGTGCGCACCGTCGCCAGCGCCGCGCTGAGCGGCTGAGCGGGGTCGAGCTGCGCGCGCAGCACCAGGTTGTTGATAAAGAAGCCGATCAGCGGCTCCAGCTCAGGGCGCATGCGGCCAGCGCTCGGCGAGCTGATCAGCACATCGCTGCTGGCGGTGTAGACGCTGAGCGCGATATCGACAGCGGCGGCCAGGGCCATGTAGGTGGTGATGCCCTGCTGCTGGCAGAGTGTGCGCAGCTGCGCCAGCGTGGCGGCGTCCCAGCTGACTGGGTGGCGGGCGACGCGAGCGCTGGGCTGGGCTGGCGCTGGGCGCTGGATGCGCAGTGCTAGCTCGGGCACGCCAGCCAGCTGCGTGCGCCAGTAGTCAAGATCGGCGGCCAGATCGGCGGTGGCGAGCTGGGTGCGCTGCCAACTGGCAAAGTCGGCGTACTGGATCGGCAGGGCAGGCAGATGCGGCGACTGCCCGTGCAGCAGCGCCGTGTAGATCGTCGCCGCCTCGCGCACAAACTGCTCGAACGACCAGGCATCAGCAATAATGTGGTGCATGATCACCAGCACAACGTGCCGATCAGGTGCCAGCCGCAGCACCAGCGTGCGCCAGGCACGCTCGCCTAGACGCAGCGGCTGATTGACCGCGGCCAGCAGCCGCTCGCGCAGCGTGTCGCCGTCAATCCCTGGCAGCTCGATCAGGTCCAGCGGGGCCGCTGTTGGCGCGTCGATCAGCTGGGCCGGATGGCCGTCAACCTCGACCAGCCGTGTGCGCAGCACCGCATGGCGGGCGGCGATGGTATCGAGCGTGCGCTGCCAGAGCGCCAGCTCAAACGCGCCGCTGATCTCAATTGCCAGCGGTAGGTTGTAGGCTGTGTCGGCAGGGTTGAGCTGATACAAAAACCACAGTCGCTCCTGGGCCAGCGAGAGCGGCAGCGGCTGGCTGTGGTCAAGCGCCTGAAGCGGCTGCGCACTGGCGGGCTGGGCGTGGCTGGCGATGTATGCGGCCATTGCCGCCACGGTGGGGTGCTCGAACACCGCGCTCAGCGGCAGCTCGACCGCAAAGGCGGCCTGGAGGCGCGCCAGCACCTTCATTGCCAGCAGCGAGTGGCCGCCAAGGCTGAAGAAGTCAACAGCGACGCTCACCTGCGGCAGATCGAGCACCTCGGCCCAGATCGCGGCGATGGTGGCCTCGGCAGGCGTGCGCGGGGCAACATATGCGCTCGACGGAGCGCCGACACGCTCTGGCGCAGGCAGCGCGCGCCGATCAACCTTGCCGTTGGGCGTCAGCGGGAACTGCTCCAGCAGCACGAAGGCGCTCGGCAGCATATACTCGGGCAGGCTGGCGGCTAAGGCCGCGCGCAGCGCGTCGAGATCGAGGGTGTCAGCGGCGGTGAGATAGGCGACGAGCTGCGGCAGGCCATCGTGGGCCGGGCGAGCCAGCACCAGCGCCTCGCGCACGGCGGGCTGCGCGGCGAGCGCGTGCTCGATCTCGCCAAGCTCAATGCGGAAGCCGCGCACTTTGACCTGGTGGTCAGAGCGCCCCAGATACTCGATGGCTCCATCGGCGCGATAGCGCGCCAGATCGCCCGTGTAGTACATGCGCACGCCGGGCGTGGCGCTGAACGGATCGGGCACGAAGCGCTCAGCAGTGAGCGCTGGCCGATCCAGATAGCCACGCGCCAAGTTGACGCCGCCGATGTACAGCGCGCCAGGTACGCCAACCGGTACCGGCTGGAGCGCAGCATCGAGAATGTACATCTGCGTGTTGGCGATCGGGTGGCCGATGGGCACGCTCGCGTGCTCAGGGCGACACTCCCAGGCGGTCACGTCGATGGCGGCCTCGGTGGGGCCGTACAGGTTATGCAGGCGCGCGTCGAGCGTGGCGAAGAAGCGCTCTTTGTGCTGTGGCGTCAGCGCCTCGCCGGAGCAGATGACCTGGCGCAGCGAGCGACAGCTGGCGAACGACGGCGTGTCGAGCAGCGCCTGCAGCATCGGCGGCACAAAGTGCAGCGTGGTAATGCCGACAGTGTTGATCAACTCGACAAGGTAGGCTGGCTCCTGATGGCCGCCAGGCCGGGCGACCACAAGCTTGGCTCCGCTGATCAAGGGCCAGAAAAACTCCCAGACCGAGACATCAAAGCTGTATGGCGTTTTTTGCAGCACGCGGTCGGCGGCGGTCAGATGGTAGGCGTCCTGCATCCACAGCAGGCGGTTGCAGATGCCAGCGTGGGTGTTCATCGCCCCTTTTGGACGGCCAGTCGAGCCAGAGGTGTAGATGATGTAGGCCAGCTGCTGCGGATGGATCGTCACCGCTGGCACCGTGGCGGAAGCCGTGGCAATCTGCGGCCAGTCGCCATCTAGCTCGATGATTGGCGCGCTGGTTGGCGGCAGGCTGGTGCGCAACTGCGCCTGCGTCAGCACAAACGCCGCCTGCGCATCCTCAAGCATAAAGGCCAGGCGCTCGGCAGGATAGGCTGGATCGAGCGGCACATACGCCCCACCCGCCTTAACCACTGCCACAAGCGCGATGACCAGCTCCAGCGAGCGCTCGGCATAGACCGCCACCCGATCCTCTGAGCGCAGACCCTGGGCCAGCAAGAAGTTGGCGAGCTGATTCGAGCGCGCCGCCAGCTCGGCGTAGGTCAGCGTCGTCTGGGCGTAGCGCACGGCGGGCAGGGCAGGCGTGCGTTGAGCCTGCTGGTGCAGCAGCGCGGCCAGCGACTGCGGCGCGCCAAAATCGCGGGCGGTGGCATTCCAGCGCGCCAGATCGGCCTGCATCTGTGCGTCGAGGCCGAGCGGCTGGCGGTCGTGGGCGGAGTCGAACTCGGCGACGAGCGCGGCCAGCACGCGGGCGTAGATGTCGCGCATGTGCTCGATCTGCGGCTGCGCGATGGCGCTGGCGTCGTAGTCGAGGCGCAGGCTGATCTCGTCGGCGACCGAGTCGTAGCTGAAGCCGGCCAGCAGCGTGAAGTTGGTCTCCTCCATACGCTGGCTCATCTCGAGCACCTCAACTGCGCCGGACTGAAGCATGGCATCGACGACGTGAAAGTTGGTGTAGTTGAAGGCGACCTCGAACAGCGGCGCGCCATCGCCCCAGGTCTGCTGCATCGCCGCCAGCGGGTAGCGCCGGAAGGGCACAAAGGCACACTCGGCGGCCCAGACCTGCTGCACCAGC
The DNA here is from genome assembly GCA_013538855.1 of Herpetosiphonaceae bacterium. Taxonomy (GTDB): domain Bacteria; phylum Chloroflexota; class Chloroflexia; order Chloroflexales; family Herpetosiphonaceae; genus OHK22. The sequence continues at coordinate 8,146 of JABXJS010000006.1, forward strand.
GCGGCCCAGTCGGTGGGCGCGAGCTGAATGCGGAACGGCACGGTGTTCAAAAACAGACCGCACACACGCTCCGCGCCGACGGTCTCGGGCCGTCCGTTGGTGACCACGCCGGTGAGCACATCACGCTGGCCGCTGATCACACTCAGCGCCTTGATGTGCGCTGCCAAAAGCAGGCTCTTCAGCGGCACGCTGGCGCGCTCGGCGAGCGCCTGGAGCTGCGTAGAAAGCTGAGCGCTGATCGGCACCACACACTCATGCACGGTGAAGAGCTGGTCATCCTGGCGACTCAGCGGCAGCTGCAGGTACTGCGCATCTGCGAGCGTGGCGGCCCAAAAGTCGCGCGCCTGCGGATCGGCGAGCACAGCCTGCTCTAGCGCCACAAAGCTGCTGTAGCGGCCTTCGACCGGCGGCAGCGCTGCACCAGCGTAGGCGGCAAACATTTCGGCAAAAATCGTATGCAGGCTCCAGCCATCGAGGATCGGGTGAAACTCGGTCACGGTGATCTGCACCGTCGTCGCGTCGCGCTGATGGACGTGCAGGCGCAGCAGCGGCACCTCGGCGGGCGCGAACGGGCGGCGGTGCTCGCCCTGCGCATAGGCCGCAATCGTCTGCATCTGTGCCGCTGCTGGCTGCCCGCGCAGATCGGTGTAGCCGACGACGAGGCGGGCGTCGCGCAGCACCTCCTGCACTGGCTCGCTGTAGCCGCTCAGCGCGAGGCGCGTGCGCAAGATCGGATGGCGCGCCACGACCGTATCGACGGCCGCCTGAAAGCGCGCGTGCTCGTAGTCCAGCCGAATGTGGAAGCTATCGACGTTGTGGTAGGCGGTGCCGTGGCCGTCGCGCTGCATATGGTAGAGCATGCCCGCCTGGAGCCGGGTCAGTGGATAGGCGTCCACTAGCTCCTGCGGCATGCGTGCGCGATCCACGTCGGCGAGCAGCGCCCCGCGCTCCGGCAGCGGCACATCCTCGGCGGCCGCAGCGCTCGCGGCGATCTGCACAAACGCGGCCACCGTCGGGTGGCGGAAGAGGTCCTGAAGGCTGGCGTTGAGGCCAGCGGCGCGCACCTTGGCGATAACCTGCACACTGCGGATCGAGTCGCCGCCGAGGGCAAAGAACGAGTCGTGCACGCCGACCTGCTCCAGCCCCAGCACCGCCGCCCAGATCGCCGCCAGCTGCGCCTCCAGCGCTGTGCGCGGCGCTACA